>JBFHEL010000206.1:0-7484 GCA_041584155.1 Saccharicrinis sp.
CACACTATTAAACAGAAAACACACTATATATTATTCTTTTCTTTTTGTCATTGTCACAAAAAGAAAGAAAAAGTCTGGCCGGAAAGAATGCGCTCGCGCTAAGAGCATCCCGTGAAGTATCACGGGAGGGTCCTGGGTTAAAGTCCTAGAGGGGGAGCAGAAAAAGAGATTCAATTAATTTTGAGTCTCTTTTTTTTTGTCGTAATTTTCAGCAATATTCGATAATCAGGGTTAAAAACATGAACAATGAAAAATAATGTATTATTCGTTATAACGCTATTTGTAACTATGACAGCTTGTACCAAGCCAATTCCTGCAGATCTTTCTAAAGTGAGCTTTATTCCATTACCGATAGCAGTGATGGCTACCGGTAGTTCTTATATGATTGATCAATCAACAGAGGTTTATGTAGCAGACAAAGCTGAGGAAGTTTTAAAAACTGCGGGTATTTTGGTTGAGCAAATTGAGTTTTTAACAGGGTTTAAACCAGCAATTAAAGTTATTAACGAAAGTTCCGTTCAAGAAGGAATTGTTTTGACCTTGAATGCTGATGAAGAGTCTTTGGGTACAGAAGGATATCAATTGGAAATTGATGAAAATGGGATTATCGTAAAAGCCAACCAGCCATCAGGCCTTTTTATGGGTATACAAACCTTATTGCAGGCCATCAGGCAGGCTGAAGGTGAACAACCAAGATGGATTGTGCCTTCGGGAAGTATCACTGATTATCCTGAATATGCTTATCGAGGTGCTATGTTGGATGTATCACGTCATTTTTTTGGGGTTGATGTAGTTAAGCGTTTAATAGATCAGATGTCTGCGTATAAATTAAATAGATTGCATTTGCACTTAAGTGATGATCAGGGCTGGCGTATTGAAATAAAATCATGGCCTAAATTAACGACTATAGGAGGAAGTACTCAGGTAGGTGGAGAAGAGGGTGGTTATTATACACAGGAAGATTACAAAGAGATTGTGGAATATGCTAAAGATCGATTTATTACTATCATTCCTGAAATTGATATGCCGGGCCATACCAATGCTGCTTATGTGGCTTATCCTGAGCTGAACGGAACAAATAAAAAAGCTGAGTTGTATACCGGAATGAAGGTCGGATTTAGTACATTAAATGTGCGTAGTGAAATTACCTATAATTTTGTAGATGATGTTATCAGAGAGCTGTCAGCTATTACTGATGGTGACTATATTCACATTGGGGGTGACGAATCCCATGTTACCCAATACGATGATTATGTTTATTTCATTAATCGCGTTCGTCAGATTGTAAAAAAGTACGATAAAAAGATGATTGGTTGGGATGAGATAGCTCATGCTGATATCGAGTCGGGTGATGTGGTACAATATTGGGCAAAGGGTGAAAATGCCTTGCTGGGAAAGCAAAAAGGAGCTAAGGTGCTGATGTCACCGGCAAAGAAAGCCTATCTGGATATGCAGTATGACTCTACTACTCATATTGGTTTACATTGGGCGTCATATATTGAGTTGGATATTGCTTATGAATGGGAGCCATCCACACTGGAACCCGGGATTGCTAAGGATGATATTCTGGGGCTGGAATCGCCTTTATGGACCGAGACGGTTGTTACTACAGATGATATGGATTATCTTATTTTTCCCCGTTTAATTGGTCATGCTGAAATAGGCTGGACCCCGGCAGAAAAACGCAATTGGCAAGACTATAAACTTCGTCTTGCAGACCATGGCAGGCGTTTGGAAATGAAAGAAATTAATTTTTACCGTTCAAAATTAGTGCCCTGGGAATAGAATAAGATACTCTTTTTGTACAGAAGTCTTGCTTAATCAATTGCTTTCATGGTTTTAGGGTAATGAGCCATATTTTTTAATGTACGGTCATATTTAAAACGCGGTCGCAGGAGATTGGTGCTTAGACGGTGAATACTCCAGCCTGTCGTTAGTTTAAAAATAGAATTATTTACATGTCTATGGAATATATAATATGGGAGTAGAAATTTTGGAAGCATACTTTTATCCATTTAAGAAATAAAAAAATAAGTTTGAGATCATAATTATCCTAATTCATCAATATTTTCTCTTACATTTATTATACTTTTTTTATTATGGAATATAGAATAATGTTCATCAGGTAAATATCCGGTATCTCTATGTCATCACACGATAATTCGGGAAAAATAGTAAAAAGCATCAGGCCCTCAAAAGTCATTCTGCCTATTTTAATAGGGATAGGATTTTCGGGCTTTATGCTTTATCGTGAATATACCCCGGGGAGTCTTGATGTCATGCAGTTTACGCTAAAAACAGTATTCTGGTTAATGGTGTCTGTTTTGTTTATGGCTATTCGCGACTTTGGTTATATCATACGTATCAGGCAGTTATCAAATAAAAAATTAGGATGGCGTAAGGCCTTTTCGGTAATCATGCTATGGGAATTTACTTCGGCCATTACACCCTCCGCCATAGGAGGAACAAGTGTGGCTATCTTTTTTTTGAATAAGGAGGGCATTACTATCGGCAAAAGTACAGCGATAGTTATGGTTACTTCTTTTTTAGATGAGCTGTATTTTATGATTGCCTTTCCGGTTGTATTATTATTTATCGGACGAACCGATATTTTTAGTTTTGGCGTTGATATTCTTGCTGTGCCATGGTATAAAAATCAGTTTCTTATATTTGCTTTAATAGGATATGGGTTAAAATTTATTTACACTATGATTTTAACCTATGGACTTTTCGTCAACCCACGCGGACTAAAATTCCTGCTTTTGTGGATTTTTAAATTACCAATTATTCGTAAGTGGCGGCCTGATGCCAACGAGTCAGGCACTGATTTAATAACAGCATCTAATGAATTTAAAGAATGGCCTTTTAAGAATTGGCTCAAAGCTTTTGGTGCCACGGCGCTGAGCTGGACAAGCAGGTATTGGGTGGTAAATACTATTATTTTCTCATTTTTTGGATTTGGTTTTCTGTCTTTTGGTGATAATATCCTGGTGTTTGGAAAGCAGCTAGTGATGTGGATTATGATGTTAGTTACCCCAACGCCAGGGGGAAGTGGTTTTGCTGAGTACGTGTTTAAAGAGTTTTTGGTTGGCATTATACCTCTGGGCACTGGAGTTACCCTGGCCTTTCTATGGAGAGCGGTTAGTTACTACCCTTATTTATTTGTGGGAATGGTTTTAGTTCCTCGATGGATACGTAAACACTTCATAAAGCGATAGTTATATTTGACAAACACTGTTAATTAAGTGATTAATTCTTCTTTCTGAATTATTCTTTCTCCTTAACTTGTTGTAGATAAATATGGTGTATTCTAAAGGTGTTTAGAATATGGATAATTTGTTGATCATTGCTTGATTGAAATTTTGTCAGTCAATACCTTTTGTTGCAATTAACGAATTAAATATACTTTACAATGATAAATAACCAGCCATCTTGAAATATTTAACATTAGCCATATTAATCGTTTTGTTAGCTTCTTGTGGTAAGAATAAGAAGTTAGAATCAGCGGATGAAAATCTTAAGAATAAAGAGATTTTGATTTACTGCGAAAACGTGATGGTACCTCCTCTGATGGAACTTAAAGGGAAGTTTGAAGAAGTTAATCATTGCAAGATTAAATTACATAATGACTGTTCGCAGAATTTAGCAAGTCTTATTCAGTATTCACTCGAAGGGGATATCTATATACCGGCTTCTCACGATGGTTTTTTAAAATTGCAACAACGAGCCGAGTCATTTATTGTTGATTCTGTTTATTTAGGAACTAATCCTTTGGTTGTGATGGCATTAAAAGGTAATCCTTCGGGTTTTTCGGGCGATTTAACAGAGCTGGCTGACAAAAAATATGCTGTTATTATTGCCAACCCGGAAACCAGTTCATTAGGTTCTGAAACACGAAAGATTCTGGATAAGGCAAATATTTATGATGATGTTATTTTGAATGTGGTGGCACTATCTACAGATTCTCGAGGTTTGGTTAAAAGCCTTGAAAATGATGAAGCGCAGTTGGTCATTAACTGGAACAGTGATTTATTTAACAACGGGAATAAGGATGAAGTGGAGGTTTTTCCTATAGCTCAAAGTACTGAATTCCCTACAGAAATTTATGCTGGCATCCTTTCAACAAGCAAAAATAAGGATCTGGCAAGAGCATTTTTAACTTTTGCTACAGAGCAAGAAGGGATAAATGTTTTTAGAAAGTATGGTTTTAGTAGGAGGAAATCATTAATTTTTTAAATTTATACCCAATTAAGCTTTTCGTATTGCTTTCAGCACAATGAACAGAGGGATATGTTGAACAAAATAGACTGGAAAAGCAAAGTTATCTGTAAAATGTAAGCTTGTGGTTAAGTTAAAATATGCTGAAAAGCGGAATAAATTAATTGATGAATCTATCATAGTAAAGCTCTATTTATTGTTAGCTATTTTTTTACTAACAATTACAGCTATTATGGTAATTGAAAATTATTTTGATCAGGCATATACTATCAGATATCAACAAATCATACATAATCAGGAGCAAAAGCAAAAGATTGAAAAGGTTCTTCAAAAGAATTTACTTAAGCTAAATCTTTTATTTAAGGATTTTTCGGGCATTGATCATCCTCAACAATTAACCAATACCAATAACAGTATTAATACTTTGGTTAACGAGAGTCTCAATATTATTGAGATACTTGATAACGGAGGTACGCTTAACGAGGTGAAGCCAGTTAATTTACAGGAGAAAGAGATGATTACAGAGGTTATTGTTCATGAGGTGGATGAATATACCGGTACCATACCCGAGATCAAAGAATTGGCACCTAAGATTAATGACCTGCAATTGTTGGCTTCCAAAATATCGGCTATTATTGCTCCTAATCTTAAAAATTCGGTGATGGAGCATGAAAAATATATGCAAACCATTGGGTTTTATGTGAAACAATCAGAAACACTTTTCTCCCGAATCAATGAGATAGAGAATAAAATCTCCTACGATATCAATAAAAATGTGGTGTCGCTGAATAATGCAAGCATCAATATTTTAACTCGTTACAACAATATTAAGTATCTTATTTTATTTGTTTGTAACCTCTTTGCTATTGTTATTACCTACTACATCATTATTCAAATTAAAAAGGTTATTGTTACTCGTCGTAAAGCCGAAGATAGTAACGAAAAATTACTGCAGGCTGTGGAGCAAAGTCCTATTTCCATAATGATTACCGACACAAAGGGTAATGTTGAGTATGTAAATAAAGGTTTTGAAGAAATATCAGGTTATCAGAAGAAAGAAGTGTTACAAAATAAAATGGACTCTTTTCATAAATCGCCGGGTGATGGAACGCCTGCCTTCTGGGAAACCATCCAGGAAGGAAATATATGGACAGGAGAAGTGAGTAATACACGCAAAAATGGGGAGCTTTACTGGGAAAAAGTGCTCATATCTCCCGTCATGAGTAAATCAAATACCATTTCTTCTTTTATAACCATTAAGGAAGATATTACTGAAAAACGTACACTGACCCTTTCTCTTGAGGAGTCGATAGAGTCTATGAAGACTATTATTGATAACCTTCCGGTGGGTATATTAATTGTTAACAGCCAAAAGGAAATTATTCAGGCTAATGATACCGCGGCTAAAACAATGGGCTACAAGGATCAAAAAGAGCTTATTGAAGCCATGAAAGGACAGGATTATAAGGAAGTATTTATTACCCAGAAAGAAGAACATGTTTCAGATCCGGCAACCCGAATTGTTATTTCTATTCTTGAGGAACGTTTAATTGTTAAGCAAAATAATAAATCAAGGTCCATACTGAAAAACATTATTCCTATTCGTTTGAATAATGAAAATGTGTATCTGGAGGCATTTATGGATATTAGCGCTCAAAAAGAGGTACAACAACGAGAAGCAGAGGCAAACAAAGCAAAGTCTGAGTTTCTGGCCAATATGAGTCACGAGATAAGAACACCGATGAATGGAATTATTGGGGCAACTGAGTTGTT
Organism: Saccharicrinis sp.; assembly: GCA_041584155.1. Lineage (GTDB taxonomy): Bacteria > Bacteroidota > Bacteroidia > Bacteroidales > Marinilabiliaceae > Saccharicrinis. The sequence goes on from JBFHEL010000206.1 coordinate 5,992, forward strand.
GGGAAGTACAAAACTTAGCAAAGAGCAAAATAATGTAGTTTCTATTATTAGCCGTTCATGCGAAAACCTGCTTAATATTATCAATGATATTCTCGATTTCTCCAAGATAGAGGCAGGGAAAATGAAAATTGAGCCTTATCCTTTTAATATCAGGTCGACCATTGAATACCTAATGGATCAGATGTCGTTTAAAACCAATGAAAAGGGAATAGAACTGATTAGCAGTGTCGAACAAACTATTCCAAGTATATTAGTGGGCGATGAGAGTCGTTTAATTCAGGTGCTGGTAAATCTTTTGGGTAACTCGGTTAAGTTTACTTCCGAGGGTGAAGTGGTTTTAAAAGTAGAAGTGAACAAACAAATAGGTTCGCAAATCACCCTTCATTTTGCCGTGGAAGATTCGGGAATTGGTATCCCTAAAGATAAACTGGAAAAGATTTTCGAATCCTTTACCCAGGCCGATGGGTCAACTACCCGTAAATTTGGAGGAACAGGATTAGGTACAAGTATCTCAAAAATGCTAATTGAGCTGATGGGAGGTAAGATATGGGTGGAAAGTCCCAACCCAAACTTTTCCTTTAGCGAAGAAAACCCGGGCTCTATTTTTCATTTCATTTTGCCATTTGTTATTGATAAGAATCAGGATTCTACAGAATTACAAGGAGGCATGTTTAGGGGTATTAAAACGCTAGTGGTTGATAACCATAAAACGAACCTGTTACTGTTAAAGAAAACACTAAATAACTGGGGTATTGTATCGCAAAGTTGTTTTGATGTTAAATCGGCCAGAGAGCTTGTTAAGGAAAAGAAAGATTTGGAGCTAATGATTGTGGATGCCCATGTTTTTGGTAAAGTAGATAAGAATTTTGTTGCAGACCTTAAGAAGTATAACAGTAAGCTGAAAGTTATTTTATTTACCTCGGACTTGCAATTGAGCAAAAAACCTGAGTATGAGCAGATGGATTATGTGCTGAGTAAGCCTATTAAGCATAGCAAACTATTTTCTGCTATCAAAGAATTGTTTTTTGCTGAGGATATGGATGAAACGATGCATAAAAAAGATAAAAGATCGTTTGAAGAAAAAATTAAGGATAAAATCATCCTATTGGTTGAGGACAATCTTATAAATCAAAAAATTGCCGGGAAAATGCTGGATAAGATAGGGCTGAAAACAGCCATTGCAAGCAATGGTAAAGAGGCTGTTGATATGATATCCGGAGGAGAATTTAAGTTCGATTTGATATTAATGGATGTTCAAATGCCTGTGATGAATGGTTTGGATGCCACTCGTGAATTAAGAGCCAATCATGTAGATATCCCCATTGTTGCCATGACAGCTAATGCCATGAAAGGGGATAGGGAGGTTTGTATAGAAGCAGGTATGAATGATTATATTGGAAAACCTGTAAAGCTGGATGATCTGGCTCAACTAATGGATAAGTGGCTTTGATAAATCCTTATTAGCATACTCATGAGGTGTTATATTCTTATTA
>JBFHEL010000207.1:0-7432 GCA_041584155.1 Saccharicrinis sp.
AAATATCAAAATCAACCTCTTCACTTTCCTTTTTACTTTAACCGTTCTTCCTTTATCCTTTACACTTATTTCCCTTTAACCTTGTTACTTTAACCTTTCTTCCTTTTTACCTGATCCGGATAAATAAATCACAAGGCGTGTACTGGCACATGAAGGAAGTCTGAATAAGTATGTTTAGCTGTTGAAAATACAAAACCCATAAGAAAATTGGTGTGCAATTTTACTTATGGGTTTTAAAGTAGCCCCAACAAGACTCGAACTTGTATCTAGTGTTTAGGAAACACTTGTTCTATCCCTTGAACTATGGGGCCGTGCTTAAATGTGGGTGCAAATATAAATATTTTACCCGAAAGTAAAAGTAGTATATGATCTTCAGTTTATATTTTTGCCTGATCGCAAGTGGTCTGTTTTATGAAACAATTTAATTTTACTGTACCGGGAAGAGGATGTTTATTGATCTTACATTGCTCTATAAAACACAGGTGAACACATCTTTTTAAATTTCTTTTAATCTTTTGGCTACCTCAAGTATAACATCATCGGGTACAGAAAGATTAAGTCTAAGGTAGCGGGAGTTTGTTTTTTGATGATAATAATAACCAACGGGTACGGTAGCCAGATCTTGCTTTTTCATCAGCATCGAGGCGAAGTTGATATCAGTCTCTTCGCTTTTTTCTGATCGGCTAATAAGTTGAAAGTACGATGCCTTACTGGGAATAGCTTTAATATGGCTATCTTCCAAAGCGTGTATAAATAAATCTCTTTTGTGTTGGTAAATAGCAGCCTGCAAATTATAATCCGGTTGTGTTGACATGTACTCAGCAAGGGTTTTCTGATAAGGAATGGTGATGCCTTCTCCCATAATGGACATTACCTTTCTGATTTCTTTCATTAACTTCTGGGTAGACAGGCAATAGCCTACATGCCAGTTTCTGATATGAAAGGTTTCATCGAAGGAAGAAATAATAATACTCCTTTCCCTGAGTTTGGGATAAAGTGCCATGCTCTGGTGCATTTCTTTATCAAATACTGTATGTTCAAATGATTCATCGCTTAAAATAAGTATGTTGGTACCACTGATGATCTTTTGTAATCGCAGCATATCCAGTTCCGAGAGCGTAGTGCCTGTTGGGAAATGAGGATTGTTAATGATGATCATCCGTGTTTTGGGGTTGATCAACTTTTGAACATCTTCCCAATTCATCAAAAACTCAGGTGCTTTTAACTCAATATAGACCACCCGGGCTCCTGTTATATTAATGGCGGCCTCATAGCTTTTATGGGCGGGCTCAATGATAATCACCTCGTCACCTTCTTTTAACAGGGCCATCATGGTGGCAAATAAAGCCTGCTTAATACCTGAGGTAACCGATACTTCATGTTCCGGATTGTAACTATAGTCGTAATACCTGGCTACTTTAGCTGAGATGGCTTCCCTTAATTGGTATAAGCCAAACCTGGGAGATGGCATATTGGCATAAGGTACCATGTTGGTTTGCAATAGTTGTTCCAATTCAGGCTTGCACTCCAAAGCAGAGAAATTTTCTGCCATATTGAGGATCCCCGTCTCTTTGGCATAGGCAACAATATCATTTGGAGAGGATAAATGTTCTATATTTTGTGTTATCATAATAGTTAAATGATTGGTTAGCTTAAGTTTGGTCTTTGTGATTTTATTAAGACAATTTACGAAAGTTTTTTTGATATGATAGGGGAGATTAAAGGGATTTAATCTTTTTTAAAACATCAAAAAGGCTAAGAAGGGCTTATTTGTACAACTCTTTTAACACAGCGAATGATTTAATATTCGAAAAGCCAGAAAGGTGCAAGTGATAATATTCCAGCATTTTTTCAATAAACTCGGTTCGTTGTGGTCCTGTAAGATGAATATCGGCCAGATCTTCTATTTTTGTGTCTTTTAGTTTTAATAATAATTCCGCTTGCCATACATTTAAAAAATGACGATGGGCAGGCTCTGTAGCCTGGAACATCCCCCTTTTTAAATCAAAATATTTGGGTTGTACAGCTTTTTCAAGATGGGGATAAAAGCCAAGAGGTTGAGTTAACCTGAATAATAAAAACAAATGAAAATTCTGAATGCCATTCATTGGGCTATCAAACAATAAAATGCTATGATATAAAAAATCGAACAGGTTACCTTCTTGCTTATCTTCGTGTTTTAAGGCTTTGCTCAATACCTCAGCAATAAAAAACGACAAATTTCTTCGCACGGCTTCAAAAGGTATTAGGGTAAAGGGCGTGTGAATCCTGAAATCCTTAATGCGATGAATGGTATTTTTTTCGCTGTGATATACCTCTAAATCCAATAAGGTAAGCGATTGAAGGAAGATGCCCTTGCCTTTGTTTTTTTTGCTTCTTACCTGATTGATGATATACGATTGCAAACCGAATTTCTCTGTGTAAATATGAGAAATAATACTGGTCTCGGCATATTTGGTATAACTTAAAACAATTCCTCTGGTAGATTCTATCATGAAAAAAACATCGTAGTTTAAGTATCAAAGATATTAGTTTACTTAGTTATTTCGGAAAATAATTCTCAATATTGACCAGAATAGGCATTAATTCCTGATTTACATGATTTTTGTCTTTTTGTAAAACTCGAAGTATTGTTATCTATGCACCCAAATTACCATTAAAAAGTATTTTAATTTATGACGGAAGTATCAAAGAAGAGTTTTTCTGCAGCATTTTGGACGGCCAATTTCGCTGAGTTATTGGAAAGAGCAGCGTATTATGGGGTATTTATAGTTATCACCTTATATTTATCCCGAATCCTATCTTTTTCGGATATTGAGGCGGCATCTATTGCCGGGGTGTTTTCTGGTTTATTGTATTTTCTGCCCACTTTTGCCGGAGCATATGCAGATAAAATAGGTTTCAAGAAATCCCTTCTTATTGCTTTTACCTTTTTATCTTTAGGGTATCTGGGGTTGGGTCTGTTGCCTACCTTAATTGAGGGGGCTGGATTAGCGCAATATAATGAAACATCTACATTTACGGGTTTAGGCGAAAGTGCTTATCGGTATGTGGTTATTCCTGTCATGGCCCTCATTATTATTGGGGGTAGTTTTATAAAGTCAGTGATCACGGGTACAGTATCCATGGAGACAAGCGAAGCCAATCGGGCAACAGGCTTTTCTATTTTTTATACCATCGTAAATATTGGCGCCTTTTCCGGAAAAACTATTGTTAAACCCCTGCGTGATGCTATGGGTAATAGTGGTTTAATAACCATTAGTTTCTTTTCCGCAGGAATGACCTTTTTAGCCCTTATAGCCGTGTATTTTTTCTTTAAACCTTCGGTAAAACAACGTGAAGGAAAGAGTTTTGGTGAGATATGGCAGGCCTTTATTAAGGTGTTGGGAAATACTCGTTTAATCGTGTTAATTGTTATTATTACCGGTTTTTGGATGGTGCAGCATCAGCTATATGCAACTATGCCTAAATATGTTTTACGTATGGCAGGAGAAGGAGCGGCCATTAGCTGGTATGCCAATGTGAATCCATTGGTGGTTTTTAGTACTGTAGCTCTTATTACGGCTATGATGAAAAGAAGAACGGCTTTGTTTTCGATGACTGTGGGAATGTTTATTATGCCGGTATCGGCATTTTGTATGGCTGCAGGTAATCTTTTGCCGGGAGAAAGTATTTTAGGATTGCATCCGGTAGCTTTTATGATGATTGTAGGTATTGCTTTTCAGGGTTTGGCCGAATCATTTATTTCGCCTCGTTTTCTGGAGTATTTTTCCTTGCAGGCTCCTAAGGGAGAAGAGGGCTTGTATTTGGGATTTAGCCACTTGCATTCCTTTTTGTCGAGTATATTTGGGTTTTTAATGTCGGGTGTTCTGTTAGATAAATATTGTCCTGATCCGGTTAAGTTTGGAGGAAGAACAGCAGAATGGGAGCTTGCCAGTGCAAATGCACATTATATATGGTATTATTTTGGAGCAATAGCCTTTGTTTCGGCAATAGCTTTAATAGTATATGGTAAAGTAACAAAACCAAAAGAAAGTAAAATATAAGCACCACTCACACAATTTTGTGTTTATTGTTAAGCCGGAATACATCCCACTGTATTCTGGCTTTTTTTATTGAGTGCTTTTTAAGGGTGGCAGGTATTAAATACTTCTTGGCTATTTTTAGCTATTATCCTCGGCAAACCATTCGGCAAAGGAATTTGCCGTTTCGTTTAATCTTAAGCTATGTAATTGCACCTCTTGGGGCAGGCGAGAGGCAATCTTTTCAGCCATTTCAATAATCATATTTTCGCAGGTAGGTTGGTAGTTGGTTAGCACAACTCTTTCTCCTATTTGCGGCATTTTTAAAAAATCGTGGTAGGCAGAATCCTTATTGATCACTACACTGTGGTCTAACTTATTCACAATTTCCTCGTTCACAATTTCCTTTAGCTGGCCAAAATCCATAACCATTCCACATTTAGGACTTTGAGAGTCATTGTTTGGAGAACCTATTACCGTTACCCTTAAAATATATGAGTGTCCATGAAAATGTTTGCATAAACCATCGTAGTTCCATAGTGCATGAGCCATCTCGAACCGGAATTCCTTGGTTAATCGTATTTTTGACATATGTATAGATAAGCGTTATAAGATAAAGAGACTTTATGGAAAGTAACTTAATCTATTATCAAATTTTGATAAGTTGATGAATGCCTAAGCCAATGGGATGATGAATGTATCAAATAGTCGATCCTGCAGATAGTATTTCCATCGAATAGATGAGTGATTATCTAATATATCGAATTATTTATAACAGAAATATAAGTACACCAGCAGCCCAACAATCACCATTAAAGTTTAACGGTACATTTACTTACACACTCTACGATATTTTGTAGGCTATTGTGTTTTAGTGAGTAAAAGGTGTTTTTTCCTTCGCGTTGAGAAACTAAAACACCTTTATCTTTTAAAATACCAAGGTGATGTGAGGTGGTTGATTGTTCTATGTCTAAAAGTTGGTGTATCTCAGTAACTGTAAGTTTTTTCCCTTCCTCCAGATGACTCAAGATAGCTATTCTCATAGGGTGAGCAATGGCTTTGAGCATGCTGGCAGCACGTTCCAATTGTGCCGCATCTAAATCTTTTATTTTCATCTCTTTAATAAACTCTTTCATAATTCTACCAATTAGTATTGGTAATGTACCTTAACAAATACAAATATATAAATATGTTCTGAGATATTAAAAACATATTTACAATATTTACATATTTCGATAAGATAGATATATGAACTGCAGAAGTGCTCTTTAAAAAAAAGTATTCCAGATCAAGAGTACTTCCGCTGTTTATTGCCGGCAGGAAAATATACCAATGAAGAAATTATATTTTCTTCACTGGCATATTGGTTTGTTTTGCTTACACATGAGGAATGCTTGTATAATTAGAAATCTCCTGGTTGGTGGTACATAAATCCTCCATTTGCAAATCATGAACATTATTGTTTCCTGTTATGCGGGCAAAGGTTTTGAGTTCTTCGGTTGATACGGAAAGGAAGTTGCTTATTCTTTGAGCAGACTTGTCAATATTTAATCTTTTTCTTAATTCAGGATCCTGAGTGGCTATTCCAACAGGGCAACGGCCTGTGTTGCAGATACGGTATTGCTGGCATCCACCTGCAATCATGGCTGCGGTGGCTATTGCAATGGCATCGGCACCCATGGCCAGGGCTTTGGCAAAGTCAGAAGAAACCCGAAGTCCGCCTGTGATTACTAAGGAGATATGCTTAATGTTGTGATCGTTCAGATATTTTTTGGCACGGTATAGAGCATAGATGGTTGGTATTGAGGTATGGTCTTTAATATACTTAGGTGCCGAACCGGTGGCGCCACCTCTTCCGTCAATGGTGATGAAATCAGGTTCGGCATATACTGCAATCTGCATGTCACTTTCAATATGACCTGCAGCTAATTTAATGCCAATGGGCTTTCCTTCAGATTTCTGCCTAAGCCAATTGACCTTTTTCTTTAGGTCGTCTTTTGTTTTGATATCTGAATAGTTAGCAGGACTCAGGATGCTTTTATTTTTTATTTTGCCTCTGATGGCAGCAATTTCTTCGGTAACTTTCTCCGCCGGTAAATGACCTCCCATGCCTGGCTTAACACTTTGTCCTATTTTAATTTCAATGGCGTCTGCTTTTTTCAAATTTTCATCTGTCACACTATATTCATTGGGGACATACTCAAAAATATACCTGTAAGCATTATCAAATTCTTCAGGTAAAATTCCTCCTTCGCCCGAACAGATCAGTGTGTGAACAGCAGCACTTCCTTTGGCTAATGCTATTTTCATCTCTTTCGACAGGGCACCAAACGACATGTGGCTGATATAAATAGGGGTTTCAATGACTAAGGGGTGTTTGGCATTGGGGCCAATGATGGTTTGGGTGTTTACTGGAATATCATGACGAAGGGGTATTTTACTTAATTGTGCACCTTTAATTAAAATATCGTTCCATGATATAATAGGTTTAGTGGTTTTCATGGGCTCAGAGATAGAAGTGCCGCTTTCGGCTATCTGATGTATTTCATTAAAATAGGCTTCATTCTTATCTGATGATTTTTTCCACTCGGACAGGTAGTCTTTTTCTGTGCTGATGGGTAGGTCTGTATCTGATTTTGAATCTGATACTTTTTCGTCTTGTTTCTCAAAAAAGGATTTATCAACGCCACAAACCGGGCATATCCAATCTGCGGGTAAATCTTCCCAGCGTACTTCTTCGTTTTCCTCAATGTACTCGTTTCCGCATGCTAAACATCTATAGGTAGCCATGGTTCTTTTGTTTATGGGTTTATGTTAAATATTTCAAGCAATTGTACATGTATCCCATGGGTGCTGTATTTAATGGAGATGCTGTATTTGCTTACTAAAGTTAGTCAAAGCTTTTTAACCCGGAAAATTTATTAAATTTGGCATTGGAAAAATTTAAGGAAATCATATTTCCGAAAATATATAAAAGCTACATGTCAATATCAAAATCAATTAAAAGTCCTATAAAGTCAGAGATGGGGCGGTTTGAACCTTTTTTTAAGGAACAATTAAAATCAAAGATTCCGCTGCTTGAAATAATTACCAATTATATTCTACGTAGAAAAGGCAAGCAGATGCGTCCTATGTTGGTTTTCTTATCGGCAAAGCTTACCGGAACTGTTTCTGAATCGTCATTTGTAGCAGCAGCCCTTATTGAGCTGCTGCATACAGCCACACTTATTCATGATGATGTGGTTGATGAAACCTATCAGCGAAGAGGATTTTTTTCTATAAATGCCTTGTGGAAATCGAAGATATCTATATTGGTAGGTGATTATTTTCTTTCGCGTGGCCTTTCCATTGCTTTGGATAATGATCAGGTTGAAGTCCTTAAGATAGTGTCCGAAGCGGTTAAGGAAATG
>JBFHEL010000208.1:0-7389 GCA_041584155.1 Saccharicrinis sp.
AACAAAGTGTAATAAAGTGGTATGAAGTGGTTGATAGTGGTTTAAAAAAATTATATTTTTACAAAAAATAATCCACAATCGTAATGGCCACATTTATAGGTGATTTTGTTTGTAAATCTGATTTAAAAGGACGGATTGTGTTGCCTTCTCTTTTTAAAAAGGCAATGAATGCCATGGAAGAGAACCGTTTTATTGTAAGAAAAGATTTATATGAGGATTGTTTGATGCTGTCGCCTTATGCTGAATGGGAACGGGAGATGAGTGAAATTCGCTCAAAAATTAATATGTACAACCGGGAACAAAATAAATTTTACAGGCAGTATTTTCGTGGGGCAGCAGAAGTAACCTTTGATGCCAATGGACGTTTATTGATTCCAAAGAGATTAATGGAAAAAATTGGTGTTCCAAGAGAGATGGTGTTAGTAGGGATGGATAATAAAATAGAATTGTGGAGCAAGCCTGTTTATGATGGAGATGGACTGAGTGAAGAAGAATTGGCGATTATGGGAGAGAGTATATTAGGAGGTGAAGATAAAAGAAAAAGGGAGGATGAATGATGGAACAAGTTTATCATATACCGGTTTTACTGCATGAGTGTATAGCAGGATTGAATCTGAAGGAAAATGGCATTTATGTTGATGTTACTTTTGGAGGAGGAGGTCATTCTAAAGAAATTCTAAAGCATCTTAAGGGAGGTAAATTGATTGTGTTTGATCAGGATGAGGATGCTTATGCCAATAGACCTGATGATGAGCGTTTGATTTTTGTTCGTCATAACTTTCGCTACCTAAAACATTTTCTGCGTTATCTAAAAATTAAGCAGGTTGACGGTATCTTAGCTGATTTAGGTGTGTCGTCGCATCATTTTGATACACCTGAAAGAGGTTTTTCTTTTCGCTTTGAAGGAGAATTAGATATGCGGATGAATAAGCAAGCTCACCTAAGAGCAGATGTCGTATTGAATGAGTACAGTGAAAATGACTTGTTTAGGATTTTTAAAACCTATGGTGAAATTAAAAATGCAGGCAAGTTGGTTCGGGGTATTCTGTTGCGCCGCCAATCAAGTTCGTTTAAAATGATCGCCGATTTACTCGAGGTGGCAGAGCCTTGTGTGCCTTCGCGTGAGAAAAATAAGTTTTTAGCCAAGGTGTTTCAGGCATTACGTATAGAGGTGAACCGTGAAATGGAGGCATTGAAAGAAATGTTGATGCAAACAAAAGAAGTGCTTGCCCCTGGTGGACGTCTGGTGGTGATTTCTTATCATTCATTGGAAGACAGGTTGGTGAAAAATGTTATGAAAACGGGCGATTGTGATCAGGTTCAGCCGGAAAAGGATTTTTATGGGAAAAGTATTGTTCCTTTTAAAGCCATTAGTCGTAAACCAATTTTACCAACCGAAGAAGAGCTTGAAAAAAATACCCGCTCGCGGAGTGCTAAGTTAAGGATTGCAGAAAAAGAGTAGGCATGGTTAAAAAGAAGAAGGATACAGAATTTATAGGATCAGGAGATTCGCCCTCACATAAGATTACACTTCGTGATTTTGTTTCGGGGAGGATATTTACCCGTGAGGTAGTTGTAAAGCAATTGCCTTATTTTTTGTTTATGATAGTATTGGCCTTTTTTTATATAACTAATCATTTTAAGGTAGAAAAACTATTGAAAGAAGCAGCTGGTTTAAATACAGATATACAGGAGTTAAGGATAGAAGCTATTACTACTTCATCTGATTTGATGTATGATAGTAAGCAATCGGTCATTTTAGAAAAAGTAAATGATGCAGGTATTGATTTGGAGGAATTGACTGAGCCTCCTCGAAGAATAATAGTAAACAAATAAGGTGTTTTAAGTTTTTTAAATAATTAAAAACTTAAAACGTTTAGTATACTAAGTGCAAAAAATGACAATAAAAAGAGACATAACCTGGCGAGTGGGGGTGATTTACCTGATGTTGGTAGTGCTGGCTATTTTTGTCTTTGGGAAAGTCCTTTATCTGCAAGTGGTCGAAGGAGAAAAGTGGCGCAGCTTGCAAGAGGATATGACCAGTAAAGAACGTGAGGTAGAGGCTAACAGGGGTAATATCTTGGCCAATGATGGTCGTAAGCTGGCTTGCTCGGTACCGAGTTATCGCTTGTATATGGATATGATGGCTCATGGTCTTACCGATGATATATTTAATAGTAAGGTGGATAGCCTGAGTATTTGTTTGGCGGATTGCTTTAAGGATAAATCTGCTTCGGCTTATAAAAAGAGTTTGGTTAGGGCGCGTCAGCAAAGGAAAAGATATTACTGTATAAACCGTAAACGCATCTCGTTTACCGAACTAAAAAAAGTAAAGCAGTTTCCTATTTTTCGTCTGGGTAAGAATAAAGGGGGGTTTCTTCCTGAAATGTTGGATCAACGAAAATTGCCATTCGGAATACTGGCCTCTCGTAGTATTGGTAAGCTATATGAGGAAAAGGAAAAGGGTGGTATGGTTGGACTGGAGAGAGCATATAATAATGTGCTTAAGGGTAAGAATGGTGTGAGTACTTATACCCGTATCTCAGGACATTGGGTTCCAGAAGAAGTTATGCCTCCTCAAAATGGTAACGATATAATGACCTCCATTGATATTGAAATTCAGGATGTGGCCGAAAGCTCCCTGAAACAACAATTGGTGAAACATAATGCCCATCATGGTGTGGCTGTTTTAATGGAGGTGGAAACAGGTGAGATAAAAGCCATCGTTAACTTACACCGGAAAAGTCAGGGTAATTATATTGAGGATTATTTTAATTATGCAATAGGCGAAGCAACTGAACCAGGCTCAACTTTTAAATTGGCCAGTGTGATGGTTGCTTTGGAAGATGGAGTGATTAATCTGGAAGATTCTATTGATACAGGAAATGGAGTGTGCAAGTTCTACGACAGAACTATGCGTGATAGTCATCATGGAGGGTTTGGAACTATTACCAACAGACAGGCTTTTGAATACTCGTCAAATGTTGGTATCTCAAAAATGATTGTTGAACACTATAAATCAAATCCTAAAAAATTTATCGATAGAATTTATTCTATGGGTTTGAATAAAAAAAATGGACTGGAGATTAAAGGTGAAGGAGAGCCTTTTATTAAATATCCGGGTTCTGAAACATGGTCCGGTGTATCCTTGCCTTGGATTTCGATTGGCTATGAATCTAAATTAACACCTTTGCAAATTCTTACTTTTTATAATGCCGTGGCTAATAATGGTAAGATGGTGAAACCCCATTTTGTTAAAGGGATATACAGGCATGGTGAGTTGGTGCAGTCGTTTGAAACAGAGGTGTTAAACCCGTCTATCTGCTCCATGTCGACAATTGAAAAAGTGCATGATTTATTAATAGGCGTTGTAGAGAAAGGAACGGCCACGAATCTTAAGAATGAAAATTATAAAATAGCAGGTAAAACAGGAACCGCTCAAATAGCTAAAGGTGCTAAAGGGTATAAGGGTGGAAGTGGCGTTGAATATCAGGCGTCATTTGTGGGTTATTTTCCCGCTGACCGACCTAAATATTCGTGTATTGTGGTGGTTAATGGTCCTTCTAATAATGTTTATTATGGAAATGTGGTGGCCGGTAAGGTGTTTAAAGATATCGCTGACCGGGTATATGCTACAAGTCCTGATATGCTGGATGAGAGAGTAGAGAAAGTTCCTGATTCAGGGGTGCTTCCTTATTCAAAGGGAGGGACAAAGGAAGATCTGTTAACTATTTTTGAAAATATGCATGTGCCTGTCGAAGGGCAGGAGGTGGAATCTAAGTGGATCTCAACATCCGCTCAGGAGTTTAAGGTCAATTTGAGTCGTAAGACTTTTGCCAATGGGCTGGTGCCTAATGTGCGCGGACTGGGAGCTAAAGATGCCGTTTCGTTGCTTGAAAATATGGGTTTGCAAGTGATTGTTTCGGGTCGTGGTAAAGTGATTGAACAATCTATTGCAGCAGGTAGTCGAATAAACAAAGGAGCAAGAATTATTATTAAGCTGGGATGATGAAGGTAAATATAAGTGAAATACAAAACTGGACACGTGTAAAAGAGTTACACGGTAACCATCAGGTGTTTTTCGAGGATATTGTTTTTGACTCGAGAAAGGCAGTTGAAGGGACTTTGTTTGTGGCGGTTCGGGGCTATCATGTTGATGGCCATGATTATATCTCTAAGGCCATAGCGAACGGGTGTAATGCTGTTGTTTGTGAAGCTTTGCCTCAGGAGTCGTACGAGAATATTCCCTTTGTAGTTGTTGCAGATTCGGCATTGGCATTGGGTGAAATTGCCTCAGGATACTTCGGTAAACCTTCTGAAAAAATGGAATTGGTGGGGGTGACAGGTACCAATGGAAAAACAACGGTGGCCACTCTGCTTTATCAGCTATTTCGCGATATGGGTTTTGAGTCGGGGTTATTTAGTACGGTGGCTAATTTTATAGGAGATGCAAAAATATCTTCCACCCATACCACACCTGATCCTGTTTCCTTGAATAGACTTATGAAACAGATGGTGGATGCGGGGTGTCGTTATTGCTTTATGGAGGTAAGCTCTCATGCTATTGATCAGAAACGGATTGCCGGATTAAAATATAAAGGAGGTATTTTTACTAACCTTACACATGATCATCTTGATTACCATGTTACATTTGATGCTTACCTGAAAGCGAAGAAAGCATTCTTCGATAATTTGGGAAAGGATGCATTTGCACTTGTAAATGTAGATGATAAAAATGGGCTGGTTATGTTGCAAAACTGTCAGGCGGATAAGCAAACTTATTCCGTTAGAGGTATGGCTGATTACAAGGGTAAGATTGTAGAGAGTATGTTTGAAGGTATGCAGCTGTTAATTAATAATCAGGAGGTATGGACTCCTTTTATCGGGAAGTTTAATGCCCAGAATCTGCTGGCCGTTTATGGTACTGCGATTGCTTTAGGCAGACCTAATGACGAGGTTTTAGTGTCATTGAGTCGTCTGCATTCGGTGGATGGCAGGTTTCAAACAATTCGTTCATCGGGAGGTGTGACAGCTGTAGTAGATTATGCCCATACACCCGATGCTCTAAAAAATGTGATAGAAACTATTAATCAGATTCGTGAGCCTGCTCAGCAATTGATTACAGTAGTAGGTGCCGGAGGCGACCGGGATAAAACCAAACGTCCCGAAATGGCAAAGGTGGCTGTTGCAGGAAGTGGTCGGGTAATCTTTACTTCTGATAATCCCCGTTCTGAAAATCCTCAATCTATTATTGATGATATGATGGAGGGAGTGGATTTTAAAAACCGGATTAAGGTGGTTGCCATTGCCGATAGAAAGGAAGCCATTAAAACAGCTGTTATGTTATCTAAACGTGGAGATATCATCCTAGTGGCAGGTAAAGGTCATGAAGATTATCAGGAGGTAAATGGCGTTAAGAATCATTTTGATGATCGCGAAGTAATAAAAGAAATTTTTGATATGATGTAATGATGAAAACCAATCCATGCGATGGCCAATCATCTAACAATTAAATATATAAATAATGCTATACTACCTATTTGAATACTTAGAACAACTCGATATTCCCGGAGCTGGGATGTTTCAGTATATCTCATTTCGTTCAGGAATGGCTGTGATATTTTCTCTTTTAATCGGAACTATTTATGGCAAACGGGTCATTAAATTATTGCAGCGAAAACAAATTGGAGAGGTGGTGCGTGATCTAAACCTGGAAGGGCAATACGAAAAAAAAGGTACCCCTACCATGGGAGGAATCATTATTATTACCTCTATTCTTATCCCTACACTTTTATTCGCCAAACTGGATAATATTTATATTATTTTAATGCTGATATCTACCGTATGGTTGGGCGTTATCGGGTTTATGGATGATTATATTAAGGTATTTAAAAAAAATAAAGAGGGTTTAGCGGGCAAATTTAAAATTGCCGGCCAAGTCGGTTTGGGTTTAATTGTTGGATTAACTTTATTCTTTAGCGATGCTGTAGTTGTGCGCGAGAAAGTGCCGGGAGAAACTGTGATTGTGCAGGCGGAAGATGGGGTGATGGTTGAGCGGCAGGTTACTCAGGATATTAAGACCACCAAAACAACAATACCCTTTGTGAAAAATAATCGCTTTGATTATGAGTGGTTTGTGAGTTTCATGGGCGAGAGTTCAGGTAAGTGGTCCTGGCTGGTTTTTGTGCTGGTGGTGATCTTTATTATTACAGCTGTCTCCAATGGAGCTAATATGACTGATGGTCTCGATGGGTTGGCTACTGGGACATCTGCTATAATAGGAACTACTCTGGGAATACTGGCTTATGTGTCGAGTAATACGGTTTATGCTGATTATTTGAATATCATGTATATACCCCAGTCGGAAGAACTGGTCATATTTATGTCGGCTTTTATTGGAGCTACCATTGGGTTCTTATGGTATAATTCTTTTCCTGCTCAGGTTTTTATGGGAGATACGGGGAGTTTAACCTTGGGTGGTATTATTGCTGTATTTGCCATTATTATCAAAACCGAATTGTTGATTCCTATTTTATGTGGAATTTTTCTGGTAGAAAATATTTCAGTAATGATTCAGGTTTTTTGGTTTAAGTATACTAAAAAGAAATACGGAGAAGGTCGCAGAGTGTTTAAAATGGCTCCGCTTCATCATCATTATCAGAAAAAAGGATATACCGAATCAAAGATAGTTACTCGCTTTTGGATTGTAGGAATCATATTAGCGGTATTAACGATTGTGACATTGAAAATGCGTTAAACAAGAACTGCAAGGACAAATGGTTAAAAATGTTGTGATATTAGGTGCCGGAGAGAGTGGCGTTGGTGCTGCATTGTTGGCGAAGAAGCAAGGCCTGGATGTATTTGTGTCTGATTTGTCGGAGATAAAACCCGAGTTTAAGCAGGAGTTGGATCAGGCAGCAATCCATTATGAGCAAAAGCAACATTCTATAGAACGTATTGTTTGTGCCGATGTGGTAGTGAAAAGTCCGGGAATTCCAGATACAGTTCCTGTTGTTTTAACCTTGCGTGAGAAAGGTATTCCTGTGATCTCGGAAATAGAATTTGCCGGCAGGTATACTCAGGCAAAGTTTGTCTGTATCACAGGGAGTAACGGAAAAACAACAACAACCTTGCTGACCTATCATCTGCTCAAGAACGCCCATGTAAATGTGGGTCTGGCAGGAAATATAGGTCAGAGTCTGGCTCGTCAGGTGGCTGCTGAAGATCAGGACGTTAAGGATTGGTATGTATTGGAACTGAGTAGCTTTCAGTTAGATGGTATGTATGAATTTAAAGCAGATATAGCGGTTTTAATGAATATTACACCCGATCATTTGAATAGGTATGATTATAAAATGGAGAATTATATCCAGTCTAAATTCAGAGTTA
>JBFHEL010000209.1:0-7367 GCA_041584155.1 Saccharicrinis sp.
AAAACCAGGCTATCACTCCTGAATTTGCCAAATTCCTACTCGAGCAAGGTGCCAATATCGACGAAAAAAATACCGTAAGCAAATACAAAGGATATACTCCACTTTTTTGGGCTATTCTTTCCGGAGAGACTGACATAGTGAGGTTCCTCGCTGAAAATGGAGCGAATGTAAATAATGCTGCTGAAAATGGTAAAACACCGTTATCTATTGCAATAGAGTCTGGTGATGATGATATGGTTGAAATATTAAAAAATTATGGCGCCAGATAAGCATTATTCATTGTATCAAACCAATATCACCTCGCTAACGACAAGTTATATAACACTGGCATTTACCCGGCAAGAAAGCTGAAGAAATAACTAAAATGTAATACAAACCATTAAATAATAATAGTCATGAAAAAACTTATTCTCATCACATTATCAATATTAGTAACCCTTCCTCTTTTAGGGCAATTCAAGGGAAAAATGGTATTTAAAACCATGGATAAAGAAAGACACTTTACTGTTTATTCATGCGATACAGGTTACCGTTATGATTTTGACGAAGACGGTCAAAAAGGGGCTGTTATTGTAAACGGCAATTCAAGTGAAATAATTATTCTAATGCCACAACAAAAAATGGCCATGAAAAGTCCTGCTTCCAGCCCAATGAGCATGAGCAGCGATCCGTTGAAATCGATGGAATATTACCAGGAAAGTGGAATCATGAAAGAAGAAGGTATCGAAACAATTAATGGTATTAAGTGCACAAAATCTGTGCTGTACAATAAGGATAATCCCAAACAAAAAATGTTTACCCTATGGTTTTCTACGCAATATAAGTTTCCCATGAAAATGGTAAATCACATAGATGGTGGTGAAGATACAGGGATGGAGATGCAGGATATAGAATCCTGGAATCCAGACCAATCAATCTTCGAAATCCCTGATGGATATCACATTATGGAAATCCCTGCCGGGATGCCCGGGCAGTAGCAAACGCTCTGCTTTAAGCTTTCTGCAAGTTGGTGGCTTACCTCACTGAACAAACACAAGAACTAATTACCATTAAATAGAAGATTCAATTGAAAGGTGAATAAAAATAACAACCACTTACAATGATCAATGCAATGGTTCTTTTTGTGAAGCAGAATTTTCATCTGCAAAATATTTATTAAGAGAGCGTTTACTGCTTATGGTAAAACAATTTCATATTTCCCCGTTGATAGACTTTTTAATAACCTCGGCCTTACAATGAACATGCAGTTTTTTATAAATATTTTTAATATGCGAACGTACTGTTTCAAGAGAAATAAAACTTTTTTCTGCAATCTTTTTATAACTTAAACCATCAACCAAGCCCATAACCACCTCCTTTTCTTTCTCGGTCAAAGGAGAGGATAAGTGTTTTTTTTTGCCTTCCTGAAAATGATTAATGACTTTACGGGCTATTTGAGGCGACATAAACGAACCACCTGTGTACACCACCTCAATAGCCTTCTTAATATCTGCAAAAGGAATATTTTTCAGCAGATAGCCCGATGCTCCAGCACATAATGAGTCAAATATTTTTTGCGAATCATGATAGATGGTGAACATAAGTATATTAATCGATGGATATTTCTCCTTAAGAATCTTTATCCCGCTAATACCTGACATACCAGGCAAACCAATATCCATTAGCACAATATCCGGAAGATTATGAATAAACAAAGCCGGCAAAAAAGACTCAACGGTTTCCCTGGCCAAATGGCACGACATATCCATTTGGCTGTTCAGGTAATCTTTTACACCATTTCTAATTACTTCATCATCTTCTATTATCGCTACCCTGATCATATCTCCAATATAACAAATTAAAGGCCTGGATTGAAATCCCATTATCATGGGGTATTTATAACTTATTTGTGGTCAGCAGGATTTTCGTACCTGCATTCGATTCGATATATAAACTACCGCCAATTCGACGGGCTCTCATATACATATTTTTTATACCATTTCCTTTACTCACTTTTGATTTATCAAAGCCTCTTCCATCATCTTTAATTTCCATAAAAAAGTGTCGCTCGTCATTTTTTAAGGCAATATGTACTTCTGACGCCTGCGCATATTTAACAATATTCGTAAGCGCTTCTTTAAAAATATAATAGATATTCTGGCGGCAATCCACCTTAATTTTTTTGTTTTTATCTATGTTTTTTTCCGAAAACGAAATAGCAATATCGCGTAATGAAAGTGACGAATAAGCAAAATCATACATTCTATCCAGTAAATTAGCCATGGTGTCATTACGTGTATCAATAGACCAAACAATATCGCTCATTGTATCAATCACCTCTCTACTAATTTTACCAATTTTACGGGATGCATCTAAAATAACATTTTTATCATCTGTATTCTGAATCTGCTCAGAGTGAATACTAATCCTCGTTAATGTCGATCCAACTTCATCATGCAAATCACTGGCTATATTTACTCTTAAGCGCTCCATCTCAATGCTACGCTTTAGTTTGTAAAGATGTAAACTCAACAATATGCCTATTAATACCACAAGCAATATCAATTTAAACCATACCGATTGCCAGAAAGATGGAGAAATAACAATAAGCATACTGGCTTCATTTTGGCTCCATACCCCATCACTATTGGTTCCTCTAACCCTAAAGGTATATTCTCCGGGCGACAGGTTGGTATAGCTCACATAACGTCTGCCAATGAGTTCAACCCAATTCTTATCAATACCTTCCATCTTATATTTATAGCGGTTATTAATGGGATAAGAAAAATCAAGTGACGCAAACTCAAAAGAAAAAAAGTTTTGCTTATGTGTCAACCTAATAGTATCGCAATCTGGCATAAATACATGATCAAAAAAAGGCTGATTAAACACCTTAAAGGAAGTGATTTCGATGCCTGGCGAAAACTTGCTTTCCTGAATACTATCGGGCCAAAAAATATTGAATCCATTAGTTCCTCCAAACAACAATTCCCCACTCTTTAATTTTAAGCCAGCTCCTCCTGTAAACTCGTTACTCTGCAAGCCATTAAACTGAAAGTAACGTTTAACCTCTCCTGTTGAAGGATTTAATCTGCAAATACCAAAGTTTGTACTTATCCACAAGTTGCCCTTATCATCATCCAATATGCTATAAATCACATTACTCGGCAAACCGTGTTTCATAGTATAGTTTCTAAACACTCCATCTTTATTTGTTCTATCCATTGCAGAAAGACCACCGCTTGTTCCAACCCATAAGGTTTCTTTTCCATCTTCCGAAGTATGAAAAATAGAATGAACTATATTATCGCTCAGACTTGCGGGCAAATCAGGGTGGCTCAGGTATTGTTTAAAAACACCTGTGTGCTTATTCATTCTGCTTAATCCTCCACCCCACGATCCCAACCATAAATATTGACCTTTATTATAGATATAAAGTAAGTAATCACCTGATAGTGATGTGCTATCATTCGGAATATTTCTGTAACGGGTATATTTTTTCAACTTCAGATCAAATTTTATCAGCCCTTTATTAAAGGTTGCAATCCAAAGAATATCATTTGCATCATAACTTAATGCATTAATGTAATTCAACCCTTCCGTATCTGCTATATCAGGTAACTCTTTAAATTGAACAAACTCTCCTTTAGCCCGGTCAAACTTATTTAACCCTCCACCACGTGTTCCAATCCACAAATGTCGGTTTCGATCCTCTATTACCGAACTAATATTATTACTGCTCAGTCCATTCGGAAGACCCAGCTGATATTGAAACAACTGAAAACTTCCCTCTGAGGGATTAAATCTGTTGAGCCCTCCCGTTTCCGTACCTATCCATATATCATTGCTTGAGTCCTCAAAAAAGGTAGTGACCTTATTGTGATTCAGGCTGTTTTTTTCTTTTGTCAGATGTTTAAAATGATGGAAATTCAACAATCTTGAATTATAAATATTAAGGCCTCCCGCTCCTATCCATATCAAACCCGAACGATCTTTAAAAATACAGGTAACATGATTTCCCAATAAACCTTGTGCATCATCCGGATCATGTTGAATATGACTAAACCGAACAGCATTTGTACTGATACTTAAAACATCAATGCCATGAGATACTGTCCCAATCCATAAAGAACCATTAGTGTCCATTAACAAGGATGCTATATTATTATCCGAAATACTGTTTTTGTTTTTATCATGAAAATATGTGGTTATGGTTCCGTTCGCTTTATTATACCTGTTCAGTCCCCCTCCAAGGGTGCCAATCCAAATATTGCCCGCATGATCTCCAGTGATAGCAGTAATTTGGTTTGAGCCAACCTCAGGGGCATAAAAGTGTTTAAATTTTCTTT
Organism: Saccharicrinis sp.; assembly: GCA_041584155.1. Taxonomy (GTDB): domain Bacteria; phylum Bacteroidota; class Bacteroidia; order Bacteroidales; family Marinilabiliaceae; genus Saccharicrinis. The sequence goes on from JBFHEL010000209.1 coordinate 4,329, forward strand.
GCCCTGTAGCACCATTTATTGCCAACTTCGATAATCCACCCCAGGTACCAATCCACAAAACTTCCTTATCCAGATAAAGGGTACGAATAAAATCACTCGCCAGACTGCTCGGATCATCCTTTAAATGTCGAAAATGCTCAAACTCACCCGTTACTAAATGCAGCCGGTTTAAACCACCTCCCCAGGTTCCTATCCATAAATTACCTGCATTATCTTCACATATGGATGTTGGCCTGTTTCCCGTTATACTATTGGGATTTCCCTGATCCATTAAATAACGTGTAAAAACATTTCGATGGGCGTTGTATTTGTTTAAGCCCCGCCAGGTAGCTACCCATAAATCGCCATTGCTGTCTTCAAAAATATCCCATATCCAACTGTGCGATAAGCTTGTGCTATCGGCCCTGTCGTGCCTGAAGGTAATAAACTCATATCCATCGTAGCGGTTAAGCCCATCCTGAGTTCCCATCCAAATAAACCCCCTGCTATCCTGGTAAATGCAGTTAACCGTATGTTGCGACAGACCATCATTTATGGTAAGATGCCTAAAATGATTACTTTGTGTATACCCTACCACAAAATAATGTAATAGACACACTAAAATTGCCAACTTATTAACCAACAGAAGCATTTTATACAAATTTCAATATAAGTTAGCTCAATTAAAAAAAAAATCCAACTCTACTTTACTATTGACCTATACTACATTATAGCGTAAATTGGTAATGCCAAAAAAATTAAAAACGAAACAACATCTTATGTTCAACCATAGTAACCATCCTATTTTTTACCCCTTAACTCCTTATCTGACCAGAAGTATTTTTATATAGGAGGACATTGAACCCAAAGCCACTAAGTTGACAGGCATATTAAAAAACAATGCCAATCGCAGAAAGAAATAGCCTGTAAAAAGAAAGCGACTTCCGATGATAAAAGAAATTAGTTTGTTATTTTAAAAATAAGTCCCGCTTAGCTGGCACTTATGACAGAAATAAAAGAGATACTGACACAGACAATACGGCTATTAATAGGGCCTGTCAGATAACTGAATATTTGCATCGTATTAATCAGGTAAAACAATAAACAGTAAAAAATACCCGAAAAGGGATGAAAATAAACATTGAACTGAGAAATATAATGGGCTTCTTTGCCTTATCTTTAGTTCCTAAAATCAACTATCGCCATGCAAGAACCATACAGCATCCGTTTTGAACGCTCGGGAGGAGTAATGGGGCATACAATACGTACGGAAATTTCCAGAGACACATTACCTCCTCAGGAACAACTTGAATTAGACAGCCTGATAGAACACACAGGACTCTTTAGTACTGGATTTTCTGCTCATAACAACTATCCCGATCAGTCTCAGTATATAATTACCATTATAGATAAAAATGGCTCCCATCGTATTGCCTGTAATGAATCATCTATTCCGGATCAAATACGTCCGCTGATTAATTACCTGGAACATCATACGAGGGTCAAAAGTAACTTATAAGCCCCTTATAATTTTTCTTATAAAGTCTTCGCCAAAAACACATTGATTGAAGAAAAAAGATAAACAACTCAGAGTTGGTTCTATTTTTGCTAATATTGCACTCGAAAATAAAATGTAAATTAATATTGATGAAAATAGTTATTCAGCTTATAATAATTTTAGCTGTTATTGGTTTTATTGCCTGCGATGAAAGTGATTATTGTCTGGAAAATCAGCAGTCGGTTCAAACTACTTTTTATTCGGCTTATGACGATGACGACACAACTGTAAGTTCTGTATCTATCTATGGACTTGGCAGAAGCGATAGTCTGATATATGACTCTGTAGAAATAGACGATGCATATCTAAGCCTGTCAATGTTTTCAGATACCACAATCTATGTGGTTGATATAGATGGATTTAAAGATACGCTGTATTTTGTACACCAAAAAGAACTGGACTTTGTATCGGAAGATTGTGGTTTTATATTCAGATTTGATATAGACACTGTGCTTTATACAAACATCTCTTTCATCGATTCCGTGGCAGTGACCTACTCCCCTATTATTTATAATGAAGACATAGAAAATGTTGCGATATATCTTTACTAGCATAATACTTCTTACATTTATTATTAATGTAAACGCTCAACAGAATGGACAGGAAGGCTCTAACTCTCAACAAGGCCAACAAGGTCCGAATCAGGAAGAACCTAAACAAAAGAAAAAGGAGAAGTTACCTTATCCGAATAAAAAAAGAGGTACTTCGTTGGGGATAGATGTAAGTAGGTTTTTATTACCTTTTTTTGATGAGGATTGTGTTGCCTTTGAAGCTACTATAAAAACCAATTTCAAAAAACGGGCCTTTTTGGTGGGAGCTTTGGGCTTTGAAAATATTTCATTCGACGATAAATCTTATGAATACAAATCGAGTGGGATATATATACGTGGAGGAATAGATTACGATGTATTTATAGTTGATGAGGAGCGTAATAATGACAATATTTTATTTGGTTTTAGATATGGTATGGCTATTCAACAACAGCAATCAGATAGTTATACTATAAGTGATGATTATTGGGGAGATTACAGTTCTTCCATATCGCCCTATACCGTAAATACACATTGGATAGAATTGGTCTCAGGACTAAGAACAGAGATATGGAATAATTTATATATGAGTGCTTATGCCAGCTTAAAAATCAAAGTAGCAAGCATCAATTCTACCGTTATGGAGCCTTATCGTATTCCTGGTTTTGGAAAAGGTACCAACACTGCAAGTCTGGGATTCACCTATATAGTGGAATACCAGATTCCCTGGGGTAATAAAAAGAATCAGAAATAACACCAATCGTTTAATACCTTGGTGTTAAGCTTGCCTATTCCTTAAAAGTATGTATTCATCTTCATCATTTAATGTGGTAATAAGAATATAACACCTCATGAGTATGCTAATAAGGATTTATCAAAGCCACTTATCCATTAGTTGAGCCAGATCATCCAGCTTTACAGGTTTTCCAATATAATCATTCATACCTGCTTCTATACAAACCTCCCTATCCC
>JBFHEL010000210.1:0-7338 GCA_041584155.1 Saccharicrinis sp.
TAAACAAACAAATGCATTTATTTATGAGAGTGAATTTAATGATTATGTTCTTTATCGTTGGGTTACCCTTAGTAGGATACGCTCAAGAACCAACACAAGATGAACTAAAAGAAAGAACAGTAATTGAGATGAGAAAAATAAAACCACAAGTTTATACCGATGCTAATCTTTGGCGTATTAATATCGTTCCGGGAAGCTATAAAAAAACTACAGCTGTTGAAAAATGGGAATGGACGGTTGAGGGTGACCCCAATGAAAAGGGGGAGTATTATGAATATAATTTTTTGTTTGAAAATAAAACCGACTCCTTTCCTAAAGTAACACCAAATATTTCATTAGGAGCCAACATTAAGACTAAAATGACACCTGAAAGAATAAAGGCGGGTGAATCGATAATTATTAAGGCCTTAAATGATTACGATGCGAATATTAGCTCTGTAACAAATATTAATATTATAAAACAATATCCTGAACCCTTAGGGTCTGGAATAATATACATATTTAAAGCCAGGCTTATTTATACAAATAAAACATATAAAGATATTGAAGGTTCTTTTGTCAAAGGTGAATCTAATGATCGAATTAGCTGGATTTATAAAAAACTGGCATAAAAAACCAAATGGTTACTTTAGCTAATACCTTACTTACGCAAGAAAAAAATAATAGAAAGTTACAAGACTTGAAGTAAAAGACCTGCAAAGGCTTGCAGGTCTCAAAAATTTTCACCCATTGGGGTCTGTGATAAAATTTTTCAATTCAAAAGTAACGCCATTTGGTGGTATTCACTTTATATACGAGCAATTTTTTGCACACGGCGCAATTGATTTCATAGATAATCAACTTGGTGCAAGGGTAAAAACAGTCGGGTACAACTATTCCTCCATATTGTTGAGCTGCATATATACCGCTTTTTGCCAGGCTCCCAGGGCTATATACATTAGTAAAAGCAAAAAAAAGATATCAAAGAGAGTATTGCGCCTGATCAAATTCGTATTGTATGATCTGCGATAATAGGAAACAATGACACACAATCATATGGATGGCTTATCGAAAAATATTTTGATTTAATGCGTCAGGATATAGCTATGGAATTTATTACCCATGCAAAATATTTACTTGAATTGGCTAATAACAATCTTATTGCTAATTTTAATAGCCATCAATGGTATTTTGCCGATGTGATGAAATATTATGAATTTACCTGAGTTGGGATTAAAATGAAATAAACAATTTATCTTATATTGATTGTTTTTCGAAATATAAACCAAAAATAACAACGCCATGAAAAATATCATATTGTTTTTATTTGTTTTTGTACTTCTATCTTGTGCAAATAGATCAGCTGAGATGAATGCCCAAAAAGGGGAGTTGCAAGCGGAATCATTTGTTGTTTCAGCATTGGAGAAATTGGCTGGCGGTTTTAGATTTACAGAAGGTCCTGCGGTGGATGCCCATGGTAATGTTTATTTTACGGATATTCCCAATCACCTGATTTTAATTTGGACTGTAGAGGATCAACTTGATACTTTTAAAACCAACAGTGGTAGAGCCAATGGTTTGTATTTTGATAAAGACCAAAATTTATTGGTTTGTGAAGGAGAAAAAGGACAGATTACTTCAACAAGTCCTGATGGTGTTTATAAAGTAATAGCTACTCAGTATGAAGGCAAAAGGTTTAATCAGCCCAATGATATATGGCCTGACTCAAAAGGTGGTGTTTACTTCACAGATCCTAAATATGGAGGTGGAGATACTGAGCTTTCTCAGGACGGTATGCATGTGTATTATATTTCTCCAAGCCATACATCTGTTATTAGGGTATGTGATGATTTAGAAAAACCCAATGGAGTGCTAGGAACACCCGATGGTAAAACCCTTTATGTAACAGATGCTCTGGCAGGAAAAACCTATAAGTATGCTATTCAGGAGGATGGTTCCCTGACAGATAAAACGCTTTTTGTCAATTTTGGTTGCGATGGGATGACAATGGATAAAGCCGGAAATGTGTATTTTACCACTGGAGGAAAACAAGCAGTAGACATCTTTTCACCTTCAGGCGAATTATTAGCATCTATCGTAGTGCCCGAAAAACCATCGAATCTTTGTTTTGGGGGTAAAGACAGAAATCAGCTTTTTATTACTGCACGCACATCTATTTATAGGGTTAATTTGAATACAGAAGGGGTGGATTGAATCTGTTAATAATGAGTATCGAAGGACTTTGATCAGCAAGCTGAATGAATGCCAGCAAATATATTCTAAGGCATAAATACTTCTTGAAGAATTACTTCTAAACACCACATTAGAGACTTCTGAGGTACCCCGGGGTACTTCCGAGCTCCCCTTAGGTACCTCAGAGCTTCGCTTAGGTACTTCTGAGGTACCCCAGGGTACTTCTGAGCTCCCCTTAGGTACCTTTGAGCTCCGATCAGGTACTTCTGAGGTACCCCGGGGTACTTCCGAGCTCCCCTTAGGTACCTTTTTGCTCCGCTTAGGTACTTTTGAGGTACCCCAGGGTACTTCTGAAGTACCCCCCTGGGGTGTTAAATAGGATTTTTCGTTATCCTGATTTATCAACTTATCATATCAACAATTAAAAGACTTATTCAATTTAACATGGTGTAATTTTAAAGGGTTTATGAGTATTTTACGCGAGATTAATTATTTTTGTTAAGTATTTGTTGTGCCTTAAGACTATATTTAACAAGCATGAGAGGATTAAACAGCTCTATGAAAACAGAGGTATACCCATTGTATAATCATATAAATTTTATTTGTGTTTGGAACGAAATGCTCAAATATGATTTTAGGAGTATTATAAAGGCAGGCATAGTTTCTCTTATCTTCACAAAGTTTTTCAGCAATAGGTTTTTCCTGATGTTTCATAACGGTAAAAGAATGGTACTCATATTTGTGTTGGTTCTGATGACGCTTAACGGAATATGCACTAACCGAATATGGGAAAAGGAGTTAGCTGTTATCGAAGAGAAACTTTATTTCTATCCCGGAGAAGGTGAAGCTAAATTAGATAGTTTAATAAAAATTCTTCCTGAATCTAAATTTAATAAGTACGCTGGTGAAATTAATTTTTTAAAAGGAGTGTTGGCTTATAAAAAAGCAGAAGTAGATAGCTCTATTTTTTATTTGGAAAGAGCACTTTTAGATTTTGTAAACGAAGAAGATAAAGTATATCAGGCTAAATCTCAGTTGGTTTTAGGTTGGTTGGCTGAACGTATTGGTTATTGGGATCAGGCTAAAATTAATTTTTATAAAGTTATTGAACTTGTAGATAAGAAAAATCCGAGAGAGTTGGGGTTGGCTTATTTAGGTATTGCAAGATGCAATTTATACTTAAATAAAGACTCTAAAAAGGAATTACAACTGGGTGTCAACTTAATTTATTCAATGGGTGAAAGAAAATATAGCTTATATGCAGATTACCTTAGTTGTGTAATAAACAATAGTAATCAACAAACTCCTGTTGTTCTTAAGGAAATAATTAATGAGTATATTGAATTAGGATTAAGGTCATATACATTAAGTGTTTATAAAAGTCTGGGTACGTATTATAGGCATCAGAATCAATATGAACTGGCTCATGAGTGCCTTGAGGAAGCTATTGAATTAAATGTTAATAACTACCCTTTTGTAAGTTTAGTCCCGTCTTTATATCAGCATAAAGGACTACTATATTATAAACAAGGAGATTATAAAAAGGCAATAGACAATTTAAATAGATCTATATCATTGTCAGAAAAGTATAATCAACCTATTACTAAACTTTATGCTTTAAGGTGTTTATATAAAATTGATACGATTAAAGGAGACTATAGGAAAGCGTTTTTTCATTTGAGTAAAGTAAATAGGCTTAATAAAATGAATCAAAATAAAAGTGAAAAGCAATTGGTTAAGATGATGGAAGTGTCATTAAACTTAAAAAAAGTAACAGATGAAAATAGACGTTTAAAGATAGTTAGGAATAACATTATTTATTTATCAGTTATTACACTAATACTTTTGTGTACCTTATTTGTTTGGAGAGTTTATAGCAATAAACTTAAAAGCCTTAAAAGGATTGAAAAAGAAAAGCAAAAGAATCAAGCATTTCAAAGTATGTTAATGAGCCTCGGAGAAAAACGTTTATTAAAAAGTAATAAAAATATAGATATTGAGGCACTTAGTGAAAATAATTCTCTGTCCTCTTTGTATGAAGATTTTGAAGAGTGTTATGCTGAAAGTATTAAAAAAATTAAAAAACTTTATCCTGATTTAACTGCTAGTGATGCTCGTTATGCGGTTATGTTTGCATTGGATTTGTCAGATGATGTTATTTCTGAAATTAAGAATGTGACTCCACAGAGTATTAAGAAATCCAGGCAAAGAATACGAAAGAAACTTGATTTAGGCCCAGGTTATAATTTGAAACATTTTTTTGTTCAGGTTATAACAAATGAGTGCAATTTGAATTAAATTTTTAGCAAGCAAGCTAATTTTTACATATTTCTATTGTTAATGTAGAAAGGAAAGACCTGCTATATTTTTCGAGCAACTTAGTATGTTGCTGTTTTTGTACGGGAAGATTCATTTGTATAAACAGAAGTCTTTAGGAAATGTAACGTTGGTAACAAATTTTTAGGCTGCCTTTTGATTTCGACTTATAATTTAACATGATTAATAGTTAAATGTATTAACGTATGTATTAATGTAGTTATTTGTCATGTGTCACATTGCCAGTTGATTAAGTCCTGTCCCCTTTTTGTCCCCCTTTGATATTGTATTGGTGTTAATGTGTAGATAATCAGCTATATACATTTAGTCCCCTATTTGTCGCCTCTAATTATTAATAAGATTCTTCCATATGTTTTTACTTTTATGTTAATTGTTAAAAGTAAAGAGGATTATGAAAATTAGAATTACAGATTTTAAGAAAACAATTATTGTACTATTAATTGGTTTGGTGTTGTTTAATATTTCAATAGGAAATCGAAGTAATAAAAAAAGTGATGTAGATTTAAATGATTTTGCATTAATAGCTGTAGCATCAGACGAAACAGAAGAAGCAGATCCTATACTAAGTCCTATGGGTATTATAGATTGGCTGGGAGAGTTTATCGGATTTTAACTAATAGGGATAGAAAAATGAAAAAGATATATTTACTACTAATAGTATTGGTTGTAGTTTTTTTTGTTGCTTTTAGTTTTACTATTGAAGTTGTACCTAAGTTAATGAGTAAAGTAAATTATACAAAAGTTGAGGTTACTGATACTCTAATTTATTTTGGTATTATTCAACATGATATTCCTAAGGATACGTGCTTTAGTATAAAAAATATAGGAGATGAACCACTAATTATTCAGAACGTAGAAACAAGTTGTGGTTGTACTGTACCTGTATGGACAAAAAAACCCATTGGTATAGGAGAGCAGGGACAGATTAAAATTACTTATGATGCAAAATACCCTGGTCATTTTCATAAAACGATTACTGTATATTCAAATATACCGGAGGGTACAGTACAATTGTACATTAAAGGAGAAGTGGAATATGATAAGTAAAAGAATAAAAGATAGTCTAAGTTTGATTATATAAAAATAAAGAAAAATAGTTCTTCTTTGAAGATGATAAATGTTAAGCTAATGAGAATATTATATATACTAATACTACTTATTATTTGTGATGTTTTAAAAGCTGATGAAAATGAAAACAATAAGAGTATAAAATCAGGTGCAAATCTTTTAGTAGAAGAACTTAATGGGCTTTACAGCAAGGGTACAGGGATGTGGGAGACTTCATCGTGGTGGAAATCCGCAAATGTACTTACAATATTAGTAAAGTATGGTAAAGCAAACGAAGATGAGGATATAAAAAAAATCGTTAGTAATACTTTTGATAAAACAAAAGAGTTTGAAGTGAAAGCTCAAAATGGTAATGAAGCTTGGATATGTAAAAATTATATAAATGATTTTTATGACGATGAGGGGTGGTGGGCACTTGCATGGCTCGATGCCTGGGAGTGGACTGGAGATATTAGATACTTAGAAATGGCAAGGCTAATTTTTAATGATATTACCACCGGATGGAGTAACGAATTTGGAGGAGGATTATACTGGAAAAAAGGTTTATCCTTTAAAGGAACCATTAGTAATAGTTTAGCTTTTACATTAGCTACGAGATTATACTTGGCAGACACGCAGGAAATAAATGGAAGGTCATGTTTGCAATGGTCTATTGATATATGGCAGTGGATGATGGATTCTAAGCTGATAAACAATAAAGGTTTAATGCAGGATGGTATAAGAGAGAGAAATGGTGAGCAACAAGTAAAGCCTAATTTATATACCTATAATCAAGGGGTTGTGTTAACAGGATTGGTTAATTTACATAAAATAACAGGAGAAGAGCATTACCTTAAAAGTGCTAATCAATTGGCTAAAGCTACGATAGTTCATATGGTTAATGAACAAGGAATATTGAAAGAGATAATTTGCGAACCAAACAATTGTAAACCTGATTCTGAACAATTTAAAGGGATATTTATAAGACATCTTGCTATTTTAAATGCATATGATCCACAAAAGTTATATAAAGACTTTTTAGAGAATAATGCAAAGTCAATTTATATTAATGCAATGAGAAATGGAAAGTCGTTACCTGGTATATCCTGGTATTTACCATTGGAAGAATCAAATGCATCAACAATTTCATCGGCATTAGATGCATTTAATGCTGTAATGGGCGAATCTAAAGGGAAGTAGAGGTTAAAAGACTTGAAATGTTTTTATGAGGTTAGAAAATAAATTTTAAAAGTGAATAGAATATTATCATATATACAATTGTTAGGAGTGTTGTTAATTACTACATTGCTTTTAGCTAGTTGTTTTGTAATTAATCACGACTTATTTAATGGATTAATTACGGCCAAGCATTTATGGGTACAAATGGTTGCTTTAATTATATGTGTTTGGGTAGCTATTAAAACGCTCTTATTAAAATCAATATCCTTTAAACCGATTGATTTTATAGTTCTATTGTTAATGCTTTGGATGATTAGCAGGGAGTATTGTAGTTCAATGCCTTATGCTAATTTTCAAGATAATAGCTTGCATTTGTTTTTGTACTGTGGTATTTATTTATTTTTTAGGTTTTTAGAAAATAAAGCAGAATTACAAAAATATATTATAACCATTTATTTACTTATTGTTACTATCGAAGCTATATATGGTTTAATGCAGTTATATGGTTTAGCCTATTCGAATCATGGATTATTTAGAGTTACCGGCCATTTTCATAATCCTGGGCCATTTTCTGGTTTTGTGGTTAGTGCTTTGCCTATGGCA
>JBFHEL010000211.1:0-7303 GCA_041584155.1 Saccharicrinis sp.
AGAAAAAGTCTGAGAGTGATACAATTACAAACATAAAATGAGCGTTTTAAAACTTTGGTATCATGCCGATGTAATAATGATTGAGCTTTTCCAGTGAAACGCAGATAAAGCTCATTTCAGTATACAATCGGTATCGCTCCTACGTCGCTCAAACAACATCCTTTTTTAACTGATTATTGCAGTTACGGGTTCCCCGTCTGCGTCGCTGAGGCCGAAAGTACAAACCCGGAGTTTACAGTTTTTAATGACATTGGTATTGTACAAATAGAAAAATCAACCTCTCCACTTTCCTTTACACTTTCTCCTTTATCCTTATTCCCTTTAACCTTGTTCCTTTATACCTTATACCTTGTTTCTAACTACCTTCTATTTGTGTATTCTCCTAAAGCCGGAGAGGCTCTTACTTTCTTTTCCCTGAAGATTATAGCAGAATTTGCAATTAATAAAGTAATTTTCTGGTGTACCAACTATGAACATTCACTAAAAAACACAAATAGCATATAACTAAAAAGCGGCATCATGATATATGGTACCGCTTTTAATACTCTTCAAAGACTAAACTTTATACCGCCATGCATCAATCTTATATTTTTTAATGCGCGTTCCAAGCATTCTTTCTGTAATTTTCAAAAGTTCAGCTGCTTTGGTAATATTCCCTTTTGTTGTAATCAGTCCTTCAATAATCAATTGTTTTTCTAAACGCTCCAATACTCCGGTCATTCCTTCAACAGAACCTGTTGCTGTAGAATCAGCTGTTTGTAAGGTAGGAGGCAAATTGTAACCATGCACCACATTATCACGTGATAAAATACATGCACGTTCTATCACATTTTCAAGTTCCCTTACGTTCCCTGGCCAGTTATATACCATTAACATATCAATTGCAGTGGTTGTTATACGTTTAATATTGGCGCCATTTTTTTTATTAAACTTTTGAATAAAATGATCAACCAACAAAGGAATATCATTACGTCGTTCACGTAAAGCGGGAATAAAAATAGGAAACACATTAATCCTATAAAATAAATCCTCACGAAAACGTCCTTCACTTATTAATTCTTCAAGATTACAATTAGTAGCACAAACAATTCTAACGTCTACTGCAATTGTTTCATTTCCACCTAATCGTTCAAACTGCCGCTCCTGAATAACACGAAGTAATTTTACCTGAGTTGAAAGAGGCAAGTCACCAATCTCATCTAAAAATATTGTTCCTCCATTAGCCATTTCGAAACGCCCCTTGCGCATTCGGTCAGCACCTGTAAAAGCACCTTTTTCATGTCCAAATAACTCACTCTCGATCAGCGAATCAGGTAAAGCCGAACAATTCACTTTTACAAAATTTTTATTTTTTCGGGCGCTTATATTATGTATGGCATCTGCAACCAATTCTTTACCAATACCCGACTCTCCACGAATAAGTACAGTACTATTTGTAGGTGCAACCATTTCTACAAGAGAAAAAACATCACGCATCTTACTACTATTACCTATTATATGAGTAGCAAAATTATTTCCCGCAACTTCTGATTGCAGCTCAAGGTTTTTTTGCTTTAAAGCTTCTAATTCCTCTACTTTCTGCTGACGTACTTTTACCGTTTTGGCAATTAGCGACCCAATAATAGATAGCAAATGAATATCCTCCTCGTAAGTAATATGAGGATTAAATTCACGAACTACACTAAGAGCGCCAGTCATTAGATTCTCTATAACAATAGGGATACATATAAAAGATAGTTCTCTACCCTCAATACGCAAATCTGATCTGGTTTTATTCAAAAACAAGTTTGATTTCGATATCTCTTGAATAACAATAGGTTGAGCAAGTTCTATAACTTTACCTATCACTCCTTCACCTAATCGATATTTACCTAAAGACTGTTGTTTTGGACTCATACCATAAGCAGCCTCAATATATATACTTGAACTATTTCTATTGTATATGGTCAAAAAACTTCTTTCTGCATTCAGGTGTTCTACTAACATTCTTAAAATAGGTGTCAAATCGCTCTTTAATTCAGTACTGGCTATTAAACGTTGACTAATTTCAAAGAGCAAAGTCATCTCTTTTAAACCATAGCATTCACCACCCCCTTTAATACATTTCGCAGTCATATTATGAGAAAATTGTTGTAATTTGTAAGTAAAACGACCCAAATATAAACAATTACCAACTTAACCCCGCATTTTTTAACAATATAAACCATTATTTATACTATTTCCATTTTACACCCCTCTGTTTACAACACCAACTTTCCACTTTAGAATTAATCACACGAAAAGACACTCTCGAACCGATTTACAATTGAAATCTTCCTTGTTACCTACTCATTTTTTATTTTGAAAATAACTGATTTAATAATAACTTGTTAGTGAAAAAATCTACAATTCTTAATTATAAAAATTTTAATCTCATGATCAACCTAAGTGATATTGAAATTAATCAGTTTCAGTTAAGCCTTTTATTAAGTCAATATGAAAAAAATGCCTATAAATATCTTCTTAAAAACGGGGTATTTTGTTCGTATTGCAACAGCTCATGTTCGCAAGGTATAACTAATTATAAAGTTTACCTCGATAGGTTTAATGATATCAAGGTAATTGGTCATTGTTGTTCATGCGGTAATGTAGTTACTCGTATTATGGAGTTTGGAGAAAACGAGTCTTTCTTCAGAAAGGCTGTTCAATTCAGAAACACAAAATCTGTTTTAACAGAGGGGTAAATTAACCAACCTCCTTTCATTCAAGCCGAAATACTAGTCGTTATCGGCTTTTACTATATTGCACTATTTAAACATTTGCTTCTTTAACTGGTTATAAATTATAATTCCTTAACTATCGATAGAAAATAAAACTTTATAAAATATAGTATTATTGTGCCCACAAGTAAAATAACCACTAACAAAACCTTATTATTATTGCTTTTTTAGTTGTAGACAGGGAACTGGATGAACCGAGCAATAAAAATTCACAGTTTTATATACAAAAATAAATTACAGTTATAAGGAATGATATATCGAAGATTTGGAAAAACTGAAAAACATATAAGTGCCATTACACTGGGAGGAATGAGGTTTAACCACGCATGGGATCAACCCAGGCATGAAATTCCTCAAAACACACAAGACCATTGTAACAGGATTGTTGATTTAGCAGTTCGCAACGGAATTAACCATTTTGAAACAGCACATGGCTATATAAAAAGCGAGACTGTTTTTGGTAGAACATTAAACGATGAGCTAAAATTAGACCGCTCATCCTATTACCTTATGACCAAGGGTAATCCTACTTCAGCTGATGAAGCTCGTAAATTAGTTGACGAACAGTTAAAAACATTAAAAACCGATTTTGTTGATTTTTATGGTTGGCATGGAATAAATACTCCGGAACTGGTTAATGTTGCCTGTAGAAAAGCAGGTCCAGTAGAAGAGCTCTTAAAAATGAAGGAAGAAGGTATCATCAAACATGTTGGGTTTAGCACACATGGTCACCTCGAAACCATTGAACAAGCCATCAATACCAATTTATTTGAATTTGTAAACCTTCATTATTACTACTTCTACCAAAGAAACTTAAGAGCTATTCATCTTGCTGAAAAAAAAGACTTAGGGGTTTTTATTATCTCTCCCAATGATAAAGGAGGACAATTATACAAAGCTCCAGATAAAATTAAAAAAGCCATTCCTCATGCTACTCCTATTCAATGGAATGCCAGATTTTGCTTAGACACCCCACATGTTCATACCTTATCATTTGGAATGACCGAACCCGAACATTTTGAAGAGATGAAAGGCATATTTTCTCATTACAACTCTACAACTAAAGATCTTGACGAAAAAGCAAAGACCAAATTAGATGCCATGTTAAATGATGACAAATACGCTCATTATGAAGGTTATGACATTAAAAATAAAAAAAACGATCTTGACATTCCTTTGTTACTTCATTGGCGAAAACTTTGGAAGTGTTACGACCTCCTTGACTATGCAAAATACCGCTACAAAGAACTCAAGACACCAAATCATTGGGTTCCCGGCGTTTATGCCAATACTGAAAATCTTAATAAATTTGATTTCTCACAAATTCCGGATAATATTCCTTTAAAGGAAATGTTAATTGAGTTACATAAAGCTCTTTATCAAGATACAACCCCACCTGTATCATTTGATGCAAAAAAACTAACTATGGTTAAATAACTATTATTACTATCTTAAAATAAAAAGCGGCAAAGAAAGACGATATTTCAAATAGTTATAAGATGATTAACATGATAAAATATACTCATCTAATTTATTGAAAACACTACTATAGCAATAAAAACATTCAGCCTAATCGTATTTATTTATGATTAGGCTTTTTTTATGCACAAATTTATCTCAAACATCTACCTAAAAATTTACTGACAAAAGTCACATTTTCCTACCCTTTTGTAATTACGTAACCAAATACCCATTTATAAACTCCTATCTATATGCACATTAACACACTTCTCACACTTTAAGTAGCCATTTTATCATTTCCTACAATAATGTAATATTTTTTAAGCCGTGCCAAAATGCTAACAAACAAACAAATTTCATATAAATAACTGATTACACACCACTTACACACCACAAACAGAACCACATTTTGTCACTAAACATATTTTTGGCACATCATATGATTAAGCAAAACCAAACAGACAATTAGTATAAACCTATTTTAAAAATTTTAGAGATGAGAAAGATTGCAATTTATGGAAAAGGTGGAATTGGTAAAAGTACAACTACTCAAAACACTGTAGCAGGATTGGTTGAATTAGGTAAAAACATTATAGTTGTGGGATGTGACCCTAAAGCTGATTCAACTCGTTTATTATTAGGTGGACTTGCACAAAAAACTGTATTGGATACACTTCGTGAAGAAGGTGAAGATGTAGAATTAGAAGATGTAGTAAAAGAAGGTTACGGAAATGTACGTTGTGTTGAATCAGGTGGTCCAGAGCCAGGTGTTGGATGTGCTGGTCGTGGTATCATTACTTCAATTAACTTATTAGAACAATTAGGTGCTTGGGATGAAAAATACAAAACTGACTACACTTTTTATGATGTACTTGGAGATGTTGTATGTGGAGGTTTTGCCATGCCTATTCGCGACGGTAAAGCTGAAGAAATTTACATTGTAGTATCAGGAGAGATGATGGCAATGTACGCTGCCAACAATATTTGTAAAGGTATTAAGAAATATGCACAAGCAGGAACTGTACGTTTAGGTGGATTAATTTGCAACTCTCGTAAAGTAGATAACGAAAGAGAAATGATTGAAGAGTTAGCAAAACAATTAGGTTCACAAATGATTCACTTTGTACCTCGTGATAACATGGTTCAACAAGCTGAGATTCACAGAAAGACAGTAATTGAATTTGCTCCTGAGCATCCTCAGGCTGATGAATACAGAACCTTATCAAAAGCTATTGATGCAAATAAAATGTTTGTTATTCCAAACCCTCTTGAAATTGAAGAACTTGAAAAACTTCTAATTGATTTCGGAATTGCCAACTAATCCCTTAGTAATAAGTTGAAAGTTTTAATGTAAAAAAGAAAACTGATTTTGAGTTATCAGATAAGAAAATCTGATAACTCAAAATCAATTAAATCTAAAAAATAGGAGACCCAGAAAATGTTAATGATCAAAGCAATTATACGACCAGAGAAATCAAGTGAGGTACTAAAAGCGTTATTCGAAGCAGGATATATAGCCGTAACTAAATCACCAGTAGTAGGTAGAGGTAAGCAACGAGGAATCAAGATTGGAGATGTAACCTACGATGAGTTACCTAAGGAACAATTAATCATGGTAATTAAGGATGAAGACAAAGACTTTGCGGTAAAGACTATAATGGAAACTGCCCGTACAGGTGAAAAAGGAGCCTTTGGTGATGGTAAAATTTTTATCACTCCTGTTGAAGAGGCTTATACTATTTCAAGAGGTGTAAAAGAGCTTTAATTTATTCATCTAAAAAGGTAATACGATTATGAAAAAAGTAATGGCAATAATCAACATCGACAAGATGAATGCAACAAAAAAAGCCCTAATGGATGCTAAAATTACTTCGATGACTGCATCGGGTAAAGTATTTGGAAGAGGAAAAGGGCTTTGGGAAGCAAAAGTACTTGATGGGGTAAAAAACAATACCCCGGAAGCTCTTGAACACCTTGGGAAAGAACCTCGCCTACGCCCTCAAAGAGTATTAGAAATTGTTGTAAACGACTCTTTTGTTCAACCTTGTGTAGAAGCAATTATTGATGCAAACCAAGGGGAGCCTCATGGCTGTGGAAAAATATTTGTAATGCCTGTAATGGATGTGATCCAGGTAAGAACAGGTATCTCAGGTAGCAAGGCAGTAGACTAATTAAGTTCCGTTTTTATCACTTAAAAACAAGAAAACATGGTTAAAAAGAAAGATTATTCAGCAGGATTACCAGATCCTACTCCAGTGATACAAGATATCATCAGTAAATACCCGAACAAAGTAGCTAAAAAGCGTGCAAAGGCAATGATTGCTAACGATCCTGATAGTACACAAGAAATTCAGGCGAATGTACGTACTATTCCAGGAATTATTACCCAAAGGGGATGTACCTATGCCGGTTGTAAAGGGGTGGTTTTAGGACCAACCAGAGACATCATCAACCTGGTACACGGCCCTATCGGATGTAGTTTTTATGCTTGGTTAACTCGCCGTAACCAAACCCGTCCAGCAGAAGGAGAAGATAACTATATGATGTATTCTTTCTCTACAGATATGCAAGATGAAAATATTGTATTTGGTGGAGAGATTAAACTTAAAGAAGCTATCCGAGAAGCATATGCCTTATTCAAACCCAAAGCAATTGGAGTATTCTCCACCTGTCCGGTTGGTTTAATTGGTGATGACGTTCATTCAGTATCTCGCGATATGAAAGAGGAATTAGGGATTAATATTTTCGGGTTCTCTTGCGAAGGATACCGTGGTGTATCTCAGTCGGCAGGTCACCACATTGCCAACAACGCTATATTTAAACATGTTGTAGGAAACAATGATCGACCTCGGGCTGGTAAATTCCAAATTAACCTATTAGGTGAATATAATATTGGAGGTGATGCTTTTGAATTAGAAAGACTTTTTGAAGAAGCAGGCATCACATTAGTTTCTACCTACTCAGGTAACTCTACTGTAGAAAGCTTTGCATACTCTCATACAGTTGACTTAAACGTAGTAATGTGTCACCGTTCTATCAACTACATTGCTGAGATGATGGAAGAAAAATATGGTATTCCCTGG
>JBFHEL010000212.1:0-7293 GCA_041584155.1 Saccharicrinis sp.
ATTATAATCAGGCACAGGGAAGCCTTCTGGTAAAGAGCTTTTGATCATTTGTTGGGTATCATCACTAACCACATCTGCAGGCTCTACTAAATAATTAGGTGTTCCATCGTGACTATAGCTTCCTAAAAACTGATAATTCTGTGCAAATGAAGCAACAGAATTAAGTACTACAATAAGTAAAATTTGATATCTCATAATTTCTGTTTTTTCTCAAATATAGAATTCACATTCTGGGAAATAATTGAACTGTCGTTCAGTGGATTATTCGTGTCGATAAACGGTTTTTGAAAAGAGATAAGTAAAAAAGAAAGAATGTATGCGCCTTTTTATCAATCGATTTATAGTATGGAAAATAAGAACAAGTACATATAAATCAAGTTAAACCCTTTTGTTGTATTTTTAAGTCGAAGAGTTAAAGCCTTGTGTTAGGAGAATTAGATATAAATGTGTCCGAAGCTTCTTGTTTTACATTACCAAAGAGTCTTGTAAAACCATGACCTACATATTTTTATATATTCATCTGTCTGCTTTCTTTATTCGCTATATAAGGTTTATGATTTTCAGTTTAAAATGGCTTTAAAAGCAAATTAATTAATTATTTTAAAAAGCTACAATGATTTTTTGTAATATTGCAGCCGATTATAAAGAGATGCCGTCAGTTTAATATCATAAATCTTTTGTTTATAACTAGTACTGAGGCAGTTATGTTTTTTGCCAAATGCCCCAATGTTGACATTTAACAAAGACGAATTAACCTCCTGACTCAATTAGGTTAATTAAATAATTTACAAAGTTAAATATTAATGTGTAACTATAAAGTAACAAGTCTTCAGTCCGGCTATTGTATTCTGGAAGATAAATCTCTGATTCTTGAATGCTATAAGGGAGAGTTTACTGTAGACGAGTTAATTGCCATCAAGAAGCGTATAAAACAGGATAGTGATTACGATCCTAACTTTAATGTGATACAGGATATTAGTGAAGCTATATTTCAATTTCCGTTTAATGAATTAAACAGACTTATTGAGCTTAGTTCTGAAGAACAAAACATAATACATAGAAGGTCGTGTATGCTAACCACTACGCCTAACCAGGTAGTTATGTCGTTAGGTTATGATATGTTAAAGAAAGACCTGCCTGTGTATATTCACGTATGTAGTACATTGGAAGAGGCACTTCATGTAGTAGGGGTAAAAAAAATGGAAAGGCCCTTAATACAACAATATCTTAACACTTTAAAATCTCAGCTTACTAAGGCAAATTGATAGCTCTACTATTTTTAATATATCCTTATTTTTTAGTGATTTGATTGTTTTATTATTTGTGGTCGACGCTGTATTTAATCTATAAATGTAAATTTAGCTTGTAATTGATGCTTAGTGTTTGGTAAGTTTGCGGATGTAGGGTTGATTTTCTTTAATATACATTAAATTAACATTATAAATCTACTGTATATTGAACTTATTAGTTGATAGACTGTTGGGACAAGATAAGTAAATACATTTTATTAACTGGAGCAAAGAGGTTAATGGATTTCATGTACCACATAATAAATATTTATATTCAAAAATCGGAGTTTAATTAATTCTTTTTAGTTCAATAAGAGGGAATTGAGGTTATATTAATCAAAAATGTTTTGTTAAAAAAACCTTTTCTGTGCAAGTTTTAATACTCAATATTATTATTTTTAGTTTTCAAAATGGATTTTTTAACTGACTACGGTTGTGTTTCATTATGAGTATAATACATTACAAAAACTTGGTTTAGTATGGCAGATAAAGACTTTTTCATTGTAGGTATAGGCGCTTCGGCAGGTGGCTTAGATGCTATTCAACAGTTGTTCGACAGGATGCCTGCAGAAACCGGAATGGCCTTTGTGATTGTGCAACATCTCTCGCCCAATTTTAAAAGTCTAATGCCCGAATTGTTGGCCAAGCATACACAGATGGAAATCTTTACAGCGGAGAATGGGCAGACCTTACGGCCAAATGCTATTTACCTGAATCAAAAAAACAAGAACCTGCATGTAAAGGGCAAGAAACTGTATTTAACCGAAAAAAATGCAAAGCCTAACCTGAATCTGCCCATTGATATTTTTTTTCATACCCTTGGCCAGGAGCATAAAGACAAAGCGATAGGGGTTATTTTGTCGGGAACTGGTTCAGATGGCTCGCGTGGTATAAAAACCATAAAAGAGGCTGGAGGAATACTTATTGTGCAAGAGCCTGAAAGTGCACAGTTTGATGGTATGCCTAATACCTCCATTGCCACTAATTTGGTTGATTTTGTTTTAAAACCTGATGAAATTGCCGACACCCTGATAAAAATTCCACATCATAGAATACACCTCACAGAAGAAGAGGAAGAGATGAAATCGAATGAAGTAGTTTATTACCAGATTTTAGATCTGGTGCATAAAAATTCGTCCATCGATTTTAAGCAGTACAAAAAAAATACGATGTTGCGTCGCTTGGAAAAACGAATGAACATCAACAATTTTACCAAACTCCATGATTATTTACTTTATCTGAAAAGCATGCCCAACGAAGTACATTCCTTAAAGCAGGATTTTTTGATTGGAGTAACCAGTTTTTTCAGGGATGTGGAGGCTTTTGAACTATTAAAAACAAAAGTCATTCCAGAACTGTGTATGAATTATCCAAACACGAAAGAGCCGCTCAGGGTATGGGTACCGGCCTGTTCCACCGGCGAAGAAGTGTATACCATTGCTATTCTTTTGGATAACCATATCAAACATGCACGTTTAAATATAGGCTTTAAAATTTTTGCTACCGATATTGACGAGAAGGCCCTTGAAATAGCAGGTAATGGTTTGTATTCTCCCAACTCAGTAAGTGAAGTATCAAAGGAATTTATAGATACTTATTTTGTGAATGAGGGAGGGAATATGAAAGTTATTAAACGTCTTAGAGAGCGCATCGTCTTTTCTAAACATAATCTGCTCAAAGATCCACCGTTTATTCGCCTGGATTTAATTTCGTGTCGTAATCTACTTATTTATCTCGAAGCAAGTATTCAGCGGAAGGTATTGATGAATTTTCAATTTGCTTTACGAAAAAATAGATTTTTACTATTGGGAAACAGTGAATCATTGGGTCAGCAATCAAAGTTTTTTAAATCCATTAGCTCTAAATGGAAGATTTATAAATGTCTTGTAGATACCAAACGCTTGCCTATGCAGGATGTGCAAGATGAGCGTATTAATACGATTAATATTAAAAGTCCTCAATCTCCTGTTCAACCAAAGTTTGAATATCAATTTAAACAAAACCCTGAAAATGCTTTTTATAAATACATGGGGCAGAAGTTTAGCCCGGCCTTGGTTTTTATCGATAGTGATTTTAATATCCTTTTTGTTAATGGCGATATTACTACACGGCTTTCGGTGAATCAGGGTCTGTTTCAAAGTAACCTGCTTAAGCTGGTCAGCAAAGAAATGGCAAGCATTATTCGTAGTGGTATTCGAAAAGTTGAAAAAGAAGATGTTGAAGTGCTCATTACCGATGTGGTAAATAAAATGGGAGAACAGGTCTATCGTTTCGATCTCGGTTTTCACAAAATTAACGACTTTAATGGTATTGGCAATGTGTATGTGGTACATTTTAGTAATGATAAGCAAGATGAGCCCAAAAAGATTGTTACGCTTAAAAATGCTGAGACCAACGAAATTACCAAGCAACGCGTTGCTGAACTGGAAGATGAATTAAAGGATCATAAAACAAGACTGCAAAGTGTAGTTGAAGAGTTGGAAACCAGTAACGAAGAGTTGCAGTCATCCAACGAAGAGCTGATGGCTAGTAACGAAGAGCTGCAGAGTACCAATGAGGAATTACAATCGGTAAATGAAGAGCTATATACCGTTAATGCTGAATTACAAGAGAAAAATAAAGAGCTGGTATATTTAAATAACGATGTAAATAACCTGCTGAATGCTACTGAAATAGGTACTTTGTTTTTAGATGTGGAGTTACGTATCCGTAAATTTACTCCTGCCCTTCAAAAGCATTTTAACCTGGAGAGTGAAGATATAGGACGGAGCATTGCTAGTTTTGCCTCTAATTTTAATGATGAAGACCGCAAATCGATGATCGAAGACTGCAAGGTGGTTCTCAATAATTTGAAAGTTGCAGAATCGGAGGTGTGTAGTCAGGAGTGTGAGTGTTTTTTACGAAGAATAAGTCCTTTTATTACTGCTGACAAAAAAATTGACGGGCTCGTGATTACCTTTGTAAATATTACTGAGGTGTTAAAAATTGAGCATGAACTCAAGGAGAGTGAAGAACTTTATAAAACGGTATTTACTAATGCTGGTTTGGGTATTGCTACAGTTTCTCTTGATGGAAAACTACTTACGGTTAATCGCGAATTTGGAAACATACTGGGTTATTCAAATGCTGAGTTAACAGAAATGACCTTCGCTGAATTTACCCACCCTGATGATCTGGAAGCCGATATAGTACAATTTACCAGGTTAATGCGGGGTGAAATTAATGCCTATAAATTGGATAAGCGTTATATTCATAAGAAAGGTCATGTGGTATGGGGTCAGCTTACTGTAACTTCGGCTAAAGATGAGGATAATAATATCATGTATTCTGTGGCTTTGATAAAAGATATTTCTGAAAATAAAATTGCGGAAGAAAAGTTACAGCTGACTACTGAGCGCTTAAAGGAAGCTCAAAATATTGCCTTACTGGGTAATTTTGAACATGATTTTAAAGAAGATACTCTATGGTGGTCAGAACAAAGTTATAAAATTCTGGGTTTTGATTTCTCACCTAAACCACCTGAGTATAATGTTTTTGTCAGGAGGTTATCAGACGATGATGCAGAAAGATTAAACAAATTATTACAAAGAGCAGAAGCTCATGGCGAAGATTATAGCCTTACATTTAAATATCATTTACCCGATACTAATGAACTTAAATATATATGGTTACAGGCCAAGGTTATTTTCGATGAAAATAATCATCCTCAGGGCGTAAAAGGTATTGTGCAGGATGTTAGCGAAAAACGTAAGATGGAGATTGAAAAGTATATTTATCTGGAAAGAATTTCTTCGTTAATGGAATATACAGATGAGGGTTTTTATTTGTTTGAGACAAAAGATCCTGTTGATGTGAAGCTTCCGGTTGAAAAGCAGTTAGAGTTGATTTATTCAGGCACTATTGTAGAATGTAATAGTGCACAGGCAAAAATGTACGGTTACAATACACCAGAAGATATTGTTGGCAAAACATTAGCAGAATTGCACGGAGGAACTTCAAATCCGGAAAATGTAGCTTTTATTAGAAGCTGGATTAAAGGAGGTTATGAAATCAGAAATGCTTTATCGGAAGAGAAGGATAAAGATGGAAATACGATTTATTTTTCAAATAATATTATCGGTATCATCAATAAAGGAAAGCTTGAAAGAGTGTGGGGTACCCAGAAAGATATCACCGCCAGTGTGGAATACGAAAGAAGCCTGAAGGAAGCTAAACGCAAAGCCGAGGTAGCTAATATTTATAAAAACCAGTTTTTGGCTAATATGAGTCACGAAATCCGAACACCAATGAACGGGGTTGTAGGCTTTGCTGACTTGCTGGATGAAGATGGTATTGATCCTCAGACTAGAAAGAAATACATCAACATTATAAAAAACAGTTCTAATCAGTTACTCAATCTAATCAATGATATTATTGATGTTTCAAAAATTGAAGCCAATGAACTCAAACTCGAATTTAAGGAATGTAAACTAAAAGATTTGCTGGAGAACCTTGAAGCCACGTTTAATGAGGCAAAAAAAGATAAGCAGCATATCACCTTAAAGTGTTCTATCCCTAAGGAACATGCCACTCTGAGTATTCAAACTGACCCTCTGCGTTTGCAACAGGTGCTGTCTAATTTAATCAGTAATGCCTTTAAGTTTACCGAGAAAGGTAAGGTGGAATTTGGGTTCAAAGTCTCCACGAAAAATGAAATCACATTCTTTGTAAAGGATAGTGGTTCAGGTATTCCTAAAAATAAACTGGATGCCATTTTTAACCGTTTTGAGCAACTGAAAACAGGTAAGCATGTTAAAAATGAAGGGACAGGACTTGGGTTGTCAATTTCGAAAGGTATAGTGGACTTGCTGGAAGGAAAATTTAAAGTTGATTCAGAATTAGGGAAGGGAACAAACTTTACTTTTACCATTCCTCTGAATAAAGTTAATAATTCGGCGAAGAAAAAGAATGATATGTCGTTAGAGGCAAAAATATCAGAAGAAACAACTGTGCTTGTGGTAGATGATGAACCCGTAAATATAGAATATTTTAAAGTCCTCTTTCATAATCTTCCTGTCAACGTTATTTATGCTAAAAATGGTATAGAGGCTGTGAAGGCTTATAAAGTCAATACTAACATTGATATAGTATTAATGGACATTAGAATGCCCGAGATGGATGGTGTTGAAGCCAGTAAGGAAATACTAAAAATGGACCCAAAAGCAAAAATAATCGCCCAAACAGCCTATGCCATGGCTGCTGACCGTGATAAATATTTAGCGATGGGTTTTGTAGATTACCTTTCTAAACCCATTGATAAAGCAAAACTGATGAAAAAATTAATGGACTTAAAGATACAGAATTAAATAAACAGAAATATCTTTTTGAGAGGTTCTTATGTTGTAGTTGAAAATGTATTATAGGAGTATATTATGATTGAATTAAATCCTAATGTTAAATGATAAGTCTTTACTGTATCTCATGGGCCACTTGGTTCTTATTTTTTATAACTATCGGTAAATATCGTTGAGCGGCTTTTGGGGTAGATAAATGATGAGAAAGTCGCCTTTGTATGTCCTTTTCTTTGATGGTTTGGGCGTATTCGGCAGTTTTTGACCATCTAAATTGTTGTTTTTCTTAAGTTCTAAATCCATTGTCCCTACTCCATTGGCTTTCCTGTTGCATATATTTGGCATTAAACTTTTATGTTTAAGTTGTTCAATGGAATATATAAATTAAATTTCTTTCAAACGAATTTGTTCTGTATCGCCATATACACAGAACATAATCTGATATAAGTTGCTTGTAATGAATAAATAAAGTATATTCGTCATTCGTATATTAATATCAGTTCGTCAAGTATTTGAATAAGTATTTCGTTATGTATGTTGAGCGCTGTTAAGTCAGCAAAATAAATGCTTATAACTTCTTACTAAAAAATATAGTATAGAATGGAAATAAACATAAATAAAATATCGCTCTTATTATTTGTATCTATTTTATCTGCTCCATTCGCTTTTACTCA
>JBFHEL010000213.1:0-7281 GCA_041584155.1 Saccharicrinis sp.
GAAGACACCAGTGCTATTGATTATGTGTTTTGTTGGCTGGGTAATGCCGATATTATGCTGGCTATTATTAAGCTGATCGAAGATGAAATGAATGCTGATTCAGATATACTTCAGGTTGGAGTGCAGTGTATTATCTTAGTGGAGGATTCAGTTAGATTTTATTCCAGCTATTTGCCTATTATTTATAAGATTGTCTTTGTTCAGTCAAAAAAATTTATGAGTGAAGGGCTTAATGAACATCAAAAAATGCTCAGGATGCGGGGGCGGCCAAAAATTTTGCTGGCGCGTAACTATGAAGAAGCTTTGGGGATGTATCAACGTTATAAATCTAATTTATTAGGTGTTATTTCTGATGTGTCGTTTAACAGGGAAGGGAAAAAAGATGTAAAAGCAGGTATAAAGTTAGCTGAGCAGGTTAAGCAGGACGATATTTATATGCCCTTCCTTTTGCAATCCTCGGATAATAAAATGAATGAGGTGGCTAAACAAATTAGGGTCGGATTTTTATATAAATATTCCAAGACCTTATTGCGCGAACTTAAATCATTTTTAAAAACCAATCTTGCGTTTGGTGATTTTGTTTTTATCAATCCTGATACTCAGGAGGAGGTAGGAAGAGTTAGTTCGTTAAAAGAATTGCAGGATAAGTTGTTTGATATACCAGATAGTTCTTTGAGATATCACTTTCAGCGCGATCATGTTTCCAAGTGGTTAAAAGCAAGGGCTTTGTTTGCGATTGCAGAGGTGATTAAAAATCTGAAGGTAGAGGATTTTGGTAGTCTGGAGGCTTCAAAACATTTTTTGCATAATACGATCATTAATTTCAGACTCTCTAAGGGTAAAGAAGTAATTGCCCAATTTTATCCTGATCGCTACGATAAGTATGTGAAATTTGCACGTATAGGTAATGGTTCAATTGGTGGAAAAGCACGAGGATTAGCTTTCTTAAATAACATCATTAATAAAAATGCCTTACAGTTTAATTTTGAAGGTGTTGATGTTACTATTCCAAGGACTGTGGTTATTGGTACAGATGTATTTGAGCATTTTATGGATAAAAATAATTTGTACGAAGTTGTTTTGTCTGATCTCCCCGATGAAGATATACTGAAGCATTTTATTCAGGCTAAGTTTCCTAGTATGTCTGAGGTTTATCTGCGTCAGTTTATATCGGTAGTGAATAATCCCATTGCAGTTCGTTCATCAAGCGTATTAGAAGATAGCCACTATCAGCCTTTTGCAGGCATTTATTCCACCTATATGATCTCAAATACCGATGAGATAGATGTGGTTATCCGTCAGGTGGCAGAGGCTATTAAATGTGTATATGCATCTGTTTATTTTAAGTCGAGTAAGGCTTATATGGATGCTACAATGAATATTATTGATGAAGAACGAATGGGTATAGTGTTGCAGGAGGTGGTAGGCCAACAACATGGTAGTTTGTTTTATCCTACTATTTCAGGAGTTGCCCGATCAATGAATTTTTATCCCATCTATCCCGAAAAGGCTAGTGACGGTATTGTTAATGTGGCCTTAGGTTTGGGTAAACAGATAGTGGAGGGAGGGGTGTCCTTACGGTTTTCACCCGTACATCCACAAAAGGCATTACAACTCTCTACTCCTGAGTTTACGATTAAGGATACCCAAAAAAAGTTTTTTGCTTTAGATTTGGATAACAGCAGTTTTGTGCCATCGGTTAATGATGCAGTTAATTTGAAATATTTAGATGCAAAAGTGGCCTTGAAAGATGGTACCTTAAGATGGTTAGGCTCGGTATATGATTATCAGAATAATATTATCAGAGATGGAGTAGCTGCCAAAGGTATTCCCTTAATCACTTTTGCCAATATCCTGAAACACGATGCTTTTCCTTTGGCCAAATTAGTGAAACGTATTCTTGATATTGGACAAAAAGAAATGAATCAGCCTGTGGAAGTAGAATTTGCTGTTGATTTGCAGTCACCCCAAGGAAAGCATATATTTTACCCTTTACAAATCAGGCCTATAGTCGAAGGAGAAGAGAGTTTAAGTGAGGAGCTTGATGAGTTAGATAAAAGTAAACATTTGATATACTCTAACTCAGCATTGGGAAATGGGGTTATTGATGATATACAGGATGTAATATTTATCAAATCGGAAGGATTTCATGCTGCTCAGATGATAAAAATGGCACCGGTGGTGGCTAAATTGAATGAGAAGATGTTGAAAGCAGGCAAAAATTATATTTTAATTGGTCCGGGTAGATGGGGATCACAGGATCCCTGGTTGGGCGTTCCTGTTAAATGGCCTCAGATATCTGGTGCCCGTGTTATTATTGAAACGGCATTGGATGGTTTTTGTGTTGATCCAAGTCAGGGAACTCATTTTTTTCAAAACCTGACCTCTCTAAGAGTGGGTTATTTTACCGTCAATCCATTATCGGGTAAAGGGTTTTATGATGAATCCTTTTTGCTTAAGCAAGAAACAATTTATGAGGATATATGGATTAAACATGTTCGTTTATCATCACCGGCGGTAATTAAAATAGATGGAAAAAAAAGTATAGGCTTAATTGAATACCCTGTTTCCTAATTTAACTTAGATGGTGCTTTATCTTTCTGATTAAATCTTCAGGTTGAAAAGGTTTACTAATGTAATCGTCCATGCCTGATGCCATACATCGTTCTTTGTCTTCAGGGAAGGCATTTGCTGTAACTGCAATGATGGGTGTGTGTGTGTTGGTGCTCTTTTCAATGGCACGAATCTTTTGTGTGGCTTTAAAACCATCCATAATAGGCATTTGAACATCCATTAAGATCAAATCATATTTGGCCTTTCCAAATTTATCCAATGCCTCTTTGCCATTGTAGGCTACTTCAATTTTTCTGACCTCGTTTTTAATATACAGGATTATTATTTGTTGGTTACTAAAATTATCTTCTACCAATAGAATATTGGCATCCTTTATATTTACAGCTGGTTTATAAAACGAATCACTGATATTTCCATTATCGGTTATTTTACTTACCGATAAGCTTTGGGTGTTTTCTTTGAATGCAATCCCAAATTCAAATACTGTTTCTTCAACTCCAGGATGAATAAGCAGTGAATGACCATCTGATTCGATCAGTTTCTGCGTTAAACCTAAATCCAGAAACTGTATGTGTTTTGAAGTAATTAATCGTAAGGTGTCATTGTTGTATAATGACTCCTCAGATTTATTGTCTTTGGGAAAGGGGATATTACCTATGCTTTTAATCTTAAAATTGAGTTCGATAAAACCAGGCATATTGTTCGCTCGGGAAACATTAATATGTATCAGTTTCTCTTCAGATAGATTATATTTAGCTATACTGTTTAATATATTTAAAAATATTTGTTTGGTTTTAATGGTGTTTCCGGTTAAAGAAGAGGGGATGTCAGCCGAAAATGACAGGCTGAATTTTTGTTTGGCATTGGTATCTGAAAATAGCCGTATGGTGTTATTGATGGTTGAAAATAAATTAAAGGTAATTTCTTCTTCATGTATTGGCTTAATGCCTGATTTTGAAATCGAAACCATGTTGGTAACCACGCTTACCATATTATTGGCCGAGGCATGAATGGTGTTGATGTAATCTCTCTGGTCATCGGTAAGATTCGTTTGACTCAAGATATCAAGAATTCCTGTAATATTACTTAAGGGTGTTCGGATCTGCCTTGATAGGTCTGAAATTCTCTCTTCCTGCGATGATTTGCTGTTCTGAGAGTTAATCATCGCTCGTTCTTTGGTAAACATTACCTCTGCATAAATAAATTTAAGCGTGTAGGCAATGATGAAACAAAATAAAAAGTATATGGAAAATAAAATTTCTGTATTAAAAGAATACGTTTGAGCCTTTGGAATGACCTGACTTAATACCAGAAAATCGATGATGATAAACAAAAACATAGCTAACGAATGCCATGAACCTATTTTTCGTCCGAATAAATTAAGAACAATAAAAGGGAACGTACCCAGCCAAACAATATTGATGCCTGTGGGCCCTCCAAAAACTATAAAGTAAGTAAAAGTGACAATGATAAATGAGTATAATATTTCTTTATAATAGGTAGAGTTGGGTTTGCGCCCCATGTACAGGTAGTTAAAAGCAAACAGTATACTGAAGAATAATAAGGGCCCTGCAAAAAATAAGTTTTCTTCTAATAGAGCAATAATACCTTCGATAAAAACAATAACAAACAAAAAGAAATTTAATACACTGGTTAAAAGTAAGGTTGTTTTTGTTTCTATTTCAAGCTTTTCGTCATGCTCAAAAACAAACAGTAATAATAGTTTATTTAATAATTTCATTTAGATTTATTTTCTATTAGATTAGGTTAATACGTAAAATAACTTGTTTAGTTTGGTATAAATTACATTTATTTTTTTAATTTTTTGCCAGAAATTATAACCCATCTGCATTATTTACGTTCTAGGGTTAGTATAATGACCAATGTAGACATTGGCTTGAACATAAATCGTAAAAATAATAATTAAATATAATTAGAAATGAAAAAATCACTGGTAAGTTTTGCTTTTTTTATCGTATGCATAGCTGTATTTGCTCAGGAGCAAATTCCTGAAGAAAAGGACTATCAAAATTTTTTTAATACAAAAACCTGTGTTGTATTGGATGAGAATCCTATGTCGGATTTTAATTTCATGATTAAAACTGTAATGCCACGGGTATGGGATATTACAGAGTATGAAATCATATCTCATGCTGAGTTTGATGAGAAACGACGGGATCCTTCCTATTCATTTATTGTTACCTCAACGGTAACTTTCGATAAAGATAAAACCAAGGCACGTTATACCTTTGTGAGTTTATTGATGGGAAAGGATGTTTTTTCTATCAGTGAAATGCCTGATCTGTGCTCTATTCCATTATCGTATGTGCGGGTAGAGGATGATAGTTATGCTTATAAAATGGAAGGTTTTATTCGTTTTATACAGAATCATGTTAAACTGGTATCTCAAGATCCAAAGATGATCAGTAATAATATGTTCAAATACTATAATAAAAACGTAAAGAGTTTGAGTAATAAGAAGTTATTGCTTGTAAAGGAAGATCTTACTTCTGAGGTAAATACTTTAAGTAAAATACAACAGGTTTATCCTTATGAGGTTAAAATAGTTACTCAGGACGAAATCACAAAGGCTATCGAAGAAAAGGATCCTGATGTGGTATTTTTGCATAAGGTAGGCCCCGAAGGAACCAGATATAAAGCCCGTTGTTACAAGATAATTATTGGTGCTGCAGATTCTCAATTCTATTATTTCGATTGGCATATGGTGAGTCCTAAGAATAGGGATGGTTTATTAGAGAAGGATTTTAAAGCAATGGGTAAGTAAGCTTTTTGTGTACTATATATATTAAACCTTGTCGGTGTTTGCGACAAGGTTTTTTTATTTTAGATAAGCAGGTTTACACCAAAATTGTCATAAATTTGTTTCCGAGTAAAAAATTTAAAATAGTATAGATATATGGCTGACGATAAGAAAATTATATTTTCTATGGTAGGGGTAAGTAAAGTAGTACCCCCTCAAAAGAAAATACTGAACAATATTTATCTCTCGTTTTTTTATGGAGCTAAAATTGGTATTATAGGTTTAAATGGTTCAGGTAAGTCTACCCTGATGAAGATTATTGCCGGTATTGATAAAAACTTTCAGGGAGAAGTGGTTTCTTCCAGAGATTACTCTGTAGGATATCTGGAGCAGGAGCCGGTGTTAGATGATCAAAAAACAGTGAAACAGGTCGTTGAAGAAGGAGTGCAGGAAGTGGTGGATGTGTTAAATGCCTATAATCAGGTGAATGAAAAATTTGGCGATCCGGAGGTGTTGGAAGATCCTGATAAGATGCAGGCTTTAATGGATGAGCAGGCCAAATTACAGGAAAAAATTGACCATTATGATGCCTGGAATTTAGATACAAAGCTCAACAGAGCTATGGATGCTCTTAGATGCCCTGAAGAAGACAAACAGGTGAAGTATTTATCCGGAGGGGAGAAACGTAGGGTGGCCTTATGCAGATTGTTACTTCGTGAACCAGATGTTCTTTTGTTGGATGAGCCTACAAACCATTTGGATGCAGAGTCTGTTCAGTGGCTGGAAATGCATCTTCAACAATATAAGGGTACGGTTATTTCTATCACCCATGATAGATACTTTTTAGATAACGTAGCTGGATGGATTCTTGAACTAGACAGAGGCGAAGGAATTCCCTGGAAAGGAAATTATTCTTCTTGGCTTGAACAAAAAACCCAAAGAATGGCTCAGGAGGAGAAAACCGCTTCTAAAAGACGAAAAACACTGGAGCGTGAACTGGAATGGGTCAAGATGGCTCCTAAGGCACGTCATGCCAAATCCAAGGCTCGTTTGTCGGCCTATGATAAATTGATGGGGGAGGATGTGAAAGAGAAGGAAGAAAAACTGGAGATATTTATCCCTAATGGCCCTCGTTTGGGTGATAAAGTGATTGAGGCCCATGGCGTAGCCAAGGCTTTTGAGGATCGTTTGCTTTTTGAAAACCTGGAGTTCTTGCTTCCTAAAAATGGTATAGTGGGCGTAATAGGTCCTAATGGTGCTGGTAAAACAACCCTCTTTAGGATGATTATGGGTAAAGAAAGTGTAGATAAAGGAACCTTTGAGGTTGGTGAAACAGTTAAAGTTGGATATGTTGATCAGAGTCATGAGGGTATTGACCCTGATAAATCTGTTTTTCAGGTAGTTGCAGATGGACAGGAAACAATTAAGATGGGAGGACGTGAACTGAATGCCAGAGCCTACCTGGGACGATTTAACTTTACAGGTGCCGATCAGGAAAAGAAATGTGGTGTGCTCTCCGGTGGAGAACGAAACAGGCTTCACCTGGCTTTAACATTAAAAGAAGAAGCGAATGTATTGCTCCTGGATGAACCTACTAATGATATTGATGTCAATACACTTCGCGCTCTGGAAGAAGGCTTGGAGGATTTTGCCGGATGCGCCGTAGTTATATCGCACGATAGATGGTTTTTAGACCGTATTGCGACACATATTCTGGCATTTGAAGGTGATTCAAGTATGTATTACTTTGAAGGATCTTTCTCGGAGTATGAGGAAAATAAAAAGCGAAGACTCGGGGATGTGGGTCCTCAACGAATAAAGTATAAAAAGTTAATAAAATAAGTTGAAAGATTAGGTTGCCTTTTAAACAAGAAAAAAGGCAACCATTTTTTTCTAGAATACATCAAAATTTTTAAACAGATCACTCAGTTCGTATTCGGAAAAAA
>JBFHEL010000214.1:0-7235 GCA_041584155.1 Saccharicrinis sp.
AAGCCTGCATTTGTTTTTGATGGCAGAAATATCCTGGATAGTGAAAAACTTGGGAGCATTGGTTTTGAAGTGAAAGCGATAGGAAAAGGCTAGTCTTGTTTTAGTCGTGGAGTATTAACTATTAACTGTTTGGGTTTTTTGATGACGAGTAAATATGAATGAATCAAACGGTTTTTAGTTGCTTTGTTGGTTTTTAACCAATACATTTAGGATAAAATAGGGGTATATATAATTGCAAATTGTCAAAGGCTGATTGCGATGAACTATTTTATAATTACAGATTATAAATTTTAAGACTGCTCAAATGAAACGTATATTGGTTACCGGTGGAGCCGGTTTTATCGGGTCGCATTTATGTGAACGATTACTTAATGAAGGAAATGAAGTAATCTGCCTGGATAATTACTTTACCGGTAGTAAGACTAATATCGTTCATTTAATGGATAATCCTTATTTTGAATTGGTGCGTCACGATGTAACCAATCCTTTTATGATTGAGGTAGATCAGATTTATAATCTGGCCTGTCCGGCCTCTCCCGTTCATTATCAGTATAACCCCATTAAAACCATCAAAACATCAGTGATGGGGGCTATTAATATGCTGGGATTGGCCAAGAGGGTGAAGGCGCGTATTTTGCAAGCGTCCACCAGTGAAGTGTATGGCGATCCACAAGTTCATCCTCAAACAGAAGATTACTGGGGACATGTAAACCCCATTGGTCAACGATCCTGTTATGACGAAGGTAAACGATGTGCAGAAACTCTTTTTGTGGATTATCATAGCCAAAATAATGTCGACATTAAGATTATCCGTATTTTTAATACTTACGGACCTAATATGAATCCCAATGACGGACGCGTGGTGTCTAATTTTATTGTTCAGGCTTTAAGAGGAGAAGACATTACCATATTTGGTGATGGTACTCAAACGCGCAGTTTTCAGTATGTAGATGATTTGATAGAGGGGATGGTACGCATGATGAATAGTCGCAAAGGTTTTTGGGGGCCGGTTAATGTGGGTAATCCTGTGGAGTTTACCATGCTTGAGTTGGCTAAACTGGTGATTGAGAAAACAAATTCCAAATCAAAGATTATCTACTTGCCATTGCCTCAGGATGATCCAACACAACGTCAGCCAAATATTGATCTGGCCAAAAAAGAATTAGGTGGTTGGGAACCTAAGGTTAAACTCGAAGAAGGACTGGTTAAGACCATCGCTTATTTTGAGCAGGTACTTAAAAATGGGTGAAGTCTGTTTTAACTCTTTGAGAGTTGTATGATAGAATCGCTTGGTCCCTTATTGCTTACCTGGAGAATTAGTTCTATGATGTGTTTTTGTGGTTTATGGCTTTGTTGTAAAGTTGTAAACTAACAGATTTTATAGTTTACATTACTTAATGGCTCTTGATCATACATCTTTGTTATAAACGAACAAGACTGACATATTCTATAGATTAGAAGAGTTGTTTTTACGTGTGCTTTGTTTAACTATAGCCATTCTCTTGTTTTCTCTTTCTTATACCAATGGTATAATGAAATGAGTCTTATCTGCTTTCATTCTTATTGCAAAAGGTCAAAACCAACAAATGCTTCCTGCTTACTCCTGCTAAGTTGTACATGTATTACATTTTAGTTGAAATAGATTATATAGAAGCATATAGTGGTTGGTTTTCTTATGAAGTGGCCTTATGAATTAAATATATCCTTTTATCATACTGTCATATAAGTCTGGTTTTATATTTTAGATTGTAGAAATTATGATCTTCCCATTATTTGTAATACAAGTTTTTGTGGCTTTTTATCCTTTCAGATGGGTTTGGAGGTCAAAAAATACCATTTATATACTTTGGAGATGGCAAAAACGAGGGGTATAGGGGTAAAAAAGTAAAAATAACATAGAACATGTATTATATATTACAATATGATTTGAATTTAAATATATTTTTGATAATATTGTTTCAGATTTAGTACAAGCATACTTTGATTACTTTTTTAAGGATAAGAAGCAGGAATGGAGATGGAGTTTTAATTGGTTGAAATTGTTGGGGTTGTGTAGTTATAGGTGCTTTCTGGATGAGGTGATGAATAAGAAATTGGAATCGCCCGTTTAAAAAAACGATTAGAATACATATTTATACATAAACCATAGCTATTTTAATTAATACAAATGATGTCTTATGAAATGATGCTGATTTTTTTAAAGAAGTAAAGACTATTCTATCCGAATAATTTTGCCCGAATATTTTATTAAAAAAATCTCCTGAAGTCTGGTACTGTACTTTATAGTAGGATCCGTTTTCAAAAGACAAAAAAAGAAGCCGTATGAAAAGAACCTTAACAATTATTTTTTTGATGAGCGTAATTGTACAGTTGGCAATAGCGCAAAAACGAACCATAACAGGTATCGTACGGGAACAAAAGAGCAACGAATTGCTGCCTGGAGTGACCATACTCGAAAAAGGAACCGACAATGGAACAATAACCAATGCAAATGGTGAATTTACCATTTCTGTGAATGAAGGGGCTGTTATTGTAGTTTCCTTTATTGGTTTAGAAACCAAAGAAATTCCGATAGGTCCATCTTCAAAGTTAAATATAACTATTGCTCCAACGGCAGAGTGGGTTGATGAAGTAGTAGTAACAGCCATGGGTATCAAAAGAGAAACCAAAATGCTGGGTTATTCCGTGCAGGCTGTTAAAGGTGATGAAATTGTTAAAGTAAAGGAGCCTAACCTGATTAACTCGTTAAATGGTAAGGTGGCCGGACTAAATATTACCAATTCTGGTGGTGGTGCAGGAGCTTCCTCTCAAATTGTTATACGCGGAAGTGCTTCGCTTACTGGAGACAATCAGCCTCTTTTTATCGTTGATGGTATTCCTATTGATAATAGTACTGTTAGTGCCGACTATGATGGGGGCTTAGGAGCAACCTCGACCTATAGTGGTAACCGGGCTATGGACCTGAATTCAGATGATATTGAATCTATTACGGTGCTTAAGGGCCCTGCTGCGGCAGCTTTATATGGCTTAAAAGCAGCTTCCGGAGCCATTGTAATTACTACTAAAAAAGGGGAGAGTGGTGCAGTAAAAGTAGATGTTAACTCTAAATTTAAAATAGATTTTGCCAATAGATTACCTGAGCAACAAAATAAATATGGACAGGGAAGTGGTGGCGTTTCTGATGATGGAACTTTTTATTCCTGGGGTGCTCAGGTGAGTGATGATGATAAATATGATAATATGGATAAGTTCTTTGAACCTGCTTTTTCTTATGATGTTACAAGTAGCATCTCGGGAGGTAATGAGAATGGAAATTATTATATGTCGATGCATCGTCTGGATCAGGATGGTATAGTGCCAACTACTGACTATTCTACCAACTCATTCCGTTTTAACGGTGAACAAAAGAAAGGCTGGTTTACCGTAGGAATGAATACCAACTATGTATACGCAGAGACAAGAAAGGCGCTTACCGGATCAGGAGTGTATGGTTCTGATGGAACAGGTGCTATCTATAGCCTGCTTAACTGGCCTATTGATAACAATATGGAGAACTGGAAGGATGGAGATGAAAGAGTGCGCTTGCTGCCTGATGTGGATTTGGAAGAGGATGTGGATAATCCATATTGGACAGTGAATAAAAACCCTGTCACCGATGAGTTGCATCGTTATATAGGCTCTGGTTATATTACTATGAAACCAAATGATTGGTTAAGTACTACGTATCGTGCGGGGCTTGACCATTATAATACCTTTACCAGAAGTATTGTGTATCCGGAGTCCGCCGTTATTGAGCCTTATGATGATGGTGCCGTGATTGAAACACAGCAGGAAAAGAATGTTTTTACATCTAACCTGACTGTTAATGCCAATAAAAAAATCAATGATTTTGACCTGGGACTTTTAGTAGGACATAATTATGAACAAACCACTTATGACTATCAAACTCAAAGTGCTATTGGTCTTTTAACAGACTTTATCAGTATTAACAATGCCGATGATGACAATAAGGAGTTTTCTAATTATACCTCAACCAAGAGACTGTATAGTGTGTTTGGTGAATTCTCCACAGGATATAAAAATATGGCTTTCTTAAGCTTTACAGGTCGTAACGACTGGTCTTCTACTCTTTCTGAAGAAAATCGCTCTTTCTTTTATCCTTCTTTGAGTGGTAGCTTTGTATTTTCTGAGTTATTTGGTAGTGAACTAAAAGAGAAATTGTCATTTGGTAAAATCAGGGCTTCATGGTCGCAGGTAGGTAAGGATGCTCCTGTGTATCAAACGGCTACTTATTTGAGTACAGTGTCTACTATTGGGGGCGGGGTTAAGAATAGTTATACAGGGGGAAATCCGGATTTAACGCCTGAAACAACAGAGTCCATAGAGGTAGGTGCAGACCTTCGGTTTTTTAACGGAAGATTAGGTGTTGACTTTACTTACTATGATACACGCAGTAAAGATCAGATTATTTCTCCAAGAGTGAGTATGACAACGGGTTATATATATCAGTATGTTAATTTTGGTACAGTAGTCAATAAGGGTTATGAAGTGATGCTTACAGGAACGCCTGTTCAGTCAAGCAATTTTACCTGGAATACTTCCTTTAATATCTCGCATAACGATGGAACAGTTACTGATTTACCAGAAGGAATTGAAATCATATATGTAACCGATGTTCAGATTGGCCCTGCTAAGTCTGCTTCTGTGGGTGATGGTGATTATCTGGCGCTTACAGGTCAAAAATGGGAAACAAACGAGGGTGAAGTTGTGTTGGATTCCGATACCGGATATCCTATCACATCTACCGATGCCACTAATGTAGTGGGTAACCGTGAGCCTGATTTGCTGATTGGTTGGAATAATAATTTCTCCTATAAAAACTGGAGTTTGTCATTTTTGGTTGATATGCGTTTGGGTGGTGATGTGTATAATGCTACAGAATATGCTATGACTTATGCCGGTATGAGTAAGGAAACTGAAAACCGGGGTAGCTATCAGGACTTTAGTGGTGTAATGGTAAATGACGATGGCGAGTATGAATCGGCCACAAGTACGGTGGAGCTTGATCAGGATTATTACCAGAGTATTTATTCGGCTGCTGCAAGTCCTTTTATTACCAGCGTTAATTGGTTTAGATTGCGTTCTGCTTCTTTAAACTATCGCCTGCCTAAGACCGTATGCGAAAGAATTGGTTTTGTAGATCAGGTTGATCTGTCTATCTCAGGAACTAACCTTTTGTTAGTCACTAACTACGAAGGAATGGATCCCGAAGTAAGTGCAGGTGGAGCCGGGGTTATTGGAGCCGGTTCTTCAGGGATAGATTATTGTGGTGTTCCTGCTACTACAAGTGTTTCATTTGGTGTAAATCTTAAATTTTAAAGGGTATAACTATGAATAAGATATCAACGATTATATTAATTTTCATGGGAGTATTTATCTCTTCTTGCGACTACGACCTGGATATCAATACATCTCCCAATGCAGCTCAGGAATCAGGTTCCGAGCTACGTCTTCCTTATATTTTAACAGAGACCTTTGACTTTTATGGTAGTCATGGTACCCGCACCGCGCATCTGTGTCAACAGGCCGGGTATGCTTATCGTCCGGGTTATCGTTATTATTACATGCAAAACTGGCAGTTCACCAATAATGCAGAAGCATGGGTGTGGCAATGCTGGTATGGCTATGCCTGGGTAAATATTGAAGAGATGCTTGAAAGTGCTGACGAAGAAGAAGCCTGGCACTACAAAGGTGTGGGTACGATATTGAAAGCCTTTGGTTGTGGCGTACTGGTTGATGCTTATGGATATATAGCTTATCAGGATGCTTTTTCAACCATAACACCCGATTATGATGATGCTGAATATGTGTATGAGCAGATTATTCCTTTATGTGATGAAGCCATTGCTTATCTGGAGATGGACCAGGGAGAGGCTGCTCCTGATCTGTCAGAAGGAGACCTGGTGTATGACGGAGATGTGGATAAGTGGATCAAATTTGCCTATGGAGTAAAGGCTCGTTTGATGAGTCACCTGTCGAAAAAAACCGAAGGAACAGGTACACTTGATTATAATCCGGATGAGATCATCTCTCTGCTTTCTAAATCGTTTACATCGAACGATGACGATGCATCTTATCCCTATGAGATAAGTGATGAATCATCTAATAATTGTATACAATATCAAAACCTGGGTAGTTCTAATAAACCAGGTAAGTTATGGAAGGACTATCTTCTTAATACGGTAGAAGGCTCAGGAAATAGTTGGAATAGTGGGGTGCTTGACCCTCGTGCAGAAATGCTTATTCCTAAAATTGTTGAAGGAAATCTCCTGGGTGAATATTCCTTAGCGGTAGATTTGGATTCTACAGATACCACACCTACTACTGATGATGTGAATTATGTAGGCTTAAATACCGATGATAATGTATTGTTTTATACTGAGGAGGATTCCCCTTATTTTATTTTAACTTATTCAGAATGTAAGTTTATAGAAGCTGAGGTGTATTACAGAAAAGGCGATTTGGATAATGCATTGGCTGCCTATTATGAAGCTATTCAGGCTAATATGGATAAGCTGGGCGTTTCAAGTACCGAGAGTGCCAGCTTTTTAGCCAGTGAAGCCGTGGCTCAAACTACCGATGAGCTTACTTTGAGTCATATTATGATACAAAAGTATATCACCCTCACCTATAGTCCTGAGGTATGGACCGATATGAGACGTTGTGATTTTTGTACCGGTGATGATGGAACTTATGATGAAGATGCAGGTGTATATAAGGGTTTTGAAAGACCAACCTTTGTATATGAAACTGCTTTCCCTTCGGATGATGATTATATACGTAGATATCAAATGGCGTATTATGAAAGATATTATAACTCCGTAAAAGTTACCGAGCTGGGTGTGTTTGAAAATGAATATATGACAACCCCTGTTTGGTGGGATATTGAGGAGTAAACAAACCAAAGTTAAATTATGGTGAATGGCCTGTCTGAATTTTCAGACAGGCTTTTTTGTTGCTAGAGACCCGGAACAAAGGTTTTGAAGATTAAGTCGTTGGAATTATTTATTTTAACCCGGATTATGTGTTGGAACTTCGGCATGAGCATTAAAAATGCCATGAAACAAGGTTTTTAGTGTAACGAGGCATAACCTGTCCTGATTGCTTTTGGGAACATTGTTCTGGTGAACTGAGATAAAGCAACGAAGTGATTTGTTTTGAAGCAGTAACGATGC
>JBFHEL010000215.1:0-7184 GCA_041584155.1 Saccharicrinis sp.
GCTGGTAAAAAATGAAAAGAATGAACATTTACCTGATGAAAAGCTGCACCATCGAAAATATTGAAGTTTATTAAATTTGCCAACAGCACCGCTCCGCATAAAACAGCAACTACTATCACTACATTTTTATCTCTTTTAGTAAGTCTGTTCCACCACGATTCTCCTTTTTTATAGGTATCCGTCTGTCTCATCTTCGTAAATTTCTCTTTCACCTCCTCATATTCACTCCGTATAGCCTTTTCAATATTTTTGATCGTCACATTCTCGCCCCGCATCTCCAATTTTTGAGCGGTAGTGATCGCTGCAGGAACGACAATCCAAAGAATGATATAAACCGGAATAATGACTCCGAAACTAAATATGAGCACTGCAAACAACACTCTGATTAATACCGGATCAGTATTTAAATAGGCTGCCAGTCCGCTACAAACACCGCCTAGTACACTATTGTCAACATCGCGATACAAACGCTTGGTACTTTTTTCATGATAAGCATTGCTTGTTTGAGAAGGTCTTGATGCCTTAGATTCTTCGGAAGCCTCTTGTTCAAAATCTTCCGGCTCTCCCATTTTATTAATCACTGCCTCCACTAAGTCGATATTAACCACACCGGTTTTAGCTTGAACTTTTTCACTAAATAACTCAGCAATACGGCTTTCTATGTCCTTAAATATTTCTTCTCCTTCTTCCTGTTTTTTAAAATAAGATTCCAATTTACCCAGATATTCTTTCAAACGCGCATAAGCATCAACATCTATATGGAAGACTGTACCGCCAACATTAATATTTACTGTTTGTTTCATGATGATAGATTTAGCTAATTTTTATTTATAAACTTCACAGCATCAACAAGTTCCTGCCACGAACCATCTAGTTCCTGTAAAAATTCTTTGCCTTCCCCGGTCAATTCGTAATACTTGCGGGGTGGTCCCTGAGTTGATTCCTCCCACCGATAGGCCAATAATCCGGCATTTTTCAATCGGGTTAACAATGGATATAAGGTTCCCTCCACTACGATCATTTTAGCTTCTTTCAGTTCAGCTATAATATCAGAGGCATATTTATCGCTGCGCGAAAGGATAGACAGGATACAATACTCCAATACCCCCTTGCGCATTTGTGCTTTTGTATTTTCTACTTTCATAACCATCTCCTGTTCTTATTTATTATAAACTAATCAAAATGTCCCTGCCAATGGACAAGTTCACGGTTCGCTCACTAAATACACTGTCGTAATTCTCTGTTTTCTCTTCCAAAATTCCAGCTGGACCAGAAATCCTTTTACCACAAATAGAATTTGTGAATAGTGCCGGAACCAACAACATCAACAACAATATGCTTGCTGAGATGATTAGGCTAATTTTCTTTCCGGATAAACTCATAACACACTACCTTTTTTAACATTGAATTTGGTATTACAAATATATAGCTTTTACTTAGTACTATGCAATACATAGTAGTATATTTTTTTAATTATTTTTTAATTAATGCTTTAAATTATTGATTTAGTGAGTATTACAAAATACAGGTTTGAAACATTTATTTTAGTATTAATCAAAATATTATTCAAGAACTACCTTTTTTTGATTACGATGGTAAAAAAAGAACGGGGAAAAGGGAATTTTGTCCTGATATCTGTAGTTGACCAGGCTGAGGATTATGCTATGCCAAACAATATTTATTTTACCTTTGGGTTAATGATATTAGTATTACCCTAACTAACTCCTTAACACTATCTGCTAATACCCAATGATAAAGTTAAGGTGGTATAAAAAGCGTCCTTGCATAGAAGGCTTATAAAATAAGAAAGTGCAAACTCAAAGGCGACAAAAATACAGGATAGAAGTGTGTATATATCAATTGTATAAAAAATGAGTCTTATCTGCATTTCATTTGACATGCTCAATGATTAATTACATCGGCATTACTCCAACATTTAATAAAACTTATACCAATTGGTTAATGACCCATGCATTATATGCTTCGCAATAACGCCGTCATTAATCTATCGACATAATACGAAGTGTTCACTGTATTATTTCAATTTCAAAATGATATAAAATAAAAAAAGCATCTCCTTTGAGGAAAATGCTTTATTATATTAAAAAACCATAAGGATTAGCATCACTTATTGTTTATACGTTCTCTTGTTAAAATCTTTTGATACCAATAATCTCTCTAACTTCTTTCACTGTTTTAGCAGCGCTTTCCTGGGCTTTTTCACGACCTAATTTAACCACTTTACTCAAGTAATCCTCATTGTCCTTAATATCATTCACTCTTTCGCGAATTGGTGCTATAAAGTTATTAATATCCTCAGCCAATTGTTTCTTTAAATCACCATAACGAATTTCGCAGCTGGCATATTTATCCTTAAAATACTGTACAGTATCGGGTGTAGAAACCACCTCTAACAAGGTAAATAAATTTTGTATCGGTTCGGATAGCGGAGAATCAGGCACCGTTGGGCCACTGTCGGTAACGGCACGCATTACCTTTTTTTGCAAAGGCTTTGGCTCATCTACTAAAAATATCCCATTCCCTTCCGACTTACCCATCTTACCAGAGCCATCTAAACCGGGTATTTTTACCAATGCCTCACCATAATTAAACGACTGAGGAATTTTAAAATAATCTACTCCATACATATGGTTAAAACGCGCGGCAAATTTTCGGGCCATTTCCAGATTCTGTTCCTGATCTTTTCCAACAGGCACCTTATCGGCGCAATGAATAAGAATATCTGAAGCCATTAACACCGGATAAGTTAACAATCCGGCATTTACATTGTTAGGTTGCTGACGCGCTTTATCCTTAAAAGAAGTGGTACGTTCTAACTCACCTAAATAAGCATTCATACTCATTAACAAACTCAGCTCCGCAACGGCAGGCACATCACTCTGTATGTAAATAGTCGATTTCTCAGGATCCAAACCACAAGCCAGATATTCGGCCAATACCTGACGAACATTATTATGCAAATCTCCCGGCATAGGATGCGTGGTTAATGAATGATAATCAGCTATAAAAAAATAGCATTTATATTCCTCTTGCATACGCAAAAAGTTTTTTACCGCTCCAAAATAATTTCCTAAATGTAAGTTTCCGGTTGGTCGTATTCCGCTTACTACCGTTTGCATAATATATCGTTTTAAATAATTCTTATATAAATATTTTGACCGACAAAAGTCGCAATTTTTTCTTAAAACTTCGTGAATAACGTGAATTAATTGGGTATCTTTTTAATCAACACTACAAGCCACACCATTGGTTATAGGTCAATAACTATTATTTACATAATATAAATCTCTATACTTTGGATTATAATCCCCTAAAGAGGATGCGATAAATTCAAGAGTTCGACAGCAATAAAACACCTATTGTTTCGCTAATTACCCATGCAATCCGGCATGGTATCAGAGGAGTCAACTATAAGGAACCTGAAGTTTTCAATAGGCTAAAAAAGAATATTGGGATTCTGACAAAACAAGTTCTTTTAGCAAATCGAATACCTCATAATCTTAAAAAAGATTATAATTTACCGGACTATGCACAAGACATCCTCTTCACTATTTTGATCCAGACATTAAATCGGTAATTACCTTATACCTTGGAAACTGATCGAGGATTATTTTTACAAAAACAGTGATAGGGATAGACAGAATAAGCCCCGGAATTCCCCATATATATCCCCAAAACATGAGCATAATAAGAATCGTCATCACATTTAAAGAAAATGTTTTACCCATAAAAACAGGCTCCAGCACACCCCCCATAACCACCTGAACGGCAGTAATACTTAAGGCAAAGAATAAGAGAGTATGCAAGGTTTCAATTTCAACAAAAGCAAACATCGACAACAACACCACAGAAATAACCGATCCGATCATCTGCACAAAATTTATGCTAAAGGCAAAAAGCCCCCAAAATATAGGAAAGCTAACATCAAAAGCCAAGCAGGCCAAACTAAAACCAATGCCTGTTAACAGGCTGATAATAAACTTAACAACCACGAACTTAATGATATCCTTCTCTATTTTCATGAAAATTTTAATGGACGAGTGTTTAATTTTAATGAGCGTACTATTGAGTAACTTCTCCATATTAACAGAACCTGATAGGAGCAGAACGACAAAGAAGGCAGTCATTAATGTTCCGGACAACAGGTTACCTATAAAATCAAGCGAAAGACCAATGCTTTCCATGATATTACCACCCTGGAGATAATGAATAAAAACATTGTCACCCTGTAA
Source organism: Saccharicrinis sp. (assembly GCA_041584155.1). Classification (GTDB taxonomy): domain Bacteria; phylum Bacteroidota; class Bacteroidia; order Bacteroidales; family Marinilabiliaceae; genus Saccharicrinis. The sequence goes on from JBFHEL010000215.1 coordinate 4,254, forward strand.
CCTACTGATCCCAAAAAAATCCTCTAACGAAACAACTAAATGAATCAGTTTTGATTCGGCTTTAGCAAAGAACATATTATCAGCAGCCATAATTTCTCTGCTCGATAGCTTTATCAACTCGCCCCCAACCTTAAACACACTAAAAATGATTAAGACAATAAAAAATATACTTATGGACTTAGGTACTTTTTTTTGGCTAAGCCAACGCATCAAAGGCAGAAACAACAGCGCAATAAACATGGCTGATACCAATGGCACAAAAATAAAAGAAAGCGTTTTTAACAAATAAAATATGACAGGTATAACCAATATCAATAACAAAGTATTTGTTGTTTTTTGGTCTCTCATTATACTAAAAATATAAAAGGTTGATCATTAAAAGGATACTTCGAAGAAACTACCAAAACAAGATTAAGCTTTCACCTCAATCTCCCGGCTCATATCATCCAAGACAGAAACTGTTACATCGTATCTTTGTTCAGGCAACAAAGACTCTATTTTTTCAGGCCATTCCACAAAACAATAGCTCCCCGAATAAAAATAATCTTCATATCCTAAATCAAAGGCTTCTTCTTCTTTTTTGAGACGATAAAAATCGAAATGATAAACCGTATTTCCCGAGTCGGTGTTATATTCATTTACAATGGAAAAAGACGGGCTATTAACCACATCTATTACCTGTAATTTTTTGCACAAAGCCTGAATAAAAGTAGTTTTACCTGCACCCATTGAACCATAAAAGCAAAATACAGCAGGTTCGGGAAAAGCTTTTAAAAATGCTGTGGCAACCTCATCTAAATTCTCTAAGGATGGAAGTATAAATTTTTGCATCATTATTAATTATCAAGTATCAAAACACAGAACTAAATATCCTGAATCACATAAAAATATCAGGCCGCAATATATCAAGAATTATTTTTAGGTGATAACACAACATAGGGTATTAACATTTCTTCCATTGATATTCCTCCATGCTGAAAGGTATCCTTATAATAACTAACATAGTGATTGTAATTATTAGGATAAGCAAGGAAGTCTTCATTAACAGCAAAAACATAACTGGTAGATACATTAACCTTGGGCAGCTGAATATCTTCAGGTCTTTTAACCTCAAAAACTTCTTTAGCCTTATAGGCCAGATTTTTTCCCTGCTTATATCTTAAATTAGTAGTTGTATTACGATCTCCAACTACCTTAATAGGATTTTTCACCCTTATGGTACCATGATCGGTGGTAATAATAACCTTTACATTTTCACTCTCAAACCTGGCTAATAATTCTTTCATAACCGAATGCATAAACCAGGCTTTACTTAAGGAACGATAGGCAGACTCATCATAAGCCAGCTCTTTAATCATTTTACTCTCGGTACGAGCATGAGAAAGCATATCAACAAAATTAAACACCACAACCGACAAATCATCGTTTAGCAGCTGGGAAAAGTTATCGATAAGCTGTTTACCTGAATCGATATCATTAATTTTTTGATAGGAGTATTTGATTTTTTTTCTAAACCTATCGAAAAATGTACCAATCAGTTGTTCTTCGAATTGATTTTTACTTCCCTCATCCTGTTCGTCGAGCCAAAACTGGGGATACATCTTTTTTATTTGAGCTGGCATTAAACCCGAAAACAAACTGTTACGGGCAAACTGGGTGGCTGTGGGCAGAATGCTGCTGTATAAACTTTCTTCTTCCAGTCTGTAATTTTTCAACACCTCCTGTTTTATCATTAACCACTGGTCATACCTGAAATTATCAACAACCAGCATCACTACTTTTTCATCCTGATTCAGCAAGGGCAGCACAAGCTCTTTCATGATATGATGTGACATCAAAGGAGTATCCTCATCGTCATGACCAATCCAATCGCAATAATTTTTTTTCACAAACTTAACAAAGGCATGGTTTGCTTCGGTCTTTTGCATTTTAAGCACCTCATCCATCTCTCCTTTTGTATTCTCCAGCTCAATTTCCCAATGCACCAGTTGCTTGTAAATTTGCACCCAGTCGTTAAAACGGTAGGAATCATTTATCCTTAAGCCTATTTTTCCAAATTCTGTTTGATAATTACTGGTTGTTTTCTCTGCCACCAGACGATGCTGATCCACATGTTTTTTAATAGTCAGCAATATTTGGTTTGGATTAACGGGTTTGATCAGGTAATCTGAAATTTTACTCCCAATAGCCTGATCCATAATATCTTCTTCCTCACTCTTTGTAATCATAACCACGGGCACGCCGGGCATCATACTTTTCAACTGACTCAATACATCCAGGCCACTTAATCCAGGCATATTTTCATCAAGAAAAATTAAATCAAAGTGCTGCTCTTCAACCATAAGCAGGGCATCCTGACCATTGGTGGCCGTATGAATCGAAAAACCTTTTTCCTTTAGATAAAGAACATGTGCTTTTAACAAATCAATTTCATCATCAACCCATAAAATATTTACCTTTTTAATATCCATCATAGCACTTGTTATTCATGAAATTTAAATGTTTAAACCAAACATATGATTTACTAACAATCAGATTTGTTTTACAGAAAACAGATCAATAATTCAACTTATAGAAATCCTGATATTGCTGATACGATTCTTCGCCTGAAAGAAGATTATAATTTCTATCGCTTATTGCCCACATATAATACTGCATTCTTGAGATATCCCTCATCACATAATCATTTATTTTAACCTTAAGCAAGTATGCCTGTGCATCGGCAGCATTAGCAAAACCATCAACTTTTATGTACAGAAATGCTGTTCCTTTGGCACCAAAGGTAACCTCCAGATTGGCACTAATGTTATTTTTAGTGAAAATTTTAAAAACATTTCCGGTTTGTTGAATATTAATTCTCCCTTTTTTAAATAAGATCAATGCACTATGCGGCCCTGTTTCCTTCATAAAAACATCAGCATTACTGGCAAC
>JBFHEL010000216.1:0-7166 GCA_041584155.1 Saccharicrinis sp.
ATTGTAATACTTATTCACATCAAATACTTGCAGATAGCCCGTAGAAGGTAGCAGAAAACCATAAAATGATCCGATAGAATCGTTTAGTTCATAGTAAGAAGAGTAGCACTGGCCACGACTTTCTAAAAGTCCTATCTTATCTTCAAAACCAAATTTACTAAAGAGTTTAATTATTTTTTCGGTCTCCTTTTGAACGTATTTAAAAGGAATATCTTTTTGAACCTGTTCACGCATGTAGTCCACTATACGTGAAACTTCTTCTACGGTAATCTCCTCATTTCCATCCAACTCGCAGTAAACGCCATTGGAAACAGAGTGTTCAACACGGAGTTTTGTTCCGGGTAAAGTTTTTTCTATGGCATCATATAACAAAAAAGACAAACTTCTGATGTACATTCTCATGCCATCGGGGTGAGTAATGTCTATGAATTCAACTGTTTTAGGATGAAAGATTTCAAAACCTAAATATTGGAGTTCATTGTTTACCAGAGCGCCAAGTACCCGGCTTCGTAATGTAATATTTTGATCTTCTGCTATTTCTTGTAAGGTAGTGCCACGATAATACTTCAGGTAACTGCCATTGTTGATGCATCTGATTTTAACTTTTTGTGCCATACATCTTGTTTTTATTTTAGATGACAATATATATCATACAAATGAGTTTTACTAAAAACTTTATCCTTATCCGTTTTATGTCAGATAATGATTTTTGTTTGTGTTTTATTTTCCTGATTGGATATTATTTTGCCTTTAATTCTTCTTTCAGATATTTGGAAGTATAGCTCTTTTTGTTTTTAGCTACCTGCTCTGGTGTACCGCTACATAATATTTCTCCTCCTAAACGGCCACCTTCAGGGCCAATATCTATAATATGATCGGCTACCTTCATAACATCCAGGTTATGCTCTATCACAATAACTGTATTTCCCTTTTCAACCAGTCGGTTTAATACATCCAGCAATACCCTGATATCTTCAAAATGAAGACCGGTGGTAGGCTCGTCGAGAATGTAAATTGTTTTACCAGTATCTTTTTTAGCCAGTTCGCTGGCCAGCTTAACCCTTTGCGACTCTCCTCCGGATAGGGTAGTGGAAGGCTGCCCCAGTGTGATATAACCCAATCCAACCTCTTGTATTACCCTGAGTTTATGGGCAATTTGTGGTATGTTAGCAAAAAACTCAACTGCCTGATTGATGGTCATATTTAATACATCGCTGATGGATTTTCCCTTGTAGCGAACTTCGAGGGTCTCGCGATTATATCTCTTACCATGACACTCAGGGCATTCCACCATTACGTCAGGTAAAAAGTTCATTTCAATAATCTGCACTCCACCTCCCTTGCAGGTTTCACATCTTCCCCCTGCCATATTAAAGGAAAATCGTCCGGGCTTGTAATTTCTTATTTTGGATTCAGGTAAACCAGTAAATAGCTTACGAATCTCATCAAAAACCTTGGTATAGGTAGCAGGGTTCGAACGGGGGGTTCTTCCCAAAGGAGACTGATCCACATCCACTACCTTATCAATATGCTCCAGGCCTTTTACTTTTTCAAAGGGAAGAGGATCTTTTACCGAGTGGTACACATGCTGGTTTAAAAGCGGATATAAGGTTTCGTTTATTAGCGTTGATTTTCCACTGCCCGAAACTCCGGTAACACAAATAAAGGTACCGAGCGGAAATGTTGCGGTTACCGATTTGAGATTATTACCGGTAGCTTTATAGATAGTCAGTGTTTTTCCATTTCCTTTTCTTCGTACTTCGGGTATCTGAATATATCTTTTATTATTGAGGTAATCGGCTGTTAAGGTTTGTTGTTGAATCACCTGTAATGGTGTTCCTTGCGCAACTATTTCACCGCCGTGCACACCTGCATAAGGCCCCATGTCAATCAGGTAATCGGCCTGAAGCATCATATCCTTATCGTGTTCTACCACCAAAACAGAATTGCCGGTATCCCTGAGTTGTTGTAAGGATTGAATCAATTTATGATTGTCGCGTTGATGTAAACCAATGCTGGGCTCATCGAGAATATACAATACATTTACCAGTTGAGAGCCAATTTGTGTGGCTAGCCTTATTCTTTGACTTTCTCCCCCGGAAAGAGTCATCGCACTGCGATCCAGAGACAGGTAGCCCAAACCAACATCCATTAAAAACCCCAATCTGCTTCGAATTTCTTTGAGTATTTCGGTGGCTATCGTTTTTTGTTTGTGACTCAGGTGTTGTTCTACATCCTGAAACCACTCTGCCAGTTGTGATAAATCCATTTTAGCCAGGCTGGCAATGTTTTTATCGGCCAGTTTAAAGTGCAATGCTTCTTTATTAAGACGCTGTCCTTGACATTGTGGGCAATGGGAATGGGTGACATATTGCATGGCCCATTTTTGGGCTTTTTTAGATGTGTCGTTGTTTTGTTGTTGCAGAATATACTTAATCACCCCTTCGAAACTGATAAAGTAGTTTGAGGAAGTACCCAGAGGGGTATTTTTAAGAGTAATAGGTTCGCTTGATCCGTAAAGAATAGTATCCAGTGCTTCTTCAGGAATGTTTTTTATAGCTGTTTTTAGGGTGAAATCGTGCTTGTCGGCTATGGCCTGTAGTTGCCAGAAAATAAGCGTGTTTTTATATTTTCCCAGGGGAGCTATACCTCCATTGTGAATACTCATAGATTCATCGGGAATTACCTTTTCTATGTCTACAATATCTATGGTTCCCAGTCCTTTACATTTGGGGCATGCTCCTTGAGGTGAATTGAAGGAGAAGGAGTGGGGGGCAGGTTCATTGTAGGAAATACCAGTGGTTGGACACATGAGTTTTTGCGAGTAAAATTTCGCCTGATTAGTTTCTGCGTCCAGTATCATCATAATGCCCTTTCCGTTTTTCATAGCGAGATTTACTGAGTCGGAAAGACGCTTGGTATCTTTGTCAGAAACTTTTATCCTGTCAATAACCATCTCAATGCTGTGGTTTTTGTAACGATCGAGTTTGTATCCATGCGATAACTCAATAACCTCACCATCCACACGGGCATGCAGGTATCCTTTTTTTCTGATTTGCTCAAATAACTCCTTGTAATGTCCTTTTCTGTTTTGAACCAAAGGAGCCAGAATGATTACATTTTTTCCCTTAAAATTATCCTGTATTAGTGTAAGGATTTTTTCGGTGGTGTATTTCACCATTTTTTCACCTGTGTTATACGAGTAAGCATCAGAAGCTCTGGCGTATAATAAGCGCAAGAAATCGTATATCTCGGTTATGGTACCAACGGTCGATCGGGGGTTTTTATTGGTGGTTTTTTGTTCTATGGAGATCACCGGACTCAGACCGGTAATTTTATCCACTTCAGGCCGCTCCATATTGCCCAGGAACTGACGTGCATAGGCTGAAAAAGTTTCGATATATCTGCGTTGTCCTTCGGCATAAATAGTATCAAAAGCCAGAGATGATTTGCCGCTGCCACTTAAGCCGGTGATTACCACCAGCTTGTTTCTTGGAAATTCAATATCGATATTCTGTAGGTTGTGCACGCGGGCACCCATTACAGAAATGCTTCCTTCTTCAATAAAATCTTCTTTGCTACTGTCTGTTGTGTTCGTATTGTTTTTCATACCGCTTACAAATTACCCACCAAAAAATTAAGTAAGCAAAGATAGCAAACTATTACTGAATGGTGAGCGACTCTTTTTTCAATTTAATTTCATTTGTACCCATTGGGGTAATCGGCGATATTTCGCGCGTGATGGTTGTTTCGGGATTAGGTAACGAAACCTGCTGAGGTAAATGAATAGAATAGGATTTTTTAGATCTGTTAGATAATAAGTTCTCACGTAACCAGGGATTTAAATCCTTAAACTGCTTGTAGGAGATACCAAAAGAATCAGCAAAATCAGCAATATTATTGATGGTGCTATCAATTACAACAGTATGTATGGGTAAGGCAGGATATAAATCTTCTTTAGCAACATAAAAACCATACTTCTCAGGAGATGACAGGATTTCTTTTATAGCCAATATGCGATAAACGTATCTGCCAGTTTCTTCACCTAATAATAAATCGTAATAGTTATCTGTTTTTTGAATAGCAAGTTGTTTATTTACTCCTGCTTTACCTGCATTATATGAGGCTGCTACTAAAGTCCAGTTATTGTATACGTCATGGGACTTTTTAAAATATTTACAGGCTGCTTCTGTAGCCTTTTCCAAATGGTAACGTTCGTCGATTTCACTGTTTACTTCCAAGCCATATTCACGCGCTGTGGCAGGCATAAATTGCCATATGCCTGCAGCTCCTGCAGGAGAAACAGAACGGGGCATCAGCCCGCTCTCAATAACGGCCAAATACTTAAAGTCTTCAGGTACTCCTTGTTCTCTTAGGATAGGTTCAATCACGGGAAAATACCTGTTGCAACGTTTAATGAACAGTAAAGTCTGTGATTGCCAATAGGTGTTAATTAGTAGTTCTCTATCGAAACTCTCCTTTACCCAGGTTTTTTTTATGGGTGCTTCTTCTCCTGCGAAATTTATATTTTGCGGTATTTTTAATGAGAAAATGGAGTAACTGTCCTTAAACGAAAGTACTTTCTTTTCTATAGAACCAGGTTCAGATGAGAAAGTAAACAAGTTTAAGATGATAAATATGGATATAATACTGGTTGTAACGGTTAATATTTTAATAAATACACTGTTTTGTTTCTTGATCTTTGTCATTGCTGCCCCACTTTAAAATATTTTTATCTAAAATTATGCGGAATGAAATTTTCAACATATTTGTTTCATTGTATAAAAAACAATAGCTTATATTATTTCATTACTTTGTTATGTGTTGATATATTAATTACGCAATTATTCAGATTTTGTTTTATGATTTTTTGTGTTTTATACGTTAAAATATAAAGGATTATAAAAAAATCCTGCTTAACTAAAGCAGGATAAATTTAATAAACTATGATCAATCATTTTTTTCTTCAGGTAGTTTTTCATCCAGTTTATCATCTATTTTGCTAATGTCGTATGATTGAAGTGGATTTTTGGATAGTTCCTTGTTTGATTGGCGGTTTTTAAAGATGTCAACAGCTAAATAAACAGCCTGACGGAATGATTCTTCATCGGCCACACCTTCTCCTGCAATTTCAAAAGCGGTTCCGTGATCGGGAGATGTTCTCACAATGGGCAGACCAGCAGTAAAGTTAACCCCTGATGCAAAAGAAATGGTTTTAAACGGCAGTAATCCCTGATCGTGATACATGGCTAAGATGGCATCGAACTTAGAAAGATTATTGGAGCCAAAGAAACCATCAGCAGGGTATGGTCCAAGAGCCAAAATGCCTTTTTTCTTCGCTTCTTCTATGGCAGGAATGATTACATCCTGCTCTTCTTTACCTATGAGGCCATTATCTCCCGCATGCGGGTTCAGTCCCAACACTGCTATTTTAGGTTTCCGAATAGTGAAATCCTCTTTTAGGGTCTTGTTCATGATTTTTAGTTTGGCCAATATTTTCTCCTTGGTTACCTGTTTAGGAACCTCAGATAAAGGAATGTGTCCGGTAACAACTCCTACCTTCATCACATCGCTAACGAGCAACATTAAGGAGTCATTGGCGTTAAACTCACTCTGAAGATATTCGGTATGTCCCGGGAATTTAAACTGATCGGATTGAATATTTTTTTTATGAATAGGAGCAGTAACCAGCACGTCTATTTTGTTTTCTTTTAAATCATTAACGGCCTTGTCAAGTGCAGAAAAGGCAGCTTCGCCACCCATTTTAGTTTCTTTACCCAGTTCAACTTTGATATTGTCATCAATACAGTTGATGATATTTGCACGCTTAGGGTGTGCATCATCGGCTTCTTTGATATTATTGAGGCTGAAATTAGAGATGTTTAAGGTTTTGCGGTGATATGCCGCAACTTTTGATGACCCGTAAATAATAGGGGTACACATATCAAACATTCTGATATCGGCTAATGCCTTAAAAATAATTTCATATCCTATTCCGTTTATATCGCCGTGGGTAATTCCCAATCTTATTTTATCTGTTCTCATAAATTTTAATCATTGATTGCGCTAAATATCGCCATTTTTAATAAGGAAATGGGTCAAAATACAATTTTTTCTTTGTGATGTTATTTGGAAACCATTGATTTAAAAAAATGATACAATAAGCGAACGCCTACTCCGCTGCCTCCCTTGCCTCTGTAGCTGCTTTCTTTTAGATGAAAAGAAGGGCCTGCAATATCGAGGTGTATCCATGGGTAATTGATAAATTTAGACAAAAATTTACCAGCTATAATAGAGCCAGCTTCTCTGCTTCCCAGATTTTTTATATCAGCAATGTCTGATTCTATTTGTTTGTCATAATCACTCCAGAAAGGGAATCGAACCACTCTTTCGTGGGTGGCATATCCTTGTTTCTCTATTTCTGCAAATATCTGGTCATCGGCAGTTCCCATTCCTACAGTACCGTATTCTCCAATAGCCATCACAGCAGAGCCTGTGAGGGTTGCCAGATCAATAACTAATTCAGGCTCATATTTATTAGCATAGCTAAGCGCATCGGCCAGAATAAGTCTTCCTTCGGCATCTGTATTTATTACCTCAACGGTAAGGCCGTTGTGCATGGTTAAAATATCCCCTGGAACAATGGCGTTTTCACCCGGACGGTTATCGGTAGCCGGTATTAAACCAATGATATGAACAGGGACTTTATTTTTCGCAATAGCTATCAGGGTTCCAATTACAGAGGCTGCTCCCCCCATATCGCATTTCATGGTGTCCAGACTTCCAGGAGGTGTTTTTAGGTTTATACCACCTGTGTCAAAAACCACGCCTTTACCTACCAATACATAGGGTTTTGTGTTCACTGCGTTTTCCGGTTTCCATTCCATAATGGTAAAGGTAGGAGGGTCAATACTTCCTTTGTTAACACCCAGTAAACCTCCGAATTTTAAGGCTTCTATTTTTGTTTTATTGAACACCTCTACATTAAAACCGTCTACCTTGGATTGAGCCAGTATAAAATCGCTTAGCTGAGTGGCATTTAAACGGTCAACAGGTTGGTTTACCAGATTGCGAGTAATATACACCGCTTCAATAAGGTTGTTTAGTTCGCTTATCTCTCTTGCTGTAACAACAGGGGAAGAAATACAGATGTCTTTTAAGCAGAA
>JBFHEL010000217.1:0-7118 GCA_041584155.1 Saccharicrinis sp.
ATAATTTGGTTTTAGCTGATGGTACGAAAGTTTGGTTAAATGCCTCGTCGGCCATAAAATACCCGGTTTCTTTTAAAAATGAAATGCGCAAAGTATACCTGTCAGGAGAGGCGTATTTTGAGGTCGCTCATGATCGTGAAAGGCCATTTATTGTCTCTACAAGCGAAATGGATATTGAAGTATTGGGTACAAAGTTTAATGTTATGGCATACCCTAAAGATAAAACGGTTGAAACCACATTGGTAAGTGGGCAAGTGAAGGTAAAAACATATAATAATGATATGATATTGCAACCTGGAATGCAGGCGCAGCTTAATAAGGGAAACCATTTTCTGAATCAAACAAAAACGAACACAGACTTGTTTACCTCTTGGAGATTTGGAAAATATATTTTCGAATATGAGAATTTGGAAGGTGTAATGTCAAAGCTATCAAGGTGGTATGATATAGATGTGACTTTTTCAGATACAGAAAAGAAGGACATACATTTCTCTGGTTCTTTATTTAAATACAATGATATAAGTGAAACATTACACATTATTGAATTAACGACCAATGTAAAGTTCAAGAAAGATAAAAATTGTATAACTATTTATTAACCAGGAGAATGCGGCCACATTCTCCTGGTTTTTGAAAAATCCAGACTTATTAAGTAGGATATTAAACTTTAAACATATTAAATGTATGAAAAAAATTTGTTCTAATCATGTACCAGGGAGGTATTCTGTTTTATTACTGAGGATGAAACTTATTCTGATGTTATTTATTGCTTTCCAATTATCACTTTCGGCAAAATCACAGTCGGGTTTGAACCTTACAATGAAAGAAGCGAGTCTGGAAGAAGTTCTTGAAGTTATTCAGGAACAAAGTAATTATGAATTCTTCTACTCTCATGAAGAAGTGGAGGATGTGAAACGGGTTAGTATAAACCTGGAAGAAGCTTCTATTGAAGAAGTATTGGTAAGTTGTTTAAAAGATTCCGGGTTGGGTTATGAACTTGTTGATAATGTTATTGTTATCAAGCCCAGACCGGAAGTGCGTAATGAAAAGATAAATGTTGAATCAGTGCCTCAGGCATTACTGGTAACCGGTACGGTTAGGAGTAGTGAAGACGGACTTACCTTGCCGGGAGTTACAGTGAGCATTAAAGGTACCACTATTGGCGTTATCACAGATATAGACGGAGGGTATTCTATTGAAGTTCCCAATAAGGAGACTGTCCTGCTTTTTTCTTCCATAGGGTTTGAATCACAGGAAATTGTTATCGGCAAACAATCCACGATAAATATTCGTCTCAGACCATCGTTTACCGAGATAGATGAGGTAGTTGTCACTGCGTTGGGAACTACTGTTAGAATTGATGAAACGGCTACTACTAATTCTGTAGTTAAAGCTCGAGATATGGATAAATCAGGTGAGGCAGGTGTGATTAATGCACTCTCAGGAAAAGCCTCGGGTGTTCAGGTGCGAAGGTCAAATGGTGACCCGGGTGCAGGTTCGTCAATTCAAATTCGTGGAGCAAATACTATTTACGGAGATAGTCAACCTCTGGTTATTATTGATGGTGTTCCGGTGAGTAATGATAACATATCGTATGGTGCTGAGCTGAGTCAGCAGTCCCGCTTAGATGATATCAACCCCAACGATATTGCATCGGTACAAATATTAAAGGGAGCCTCAGCTGCATCAGTTTGGGGATCGAGAGCTGCCAATGGGGTGATTGTAATTACAACCAAGGGCGGCAGGCTGGGAAGAAAACCGAGTGTACAATATTCTTATACCAAGTCGGTAGATATGATTAGTGTTAAAATGCCTTTACAAAGTGCTTATGGACAAGGACGAAGTGGGGTATGGTCGACTTCGTATGGTGAATCATGGGGTGATAAAATTTCTGATCGTTCAGGTGAGGAAGATGTTGTTGATACCAGTGGAGCTTACTTTGTAGGTGATATTACAGGGACAACCTATTATCCGGTAACGGAGAAAAATTCAACCGCAACATATACTGATAGTAATTATGACCAGGTGTTCCAAAAAGGTGGTTATGATCAACATAATTTGTCGGTTAGTGGAGGTGGTGAAAAAACTTCGTACTACTTTGGTTTTGAAAGAATGGATCAGGAGGGTATTGTTAAAGAGTATACCTATGAACGTACCAACATTAGGGCAAATACTGACACCAAACTGTATAATTGGATGAGCCTGAAATCAAAATTCGCCTATTCTATGATTAAATCCAATAGAATACAACAAGCGGGTGATAATACAAATGGGGTTATTTTGGGTCTGTACCGTGCTTCACCTGATTTTGACAATACAGATTATAAAGGTCAGTATGTTGATGCAAGTGGAGAGGTTTATGATCGTCAGAGATCTTACCGCAGGCATCTTGGAGAAACAACAAACCCGGTTTATAATAACCCTTTGTGGACTATTTATGAGCAGAAAATGCCTAATGAGGTTAATCACTTTACTTATGCTCCGGAATTAAATATAAATCCTAATAGTTGGATTAAAATTATTTTAAGGGGAGGATTAGATTATTACAATGATAACAGGATAGAATTCTTTCCTATAGGTTCTGCCGGAGGAACTTACTCTGAAGGTTATATGGAAGAGCAGGATATTGTTAGTAAAGAGACAAACTTTGATGCTATTGCAGTGATTGATCGTAGCTTAACGGAAGATGTTAGCTTAACCGCAACATTGGGGGTAAATTATAATGATAAATACCGTACCGTAAATGTGACGACTGTTTCGCCATTTGCTGTTGATTCCGATCTGCAAACAACAGCTCTTTCGGGAGGAGATGCAGGTGCTACAACTTGGGATAAAACAATTACCCAGGTACGTTCAAACAGAGGGTACGGAGTCTTAGCTTTTAATTTATTTGATCAACTCTTTGTTACTGCTTCAGGTACATTAGAGGCTGCATCAAGTATTAAAGGAAACTTCTTTTATCCATCAGCCGATATAGCATGGCAATTTAAAGATAAAATAGACTGGGATTTTCTTACTTTCGGTAAAGTGAGAGCTTCATATGGGCAAGTTGGTATCAGACCAGAGCCTTATAAGTATCAAACGTTAACAACTACAGGGTTAACAGAATTCGGGGGTGCTTACTTGTTTGATGATGAGAAAGGCAGTGATAATTTGTCTCCCGAGATAAAAACAGAATGGGAAGTAGGAACAAACCTGCGTTTTCTGGAGGATAGGTTGTCTTTAGATTTTACTTATTATGAAAATAAAACGGAAGGTATTCTTTTTGCTGTTAAAACTAATCCCAGCTCAGGATATACTTATGAATATAAAAACGCTGCAACTATCTCGAATAAAGGTGTTGAACTTGATTTGCGAGGCCTGATTGTTGATCAAAGGGACTTGAGAATTTCTTTGACCACAAACTTTAATCAGAACAAAAATAATGTTGACGATATATCCGGTGCCGAAACTGTTGATATAGGAAGTACCTCTAAAATTGTGGAAGGATACCCTGTGAGTTCATTCTATTTACCCGGAACGCTTCAGGATGATAATGGGGAGATGATTTTAGATGAAAATGGATTCCCTCAATTGGATACTAACTACAGAGTGCTGGGTGATCCAAATCCCGACTGGAGAGGTGGATTGGGCTTTGAAATAAATTATAAGAGATTTGACTTTAGTATGCTGTTTGAGCATTCTCATGGGGGTGAATATATTAACAGAACCAATATCGTTTTGTATGGTTTCGGAAAACATAAAGATGTATCCAATGAAGTGACCCTTACAGAAGAGCTTGTTAATCATGATGGAGATATTATTCCGGCCGGTTCAACCGTAAGGGGTAATATAGTTGATTTTGGAGCCGGAGATGTATTGTGCGATGAAACATGGTATCGATCATCATATGGCGGTGGTTTGGGATTTAGTAAGGCAAATGACTTATTTGTTGACGACGCTACCTGGACTAAACTTCGTAATGTAACTATTGGTTATACATTCGATAATATTAACCTAACAAAGAAATTTGCCATTAAATCATTAAATATTTCGTTAACAGGAAGAGATTTGTTGCTCTGGACAAAAGTACGTGATGTTGATCCTGAAACAAATAACTATGGTGTAAGTATTGTTTCGGGAATGAACTATTTCAATTCTCCGGGAACACGCTCTGTTTTGTTTAGCCTTAAAATGAACATTTAATAAAAGAGTGGTACAGGGCTGATTATTTGTTTAACCCAACTCAGGTTTAATAATCATACTTGTTATCCTTAATACATAAATATAAATTTAGAAGTGTGAAACAACCATGATTATAGATGAAGTGCATGAAGGACTAAGTTGAAACTTAGCCTTACCTCTTTAGTTATTGCATCATGGTTTAAAATTATACATAATGAAAAGGATATATTTTAAATACTTAACAATAATTACACTTGTTTTTTCCTTAATAAGTTGTCAGGATTTGGTTGAAGGGATCAATGATAATCCAAATGAACTTACTGTGGATGATGTTGATGCTGGTCTGTTTTTATACGGAGCAGAAATTGAAAATATGCTAATTCAATTAGGGCTGTTTAATAGGACCGCCAGTTTTTGGTCCGGGCAGTTAATAGGTTATGAGTCAGTAGAGCAAGAACGATATAGTTATATATTTACTGATGGAACATTCGATTGGGATGGTTATCAAAGTGTTTTAACACCAATTCGTTATATTCGTGAAGAAAAACCTGATAATAACCTGTATCAGGGTATCGCAAAAGTAGTTGAAGCACACCTTGTTGGAACATATGCCTCTTTGTTTGGTGATATCCCTTATTCTGAGGCTCTTTCGTCGGAAGAGAACCCTGTTTTTGATAGTCAGACCGAGGTGTTTGAGGCCTTGCAAGATCTTCTTTCAAGTGCCATCGTTGATTTAGAGAATGTTACATCTTCTGATATTGTTACCGAAGATTACATTTTCGACGGAGATGAAACAAAATGGATAGAGTCTGCCTATACTCTTAAGGCTCGCTATTATATGCATACAAAAGAATATGAAAACGCATATAATGCTGCACTAAACGGGATCTCATCGATTTCAAATAGTATGATGTTTGTGCCTTATGAAGATTCGGATGATGCGGATTCTAAAAATAGAATTTACGAAAGGATACAGCAGGGAGGTGTTAGTATAGGTGTGATACCCGATGATACTCACCCTAGTTATTTGTTGGAATTATTGGATTCGCGTGCTAACTCAAAAACAAACGAAGAAGCGAGATATCAATATTATACCATCGACAGCGAAGATGCTGATGCCAATACAGGTATTGCTGCAGAGTTTGAATCACAAGCGCTGGTTAGTTATCAGGAAAACCTCTTGATTCTTGCCGAAACAGGAGCTCGTACACAAAGTTTTGATGTTGGTCTATCCTACCTGAATGAAGTTAGAACAATATTAAGTTCGGGTGAATTGTTTAATTCGAGCGTTGCAGACTTAACTATGCAGTACGATGCCTATGAAAGTGAAGACTTTGATGCAGGAGGAATTGAAAATGATAGTGGAGAGCTTACTGCCCAAAGAGCTTTGTTACGTGAGATTATTGAGGAACGGTATTTAACCGGATTTTTTACTTTTATGCCATTCGACGATAGCAGAAGATTGCAAAAAAGCGATTCGGATATTGATGTGCCATTTGGTTTAAATACTACTACACAAACGGTAAATGTCGAGCGCTTTCTGTATCCGAGTGATGAGTTAGAGTCAAATACATCGGCCCCAGAGGATCCGGGAGCTTATACTGCTACTGAAGTGAATCAATAATCCCTATTTTACGATTCAGGAGGGCTTACTATCTCTCCTGTATTGTTGTAATTTATAACATGATGTCGATGCGAAAAAGCTGGCGATTATATTTTTTTATTATTTCATGTTCTGTATTTTTTATTGTTGCCTGTACGTCAAAGGATAAACAAAAAGAACATTTTAGTGCAGGCAAGGGAATAATAGCCTCCAAAGGAATGGTGACTTCAGCTCATCCTTTGGCTTCTGAGGTTGGCGCACAAATTTTGAACAAGGGAGGTAATGCCTTTGATGCCGCTATTGCCGTACACTTTGCGCTGGCAGTAGTTTATCCGGGTGCCGGAAATATTGGGGGTGGTGGCTTTGCTGTTTATCGCAAGGCAGACGGTGAATATGGAAGCCTTGATTTTAGGGAAAAGGCACCAAAGTCAGCCACTAAAAATATGTACCTGAATCAGGAAGGTAAAGTAATACCAAAGCTTTCTTCCTTTGGTTCATTGGCTGTTGGCGTGCCTGGTTCTGTGGATGGAATGGTGAAGTTGTATGAGAAACTCGGATCGATCCCTTTTGAGCAATTAATTCAACCAGCTATTAATCTGGCAGAGAATGGATTTGTATTAACTGAAAAAGAAGCAAGAAAATATAACCGTAGCCAGGAGGCAATCCTGCATGCCAACGACAGTACCTCGTATTTTTACAGGGCAGAAAAATGGAAAGCTGGGGATTTAATCGTTCTTCCTGAATTGGCAGAAACATTAAAATTAATACGTGATCAGGGACGTGAGGGCTTTTATAAAGGTTTTACCGCACAATGTTTAATTGAGGAGTTGACTCAAACCGGAGGATTGATAACACAAGAAGATCTGGATGATTATCAATCGGTTTGGAGAAAGCCTGTGGAAGGTACTTTTAAACAATATAAAGTTATTTCAATGCCTCCGCCTTCAAGTGGGGGAGTGGCTTTGATTCAATTATTGCATGGAAGTGCATCTTTTAAATTCGCGGAGTTTGGACACAATTCGGCTAAGAGTATTCATGTGATGACTGAACTGGAGAGAAGGGTTTATGCCGACCGGGCTACCTATCTTGGCGATCCTGATTTTTATAATGTGCCTGTGGATATGTTGTTGGATGATCAATACCTGAAAAAGCGATTTGAAGATGTCAGCTTGAATGAAAAAACGGATTCGCGGGATATAAAAGAAGGAACTGTTGAAGTGATAGAAAGCATTGAGACCACTCATTTCTCTATTGTTGATCAGAATAAAAACGCCGTTGCTATTACCACTACCTTAAACGGAATATTTGGATCCAAAGTATTTGTGGAAAAATCGGGTTTCTTTTTAAATAA
>JBFHEL010000218.1:0-7093 GCA_041584155.1 Saccharicrinis sp.
AAGTGATCATGAGTCAGTATATGTATAATAAATACACTATAAATTCTGCCTTTGCCGGATCGCATGATGTCTTGTCGGTCTTTGGTTCCTATCGTAAACAATGGATGGGCTTCGATAATTCTCCTGCTGAAGCTTCTTTTACCCTTCATTCCCCTTTGAAAAATGAAAGAATAGCCTTGGGTGCACAGTTTTACAATGAAACTTATGGCGTGGTTAATAACACGGGTTTTAGTGCCTCTTATGCCTACCGTATACCCATGAAAAATCATACGATGCTTTCTTTTGGCGTTTCGGCAGGTTTGGTAAGCTATCAATCCGATTGGAGTGATGTTGAGTTGGTGGATCAGGATCCAAGCGTGTTTGGGTATGTTGATCAGAGTACTGCTCCTTTAATAGGTTTTGGAGCAGCTTTATATGATAATAAGTTCTTTGCAGGAGTTTCAATCCCTTCCTTTATCTATCATGATACTTATTTAAACGGAGAAAACTCGGTGAACTTTACTAAAATTGATTATCTGGTAACAGGTGGCTATTTATTTAAGTTAAATGATGTATTGTCCCTCCAGCCATCTGCTTTGATAAGGCTGAATTTGGATGATGAAACATATGTGGATGTGAGCGCAACTGCCATGCTCTTTAATACCATCATGATAGGTACCTCTTACCGCACAACAGATGAAATTATAGGTATTGTGGGCTACCAGGTTAATACCCAATTGAGATTTACCTATAGTCTCGATTATAATATGGAGAGTCTGGGGTCCTATAATAATGGTACTCACGAAGTCTCAATACAATACGATTTTGGTTACAAAATCAATTCCCCTAATCCCAAATTCTTTTAATTATGGTTAAATCAGTGTTTTTATACATAGTTATTGTTTTTGTAGGGATGCAAATGATGGATGTGTATTCCCAGCAATTTACAATTGAACCCATACCTACTAACAGCCCGTTAAAAAATGATTTTGCGCCTTTTGTTATTGACTCTACTTTATATTTCGCCAGTAACCGTAAACACGAATGGGTAAAAACATATCTCGACCAAAATAATGAAGGACTCTACTGGATGTATCAGGTAGATATTTTAAGTAATGATGATTTTGGAAAGGAACTACCCGTTTATCCCGATTTATTGGGTAAGTTAAATACGGCCTCATTAACTTGTTCTGAAGATGGGAGCAAGATATTTATTACCAGAAATCAATATTCCACAGTTAAGCGAAGTAGAGGCAAAGAAAATATGTTAGGTATTTTTATTATGGAGAATAATGACGGAAGATGGACCAGGCCAGTAGCATTCCCATATAATTCCCGCAGAAATTTTTCCACAGGTCAGGCTACGGTAACTCCTGATGGAAATACCTTATTTTTTGTGTCAGACCAACCCGGTGGATTTGGAAAAACAGATATTTATCAATCCAACTATAAAGAGGGAGAGTGGACAGAACCTGTTAACCTGGGAAGGATGGTGAATACCGCAGGAAGTGAGTTGTTCCCCTTTTATCATTCATCAGGAAGACTCTATTTTTCCTCAGACAGTCATGGTTCATCAGGAGGATTGGATATCTTTTATAGTACCTGGGATGGTCAAAAGTGGACTGCTCCGGTACAACTGGAAGAACCTATCAATTCTCCTCAGGATGATTTCTCTTGCTATATCTATCCTGGTGAATCGGAAGGTTTCTTCGCATCCAACCGATCCGGAAACGATGATATCTATAAATTCTCTAACCCTTATCCTACGTTCCCGGATGCACAACCTCAGGTAGATGATAATTATTGTTTCACTTTATTCGAGAACGGACCATTTAAATCAGATACTTTGCCTTATAAATATCAATGGCATTTTGGAGATGGAGAAACAGCTTATGGTCTGGAAGTCAGACATTGTTTTCCTGGTCCGGGAATATATAGTATTCATTTGAATGTGGTGGATACACTGGTTAATGTTGATTTATTTACGGTAGCCCAATATGAATTAGAACTCAAACGAAAGGAACAAATATATATTTCGGCTCCTGATACGGTGGTTGTAAATACACCTGTAACCTTATCTGCCGCGAAATCGGTGTTGGGAGATTTTAATGTTTCACAATATTATTGGAATCTTGGCGATACAAATAGGGCCAAAGGTGTAACTATTCATCATATTTTTCGAAAAAAAGGGATATACAAAATTGTTTGTGGTGCCATTTCATCCGATGATAGGACGCAAAAAATGAGTTCATCACGTCAAATCGTAGTTATTGATTAATCAAATCCTGATATATGCAACGTAACTTATTGTTTTTATTTTTTCTGTTTTCTACCTGCCTGTTAATGGCTCAGCCTGTGCCTTCTTTAGATGAAAATATACCTTACCTGGTGACATTTGGTAAAGAAGGGGATACTGCCTGGGGGGATAATGATTTTTGCCAGGTAATTTATTTTTCTGTACCAAAGGATCATAGCGATCCGGTATATATCAGGGTCTATGATCCCGAAATAGGAGGATCTGTTGATGAACAAAAAGGCGAGTGGGATACCCGTATGAAATACAGCGTCTATGGTGGTAATGGAACACTCACTGATGATGATGCTAAAAATATTAACCTCAATGGGAACTATACAAGTGGTACTCTTTTGGCAACAAAAACTTTTGCGGAGTCTGCTCGGTATGAAAAGCAATGGTATACCTTTGGGCCCTTTAATCCAACCGAAGGTGAGGACTTACCTGATTATGGCGGATATGTGATAAAAGTGATCATAGAAGGCGTGTCGGGTGATGACGGTAATTTATATCAGCTTTATATGAGTTCAATGGCAAATGAAAATCAACAAGTGGAGGGTGCATTTGCCTTTTATTTTAAGTATAAGTTTCGCTTGCATGATGATGTGAACGAGGTGTCGCATATTTATCCTTTTATCCATGAAGATGTTGTGGCGGTTAAACAAACTAATTTCGACTGGGATAATGATGGGGTAATTCGTATCATTTCTGTTGCGAAAAATGGGGAGTTTTTAAAGATTTCGGGTGATAATGTCTGGAGCGAAAGTCGGCATGAGGTTCAGCCAGCAGAGAAAAATACTTCGTACGATATTCAAATTATTAAAAAGAAAAGTGCCCATATTAAGAATAATAACGTGGTTATCTTTCTTAAGAATCAATATGGTGACTTAATGCCATTCTATAGTGTGCCCATTGGAGGAATTCCTAAATATAAATACAGTATTGGCATTAGACCCTAAAATAAAAAGATAATTTTTATGACTTATTCTTACAATCCCTTAATCAGAAAAGCTATTCTTGGTTTGTTGTTGATTGCTCAGGTAGTTGCATTTGGGCAATCCTTCGATTTTAAAAGCTTTGATTCGGATATGGGTTTACCCCAAAATTTTGTTTACTGTCTTAGTCAGGATAATAATGGTTACCTCTGGATTGGTACCGGGGAAGGATTGGTTAGGTACGATGGATTAAACTTTATTACCTATACCCAATCTGATTCACTGGCTTCGGATTTTGTACATTCTCTTTTTGTTGATAAAGATGGAGTATTATGGGTGGGGCATGGTAATGGTACCTTATCTTATTATCAGGATGGATTTCATAAGGTTATTCCCGAAGATAAAGCCACTAGCCCAATAAAAGATATTTGTCAGGATAGTGATGGAAATATTTGGGCTACCGTACAGAATAACGGTGTTCTGAAAATTACTCCTGATAAGAAGGTAAGTAGCTTTTTCGACCGTGATACATTTGGTGCCAGACTCTATTATTCCATTGAAAGTATCGATCCCTTTCATTTATTGATGGGAACCTCTGATGGATTATTTATTTTAACAGTTAATGCAGACGATAAGGCCGTTAGTATGCAAGCGGTTAACAGTGTTCCTCCTATCAATGTTAATGCCATTGTCAAGAGACGTTTGTTTGATGGAGAATTTTGGATAGCCACCGAAGATGAAGGTTTTTATCTTTTTCAATACGATAAAAAATCGGCTAAACATTATGCTAATCGAGAATTGTGTATTCAATTTAATGTGGATGAGGAAAATATTCTGGACATATACGAAGAAAATGATGGCAGCCTGATGCTGGCTACCTGGGGAAAAGGAGTGATTAAACTTTTTTGGGATGCGGCAAGTCAAACTTTTAATGAATCATTTAACTTTTCAACTGCAAATGGTTTAAATCATGATTATATAAAAAATATACTTGCCGATAGAGAAAATAATTATTGGTTTGCCACCTATGGAGGTGGAGTGTCGGTGTTATTAAACGATTATTTTATACACTACGATCTGGAGGATATAGGTTTTAAACAAAATAAAGCTGTATCGGTGTTTGCAAATGCAAATTCCTTATGGATTGGGTTAGAGAATGGCCTCCTGAAAACAGATCCTTTTTGTTTTGCAGATCATGAATTTTATGACTATGCTTTGGGTATACCCAATGATAGAATAACCGGTTTTGAGTATGATGAGGATAATGTTTTGTGGGTGTCCTCACAAAATAAAGGTTTATATTATCGTAGACCTCATGATTTGAGTTTCAGGAGATATAATTATACCAAAAGCATCATTGGTAATAAAATCAATGATATGGCCATATTAGATGATCATATTTATCTTGCTACCCTGGGAGGTTTTTATATTGTAGATTTAAAAACAAACAAAATAGATACACTTACAACCCGAAGAGGTTTGCCTCACAACAGTATTAATTTTGTTTATATAGATGATAGGAAACAGGTTTGGATTGGACCTAAATCCAGTGGAATTTGTCGCATCGATAGTGCAAGTATTGAGATTCATAAGTTATCCCCATCACCCATTAATGTTTCGGGGATGACTAAGGATTCACAGGGGAATATCTGGTTGTCAACAGTGGGTAAGGGAGTTTTGGAGTATTTGCCTGATTCGTTACGTCCAATCAAAGCTATTGGAGTGATGGATGGCCTAGCGAAAAATTATTGTTACGATATTATCTGTGATAAAAATGATCGTTTATGGGTTTGTCATTGGCCGGGAATAAGTTCTGTTGATTTAAAAACCATGCAAGTTCGTAAATTTGGTTTTGATGATAAGATGGGTGGAGACTTTTATCGTCTATGGGAAGATGTGGATCAAAATTTATGGTTTGCTTCCAGTCATGGCGTAATTAAGTATTTTCCGGATAGGGATAAAATAAATATGGTGCCGCCCATGCTCAATTTTACTTCTATTGATATTTCAGGGAAAAAATATGCAATGAATAAACCCATTAAATTACCATATCCTTACAGAAAAAAATATCAATTCAAATTTGAGTTTACGGGTATTAGCTTTAAAGATCCTCTGGGCGTAACTTATCAGTATAGAATGGAAAAGGAAGGTGATAAAGAGGAAAGTCGATGGGTGGATTTGGGATCAACAAATTTTAGGGAGTATGAGTTCCTGCCTGATGGAAAGTATGTTTTAAAGATAAGAGCTTTTAATGCTGATGGTATTCCTAACTCAAATCCTTTGAGGGTAAATATTGAAATAGAATCTCCGTTTTGGAAGAAAATATGGTTTTATTTGCTGAGTCTTGGTTTTGCTGTATTAGCCATGTATTGGTTAATTAAATACCGCGAGAGGGCCTTGCGTCTGCAAAAAGAAGCCCTTCAGCAGGAGGTTGCTTCTCAAACAGTGGTGTTGCGTAAGCAAAAAGCAGAAATTGAAAGAAAAAATCAGGACATCACTGCCAGTATTAATTATGCCAAAAGAATTCAGCGATCTATTTTACCTCAGGTTGATACGCTCAGAGATACATTTCCGGAGTCCTTTATTTTCTTTGCCCCACGTGATATCGTAAGTGGTGATTTTTATTGGTTTAATAAAAATAAGGAGCGGTTTACAATTTGCTGTGCCGACTGTACCGGTCACGGTGTGCCAGGTGCTTTTATGTCGATGATTGGCTCCACTTTGTTAAATGATATTTATAAACATGAAAATGTTTCCACCCCTGCAGATATGCTGGAAAGGTTGGATGCTGATATTCATATCTTATTGCAGAAAGATGGTAATAATCAGGCTAAGGATGGTATGGATATTTCCATTATACAAATTGATTTGAATACTGGCAAAGTAATACTGGCTTCTGCCAAGCGACCGGTTTATTTATATATCAACAATGAGATGACGGTTTATAATGGAACCCGACGCAGTATTGGTGATGATTTGGTTAAAAATGCCCGTTTTATAAACTATGAATATCAGTGTTCAAAAGGTGATAGTATTTACTTGTTTTCTGATGGCTATCCAGATCAGTTTGGTGGAGCAAGAGGTAAAAAATTTATGAAAGTAGGTGTAAAACGATTGCTGGATGAAATTCATGATAAACCGATGGCTAAACAGGGAGAGTTGGTGAGAGATAATTTTTTAAATTGGAAAGGAGATTTTGATCAAATAGATGATGTGTTATTTATGGGTATCAGATTGTAGTTACAATATATAATTTGGCGTAAACCGGCTCTTGTTTTTCATTGGCCGGTTTTTGTGCATATATACTGCGCTGCAGCTTATTGTTTTATGTGCAACTAAACTATATTTAAATAGGGATGTTATATATACTGAATTCAACTTTACAGTGTAATGCTGTTGTCTTGGGGTTTCGAGGTTTGTTTAGTTTCAATCTAAGTTAGGGGGAAATTTGCCTCATAGCAATGATTAATATAACAACAGTAGACTTCGTTAATGCTTCTGTTTATCGCAATAAGGGTATATTAAATTGATACTTTCTTATGTTTCACGGTAATATATCTATAGTTTGTATTATGAGGAGTTTAAATAATAGGTGTAGGGTTTATAAATTGAATAGATCGGAAACTTATTTGTGTTTTTTTGCGTAGTAGATTAGTAATGCAGTATAATGTCAGGGTGTTGCAGTGTGCGCTGACTTTTTGTGGCTTCTTTTAGCTAATATAATAAGTAATTTAGCCTTGTTGTCTTAATTTTTTTAAGTGAATTGTATGGGTTGCATTAATGAAGATTTATGGTTTGAATGGAGCCAACAATTAGCCATGTTAAAAAAGCTGACAGATGCGAGGGTGGTTTTTTTGGTTCAGGAGAACTTACATATATTGGTTTC
>JBFHEL010000219.1:0-7064 GCA_041584155.1 Saccharicrinis sp.
CGATTTATGTATGACTTTACCGTTCAGGAACGTATCCAAATTGCTATAGTAAGTTTAATGATGTTCTTGCTGTTTGTTATTGCCAGTGGTTCTGTATGGCAAACGGTTCGTCGTTTTGAGGTGAAAAATAATCAGATGCTTTCTGAAAAGACCAAATCTATTTTATTAGAGCTCAATCATGAAATTGGCAGTGAAAAAGAGCTAAACGATGAAGATCAGGAATATCTTGAGTATTTGCTTAAAAAGTTTTCGAGTGTGTATTATACCGATTTGAATTTATATGGTACCAATGGGAGACTAATAGCTTCTTCAAGACCTGAATTATTTGATAAAGGTTTATCAGGACACTTGATGAATAGTAGAAGTTACATTGAACTCAACAGGAAAGAGGAGGTTGAATTTATTCATCAGGAATCAATAGGAAATTTAAAATATTTATCGGTTTATGTGCCCTATATAAATGAAAATAATAAGGTGCTGGCTTACCTGAATATGCCTTACTTTATTGGTACTAGTGAACTTCGCGAAGAAATATCTTCATTGGTGATGGCAATCATTAATTTCTATTTGATATTCCTGGTTGTAGTAATTGGTTTAACGGTTGTGATCTCCCGAAGAATTACTTATCCCTTAAAAGTTATTCAAAGTAAAATGGGGGAAATAAGTCTTGGACAACGAAATGAAAAAATTGAATACAAAGGGAATGACGAAATAGGTCAATTGGTAACAGAATATAACCGCATGGTGGATGAATTAGTACAAAGTGCCGAAAAGCTTGCTAAATCAGAAAGAGAAATGGCATGGCGGGAGATGGCCAGACAAATTGCCCATGAAATTAAAAATCCATTAACTCCCATGAAGCTCAGTATTCAATATCTTGAACGGGCAAGACAAAATAATGATAATGACTTTGATGAAAAATTAAAACGTGTATCCTCTACTTTAATTGATCAGATCGATAAGCTCTCATCTATCGCCTCGGAGTTTTCAAATTTTGCTTCCATGCCTATCGCTAAACGTAAAAAACTCGACGTTATAAAGGTGCTTACCCGTTGCGTTTCCCTATTTGATAAGACAAATAAGGTTAATATAAATATAGATACTGGTGATATTGAAAGCTATTTTATTTATGCTGATAATGAGCAGATGATCAGTGTTTTTAATAACCTTCTGCAAAATGCTATACAATCCATCCCTTCTAAACGAGAAGGAGAAATTATAGTTGGAGCCAAAGCAGATGATAGTGGCATTACAATTACAATTAGTGATAATGGTGTAGGAATAACAGAAGAAGTGCAAAAAAAATTATTTGCCCCTAACTTTACCACTAAATCATCAGGAATGGGTTTAGGCTTAGCAATTGTTAAAAACATTGTGGTTAATAGCAATGGAAAAATATGGTTTAAAACAAAGCTGGATAAGGGTACAGTTTTTTATGTGAGCTTTGTTAAGTATGAAAAGTAGCAAAGCCTGATAGTTAAGATGCTGAAATGATAACTATTTATGAGCTAATTATTTAGTTTTTGAATAGGGCTATTTTTTCAAGTAATATAAGTTATGATATATCATCTAAGCTGATAAGTTGATTAAGTATGGCATAAACTGTTAAACCCGATACTGTTTTAATTCCTAGTTTCCGGGTAATGTTTTTGCGGTGCGATATGACCGTGTGGGCACTGATAAATAATTCATTTGCCACTTCTTTGTTTGTTTTACCTAATGCCACTTTCTGTAATACTTCTTTCTCTCGTTCGCTAAGTTCTTCTGAATTTTCTTGATGACTGGTGCTTTGCTGAATGCTCTTAACCTGATTGCGAAGTTTTGTAAGCAATACATCTTTTCCGTCAAAAACAGAAAGCGTTTTTTCGTTACTGCTACTGGGTAATGGGCTGTTAAAAATAGATATGACAGTTGTATCACCAGCATGTTTTTTCATACATCGCTCTACTTCAGGTAAACTACTGATAGAGGTATTGATAATAATAATGTGGGGGGTAAGATTGAGCAGAGATTCGCGTAAATCATCAGCTCCGGAAATTTCTTCAACCTGAGTAACCGCTTTTAATTCGTTTAAGAGTGCCGACATCCCTTTACGTATTAGGTAAGATGGTTCAGCAACTAAAATTCTTATCATTTCTTTACTTTAAAAGTTCTCTAATTCTTTTTCCATCATCTTAACTCTAGGGATTAAGACCTTATCCTCCAGTTTTGAATGATCTTGCAGTTCTTTCTCCAGCTTGAAAATTTCAAAAAGCAAGGAATTGTATTTGCAACTATCAGTAGGTGGCGGTAAATATTTGATAAGTATATTCTTTAAATCGTATAGTTTTTCTTCTATATCATTGTGGTCTTCCAAATAACGTTGAATACTATATTCGGAAAAGTTATTTTTAAAATTTTCAGTCTTGTTTTTGGCTTCTAAACAGGCCGATAACTCTAGTATATAAGGGAAAACCATATTTTCTTCCAACCCCATATGTTCGCTTAATTCCCTGATATATTCGGTAAAAAAGTTTCTAATCAGTTTGTAATTTGAGGCAGTTTCCTTCAGATCATCCACTAATTCTTCAATCTTTGTCTCAATCTCAGGAATCTTGTGTTCCAAAATGCATTGGTGTGTTCGTTTTAAAAAGTTGACTAACCACTCTGGGTTGAATTCGTAAAATTTATCCTTCGGAAAAAAGTCCTTGTCGTGAAAGGCATTGGTTATTTGCAGGAAAAAATCTGTGTTTACAAGATTGTCTTTGCAGATTTCATCAATGGTTTTCTCTCTAAAACCTAATGGAATTCCAATTCTTTGTATTACGGCTAACAATTGAAAATCCAAATGAATCAAGTCTGCCATTTTCATATCGGCGGTGATCAGCATAACAATTAATTTTATGCGAATATAATGGTTATTTAAAACCTTTCCAAATAAGAGAGCTGCTAGTTGTGGTACAGGATAGAAATATTTCTGATTGAGTTTTTGTATATTTGTTTTTGTCGTATCTGAAAAATAGAATGCCTGACTATTTTGCCAAAATGGATTAATAGTCAGGCATTTGAATATGCTAAATAGTAAGTTTATTCTAAATAGGATAGTCTATCGAAAGTTGTTTAAAATCAATTAACTGCTGCTTTTGCTCATCCCATAAACGTAATTTTAGTGATTTTAATGAAGAAAAGAAAGTGATGGGTTTTACTTTCTGAAACAATTCATTTTCTTTATGACATCTGGGTAAATTATAGTTAGGAATAATAGGGGATAGATGGTGGATGTGATGAAAACCAATATTCCCGGTAAACCATTGTAACAATACAGGGAGCTTAAAGTAAGAGGATCCTTCCAAAGCCATTGTTTTATAGTCCCAGTTTTTCGACTTAACCCATTTTACATCCTCATATTGATGCTGTACATAAAATAACCAAATGCCGTGACTGGTTGCAATGTATAAAATAGGTATCTGAATAAGCAAATATGTTTTCCAACCCAATAAAAAAATAAGCCCGGTTACCATAACTATAAGTACAATGTTAGTCAGATGAATCTGTCGTTTTATTTTTTTAGAATATCTTTTTACCGGGATGCGATAGCTAAGTGCAAACTGTAATAGAGGAGCTATGCCAAATAAAAATATGGGATGGCGGTACAAGCGATATTTAAATCTTCCCCATTTCGATAATGCCAGATATTCTTTTACTGTTAAGGTGTTTACATCTCCAATTCCTCTTTTATCAAGGTTGCCAACTGTGTTATGGTGAATTATATGGTCGTTTTGCCATCGATGAAAGGGAGTAAAAGTAAATAGTCCTAGAATAATTCCTGTTATTGTATTGTGTTTTTTTTTCTTGAAAAAAGATCCATGAACGCAATCGTGAAAAACAATAAAGATTCTGATTAAAAATCCTGCTGCAATAACAGAAAGTCCAAGAGTAATCCAGTAAGAATACTGAATGCTATAAGCCATTAAAAACCAAAGCCCAATATACGGTATAACCGAATTGATGATTTGCCATATGCTTTTAGATAGTTTTGGCTTATTGTATTTTTTTATAATTTCAATCCATAAGGGAATGGAATTATGTTGTTGTGCTTCATTTTTTTTCATATCAGTAATTAAGGTATTAATGTCTTTAATTAAATTATTATTAACTTGTTTAAGGAAGATGGAAATGAAAAGTAACAGGATATTAATATTCGACTTTTGATTTTAATGTTAACGGATTTTTATTCATTTCCCATCTATGTATACCGGCTCTGTAACCCCAGTAGCTGTTTATAGTTTTAATGTATATACATTAAAATACCGTACATTAAAGTTACGATATATTTAGTGCTTTGGGAAGGTAAATGTGAGGAATTTTTGTACGTTGAAAGTAGAACAAATAAAAAGGGAAATAGTTCCCTATTTCCCTTTAATTTCATTGAGCCTTTTTGCGATAGGCTTATCTAAACAGTTTATTTTTTTCGCATAAAAATCTGAACAGGAACGCCGGAGAAATCCCACATTTTACGTATCTTATTCTCTAAGAAGCGTTTGTATGGTTCGTATACATATTGTGGTAAATTACAAAAAAACGCAAATGCAGGGGTATTGGTGGGTAACTGCATAATGTATTTAATTTTGATATACTTACCTTTTGTTGATGGTGGTGGATTATCCTGCACGATTTGCTGCATCGCCTCATTTAGTTTAGAAGTAGGTATCTTACGTGTTTTATTCTCATACACCTGAACCGCTAATTCCAGTGCTTTATGAATGCGCTGTTTGGTTAATGCTGAGGTAAATACGACCGGAAAATCAACGAATGGAGCAAATTTTTCTTTTATTTCATCTTCATACTTTTTGGTGGTCATGGTATCTTTTTCAACCAAATCCCATTTGTTAATCAAAAGAACTATTCCTTTTTTGTTTCGTTGTATTAACTGAAATATTTTTTGATCCTGACTTTCTACACCACGCGTGGCATCAATCATTAGCAAACATACATCAGCATTTTCAATGGCTCTAATGGCCCGCATAACACTGTAAAATTCTAAATCTTCGCTAACCTTTGATTTTTTTCGCACTCCAGCGGTATCCACCAAATAAAAATCATGGCCAAATTTATTATATCGGGTATAGATAGAATCTCTAGTAGTGCCGGAAATTGGTGTTACAATATTCCGCTCTTCGCCAATAAAGGCGTTAATAATCGATGATTTTCCTGCATTAGGTCGACCTACAACCGCAAAACGAGGAATGTCCAATTCTTCAACATTTTCCGTACTAGGAAATACTTCTATTAACCTATCCAGTAATTCGCCGGTACCTGATCCGTTAATTGACGAAACGGTAAATAGTTCTTCTAGTCCCAGTGCATAAAAATAGCTGGCCTCGGCAATACGCTCTGCATTGTCTACCTTATTGGCTACCATTAAAACCTTTTTATTACTTCTTCGTAATAAATCGGCAACCATTTCATCGTAATCAGTTATGCCTGTAGTTACATCAAGCATAAAAAGTATAACATCAGCCTCTTCAATGGCAATGAGAACCTGCTTACGGATTTCTTCTTCGAAAATATCATCAGAACCCATAGCAAATCCACCTGTATCTACTACAGAAAATTCCAACCCGTTCCAAACACACTTCCCATATAATCTATCACGTGTAACTCCACTTTCCTCGTTAACAATAGCCTGACGGCTCTCTGTTAATCGGTTAAAAAGGGTTGACTTTCCTACGTTTGGTCTTCCTACAATGGCTGCAATATTTCCCATTTTTATGTTGGTTTTGCGTTATTTCAAATAATTAAAAAGTGTGCAAAGATAATTCTTTTTAGTTACCGGTCAATCTGTTATTTTTATTCCTTTACCTTTTATTATTTTTGGGGTACCTTATTTTTGATCATACCCAAAGTTTCTGAGGCTTTTGTCCTTATCCCGCCAGTCTTTGTTGACTTTTACATATAGTTGTAGAAAAACTTTTTTATCTAAAAACTTTTGCATGTCTTTACGTGCCTCGGTACCTGTTTTCTTTAATGCACTCCCTTTGTGGCCAATAATGATTCCCTTTTGTGATTCACGGGCAACATGAATAATGGCTCTGATGTTTACCTGTTCTTCTGTTTCTTTAAACTCTTCTATTTCAACTTCTACCGAGTAAGGGATCTCCTTTTGATAGTAAAGTAAAATCTTTTCGCGAATAATTTCCGATATAAAAAAGCGAGTTGGTTTATCTGTGAGTGCTTCTTTATCGTAGAATGGTTCTCCCTCGGGAAGTAACTCTTTGATCCGTCGAAGCAGATTGTCTGTGTTAAAACCACGTAAGGCCGACATGGGAAAAATTTCAGCCTTAGGAAGCTCTTCTTTCCAAATGGTAACCAACTCATCAAGTTGTTCCTGATTGGATTCGTCAATTTTATTAATCACTAAAATAACAGGTGCCGTTGTTTTTTTTACACTGTTCAAAAAATCGCTGTTTTTATCTATTTTCTCCACAACATCAGTCATGTAAATAATAATATCAGCATCTTGCAAAGCTGTTTTTGAGAACCGAAGCATTGATTCCTGTAATTTATAATTGGGCTTTAGAACCCCGGGAGTATCCGAAAAAACAATTTGATAATCGTCTTCATTTACGATACCTAAAATACGATGCCGTGTTGTCTGTGCTTTTGAGGTAATGATTGATAATCTTTCCCCTACCAACTTATTGGTTAGTGTTGATTTCCCCACATTGGGGTTTCCAACAATATTTACAAATCCTGCTTTATGCTTCATTTATGTATAAATTATCTGGCGAAGATACAAGATAAAGCTATGTCACCCAAAAATGTTGTTTGCATTCGTATTATTTCTGTTATTTTTGAACTCTTAAAACCCATTGGTTTGAAGATATGATGAAATTAAAAACATTTGAAGAGCCCATTAATATAAGGTTTTTCGATATTGATATGAATCAGCATGTGAATAATTCGGTTTATTTTACTTACATGGAAAATGCACGTACCGAATTATTAATGGATGAATTTACCCGATGTAAAGCACAGGGTTTTACTTTTGTAATTGCCGAAACATCGTGCAAGTATATTAAGCC
>JBFHEL010000220.1:0-6925 GCA_041584155.1 Saccharicrinis sp.
CATTTATGGATCCGAACAAGCAAATTGCCCGCATGACGATAAAAATGGCCAACGTGAATACCGACCAGATTCAGGCCATAAAAGATTCTCTTCGAGTGCGTGTGGATCAAATATTTGATCCGAATGAATATGAAGTAAGCTTTACCGGTACCAGCTTGGTATTTTTAAAAGGAACTAACTTCCTGATTCGAAACCTGTTTGTAAGTCTGGCTATTGCTATTGTTTTGATTTCGTTATTTATTTCCATCATGTTTAAATCATTGAGGATGGTTTTTATTTCACTTATCCCAAATATTATACCTCTTTTATTTACTGCAGGTATTATGGGATATTTCGGCATACATATAAAACCATCAACAATACTTGTATTTAGTATTGCATTTGGTATATCCATAGATGATAGTATTCATTTTTTAGCAAAATACCGACAAGAACTGGCTATTCACAAAGGAAGAATGAAATTTTCGGTGATAGAAGCGATTAAAGAGTCGGGTATTAGTATGATTTATACTTCCATCGTTTTATTCTTTGGCTTTTCTATATTCACAGCATCAAGTTTTGGCGGTACTATTGCTCTTGGTTTATTGGTATCATTAACCTTATTGGTTGCCATGGTTACCAATTTAATATTATTACCAGCGCTTCTACTCTCCTTAGAAAAAGCAAAATCAAAAGAGAAAAAAAGAAAAAAATGATTTATTACCTGTTAAGAATTACCATGCCTATTGTTTTAAGGCTATTTTTTAAAAAAATAGTCTTTATCAATAAAGAAAATATTCCTGCCAAGGGACCGGTTATTTTGGCCTCAATGCATCCCAACTCATTTATCGATGATTTTGTTTTAGGAGCTTTTTCCAAAAGAACCTTACGTTTTTTAGCCCGAGGTGATGTTTTTAAAGGTAGAATTGCACGTTTTCTGCTTGAACAAATGTTTGTATCTCCGGTCTACCGGGCTATGGACAATGCTCAGGATGTAAAAAAGAATATTGAAGCATTTAAAATATATACCAAAGCATTAAAAAACAACGGCACTTTATTAATCCATTCCGAAGGAATTTGTATTCACGAAAAAAAGGTACGTAAACTAAAAAAAGGAACTGCTCGCATAGCTTTTGGAGCTGAAAAGTCCTATAACTTTGAGCTTGGTGTGCAAATAGTGCCTGTTTCAATGAACTACAGCAATGCCCCTAAAATTAGAGAAAGCCTTATGGTTGCCTACGGTAAACCTATTTTAGTGAGCGATTATAAGGATCAATATAACGAAAACCCCGCTAAAGCAGTAAATGAAATAAATAGGTTGATATTTAATTCATTGTGTGAAAATGCAGTTATTATTGAAAATAAAGAATCCGAAGCTACTGCTGAACAATGTCTTGAAATTACCCGTAATAACAGATCTACATACGACTTACCCATCTACAGTGAAGAGCCGACTCCTCTCAAAGAAGAAATTAAGGTAACCAGGCAAATCAATGCTTTGTTTTCACACAAAAAACAACTCTTTGAAGAACTTAAAAACCAAGCACAAAGCTATTTTGATGCATTAAAAAAATACAATATCACCGATAAGGAAGTAAGCAGAATTAACAACCATCTGTTTTTTCATTCGCTCTATTTGCTTGTACTCTTACCTTTATTTTCATTAGGATATATAACAAATGTCCTTCCTGTATTTATCAGTCGTAAAATTGCGAATAAGGTAGTAAAAAGAGTCGAATTTTATGGCTCAGTTTATATTGGAGCTAATTGGTTATTATTTCAAATTTATTATTTCATACTCTTTCTTATTGCCGGGCTTTTATTAGGCGCCACTGGCCTATTTATGATAGTAGGAATAATAATAGCCGGATTTTGGTCTGTTATTTTGCGTGATCAGTACAAAACATGGTACCAAAAATGGCAGTTTTTAATATTCAAACATAAATATCCACAAGCACTTAAACCATTAATAAAACAAAGAACTTTAATACTTGATTTATTGAATAAATAAAACACATTAAAACAAGGATGAATACAGGTTTAAAACATACAAAATTTGAATGAAGCCAAACATTTTTGAGTTAATCAAAACAACTAAACAACGAATAAATAAGCGGTACAGAAATGGCTAATGCAGTACCATGTATAAAGAATTATGGCAAAAAACATGATGTACTGAAAAATAAATAGAATAAGAAAAAAGAGGTCTTAATTGATAAGAATGAATGAAGTATAGTGAATATCTATAAATTTTTGCCAGTTTTGTACCTTTAATTAGTAAGCAAAATAAGTAATTAATAATATTTGACAAATATGGGGAAAATAATTAGCGGAATTCAACAGATCGGGATAGGTGTAAAAAATGCTAAAGATGCCTGGAAATGGTATCGTACTCAATTTGGCATGGATATCAATGTTTTTGAAGATACTGCTGTTGCAGAATTAATGTTACCCCATACCGATGGTAAAACAAGGGAACGATATGCAGCTTTAGCCATGAATATGGAAGGTGGCGGTGGATTTGAAATATGGCAACATACAGGTATTGAACCACAAGCAGCAGATTTTGAACTACTGTTAGGTGATTTGGGTATTTTTATTACAAAAATAAAGTGCCGAGATATTAAAAAAGCCTATGCAACACATAAAAAAAGAGGCCTCACCATATTAGGCGATCTTTTTAAGGACCCTGCAGGAAATGAACATTACTTTGTAAAAGATCCCTATAATAATATATTTCAGGTTGTTGCAGAAGCAAATTATTATAAAAAACAAAAATCACTTACCGGAGGAAATTGCGGATGCATCATTGGTGTTTCTGATATAGAAAAAGCCAAAAAAGTATATGCTGATATCCTTATGTACGACAAAGTAATATACGATAAGGATGATGTTTTTGATGATTTTGCTGCCTTACCCGGGGGCGATAAAAAATGCAGAAGAGTACTCCTAAAACATAAAGAACCACGTACCGGAAGCTTTAGTAAATTACTGGGACCTACACAAATTGAATTGGTACAAGTGCACAATAAAGAACCTCGCAAAATTTTTGAAAACAGAATATGGGGCGAATTAGGTTTTATTCACCTATGTTTTGATATAACCGGGATGGATAAACTGCGCGAGGAATGTAAATCAAAAGGTTTTCCTTTTACTGTGGATAGTGCTGATAGTTTTGATATGGGTGTTGCCGCAGGACATTTTGCTTATATCGAAGATCCGGATGGTACTTTGATAGAATTTGTAGAAACACACAAATTACCTATCATCGAAAAAATTGGATGGTACATGAACCTTAAAGGACGAAACCCCAATAAAAGACTTCCTAATTGGATGATTAACACCCTGGCTTTTAATAGAGTGAAAAACTAATAAATTATTGATATTATTTTTTAAAGCATTCAGAAAACTGAATGCTTTTTTTTTACCCATGAATTTCGTTTTAAAATAAGCAAGCAACAACCTAATCGTTTTGATTAGAAAGATTGAAAATATTTTGACACAAAATAGCAGTAATACAATAATACATTGTATTTAACAGGTAGCGATAAGTATGGTAATGGTATTTGTAAAAAAATTTAGCATACGGCACTAAGACAAAATAACAAAAACACTAAAGTATGCATATTCAAATAGTTACAACTATTCAACACACTAAATTCCGTTACATACAATCTGTATTATTGATCATCTCCTATTTCAAACACACTGCCTTCTTTTGCTAAAAAGGTATTCTTAAATATGGCCTTTGCTTCCTGTAAAAAAGGAGATAAATCTCTGTAGCGAGATGAGAAATGCCCAATCAGGAGTTTTTGCACTTGGGCTTCTTCAGCCATCTTTGCAGCCTGTTCTGCAGTAGAATGATATGTTTTTTTAGCTAATTTTTGATCTGACTTTAAAAAAGTTGACTCATGATACAGTATATCTACACCTTTAATCTGTTCAATTATTTTGGGACTATAACGGGTATCGGTGCAAAAAGCGTATGATAATGGTTTAGGAGGATCAAGAGTAATACTATGATTAGGCAATATGCCTCCATCAGGAGTCTCATAATCTTCTCCTCGCTTAATAGCTAACATATCCTTAATTCCGGGATTATAGCTGAAAACAAATTCCTTTTTAAGTTTACGCTCCCCTACTTTTTCTTTAAAAAGAAATCCAACTGTAGGAATCCGGTGTACCAAAGGAATGGTTTCCACCTCGATATGCTTATCAGAATAAATAACAGCTGATTTTTTAGCGTCAAATCCCTCAAATACAACCCGATAAGGAAGGTCAGAACAATAATAATCCAGTTGAGGTTGCAATATTCTTTTTAGGTCGGGATGAGAATGAATATATAAATCATTATTACGCCCCAATAAGCCTAAGGTAGAGATCAGACCTATTAAGCCAAAGCAATGATCACCATGCAGGTGAGAGATGAAGATATGGTTTATTTTAGAGAATCGTATTCTGTTACGACGCAGCTGTATTTGAGTTCCTTCGCCACAATCGATTAAAAAAAACCGCTCAGATACATTGAGCACCTGAGCGGTTGGATATCTTTCAGAAGTTGGTAAAGCTGAATTACTCCCTAAGATGGTAATTGAAAATGATTTAGACATTATTTTTCAATCGCTTTCCTCATTAATTCAATTCCTTCATCAAGATTTGAGGCTATTGTTAAAACAGAATCCAACTGCGATACAGAAATTAATCTTTCTACCGCTGGCTGAAGTCCGGATAAAACAAAAGACCCGTCAGCATTTTTACACAACCTATTAGCTACAAGAATAGCACTTAATCCAGATGAATCACAATAACTTGATTTCCCAAGATCCAATAATATATTTTTTTCACCATTACCGGATAATAAAACAAGTTCAGATTTCAATGATGGCGCAATATGCGTATCAAGTTTTTCTTTTAAAATCTGAACAAGTGTGAAATCATCTAATTTATCTATTTTAAAGTCCATTTGTTAAAAGAGTTTTATAGAATACTATTCTTTAGGTTAAACAAGATTACTTTTTCCCGTCGGCTTCCATTTGATCTTTTAGAGCCTGTAAGCTGGAAATATCACCTAATGTAGTCTTTTCTAAGTTATCTTTCAACTTCTTTACACCTTTTTTAGTAGTTTTTGTTTCTTCAGCTTTCTCTGAAACTTCAGTAGCTTTTTTAACATCTTCAAAAACTCTTGAATGTGAAAGGATTATACGTTTAGATGCTTTATTAAACTCAATCACTTTAAAATCAAGTTTTTCATCTACTTTAGCTTGCGATCCGTCTTCTTTTACCAAGTGACGTGGCGTAGCAAATCCTTCAACACCATAAGGAAGCGCAATTACAGCACCTTTGTCAAACAATTCGATAATTGTTCCTTCGTGCACTGAATCTACGGTAAATAATGTTTCGAACACATCCCATGGATTCTCTTCCAATTGTTTGTGACCTAAGCTTAATCTTCTGTTATCCTTGTCTATTTCTAAAACAACAACATCAACAGCTTCTCCTATAGAAGTAAATTCTGCAGGATGCTTGATTTTCTTAGTCCATGAAAGATCTGAGATATGGATTAATCCATCAATACCTTCTTCAATCTCAACAAATACACCAAAGTTTGTAAAGTTTCTAACTTTAGCTTTGTGTTTAGAACCTACAGCATAAGCCTCTTCAATTTTTTCCCATGGATCAGCTTTCAATTGCTTAATACCAAGAGACATCTTACGCTCTTCTCTGTCTAAAGTAAGAATAGTAGCTTCTACTTCTTCACCCACTTTTAAGAAATCCTGAGCACTTCTTAGGTGCTGAGACCAAGACATTTCTGAAACATGGATTAAACCTTCTACTCCTGGAGCAATTTCAACAAATGCACCATAGTCGGCCATAACCACTACTTTACCTTTTACTTTATCACCTACTTTAAGCTCTGCATCTAACGAATCCCAAGGATGAGCGGTTAATTGTTTTAAACCTAAAGCAATACGTTTTTTCTCATCATCAAAATCAAGAATTACAACATTTAATTTTTGATCCAGTTGAACGATTTCTTCCGGATGAGTTACGCGACCCCAAGATAGGTCAGTGATGTGGATAAGTCCGTCAACACCTCCAAGGTCGATAAATACTCCGTAAGAAGTAATGTTTTTAACAGTTCCCTCAAGAACTTGTCCTTTTTCAAGTTTACTGATAATATCTTTCTTCTGTTGCTCAAGTTCAGCTTCAATAAGCGCTTTATGAGAAACAACCACGTTTTTAAATTCTGGGTTAATTTTAACCACTTTAAATTCCATGGTTTTACCTACGTACATATCGTAGTCACGAATAGGTTTCACATCGATTTGTGAACCTGGAAGGAAGGCCTCAATACCAAATACATCTACAATCATACCACCTTTAGTACGACATTTAATGTATCCTTTGATTACCTCGTCATTTTCTAAGGCAGCGTTAACACGATCCCAAGAACGTAAAGCACGAGCTTTTTTATGAGAAAGAACCAACTGACCTTTTTTGTCTTCCTGGCTTTCTACATAAACCTCAACTTTATCACCAACAGCTAAATCAGGGTTATAACGAAACTCGTTACGTGAAATAATACCATCTGATTTGAAACCGATGTTAATAACAACTTCTCTTTTTGTTAATGTAATAACTTCTCCTTCAATTACTTCTTTCTCTGAAATAGTAGAAAGAGTTTCATCATACATTTTTTCAAGATCTTCTTTCGATCCTGTTTTTCCAAATACATCACCCTGCTCAAATTCATCCCAATCAAAATCTGCATCAGATGTTGTTGCAGTAACATTTACTGCTTCGTTTTTTACTTCAGGAGTTTCATTTACTTCCTGTGCATTTTCATTTACTTCACTCATTGTAAATCAATCAATTACTAGTAGTTAGACATTATATTTTAAAAACAGGTGCAAAAGTACTAATAATTAATTGAAAATCACCAATA
>JBFHEL010000221.1:0-6882 GCA_041584155.1 Saccharicrinis sp.
CTGGTTTATACCGTCATGGTTCCCCGCGATTCTGCCGTAAGTAAAACGCCCTTTAGTCCTTCTTTAGCCAATTATTATCAGGAAGACTTTTTTAGATCGGTAAAGGATTTCTCGGGCGAATGGGGGCAGGGATTAGCCCTATTACCGCCTATCAATAGTGATAGTAATGAGGGGGCACAGAGTCTCTCTGCAGATGGAAATTGGATGTTTTTTACCGCCTGCGGAAGGAATGACAGCAAGGGCTCCTGTGATATATATTTTAGTTACCGTACTCAAAATGGATGGAGTGAACCAAAAAATATTGGAGCGCCTGTTAATACCCCTTTCTGGGAGTCACAACCTTCTTTTTCTGCAGATGGACGTACCTTGTATTATGCCAGCAACAGAAGTGGGGGCAAAGGGAAAAACGACCTGTGGCGTGCACAGGTAATGGGAATAAAAGCTGATGGTACGCCTTTTTTTGGTATGCCCGAAAATCTGGGCGACAGTATCAATACGCCTTATGATGAAGTATCGCCATTTATTCATCAGGATAATAATACGTTGTATTTTTCTTCAGATGGATGGCCTGGTTTGGGTGAGAAAGATATTTTTCTTTCGCATATGGATGAAGAAGGCTACTTTACTCAATCATCGGTAAATCTGGGATATCCTATTAATTCTTCGGGTGATGACATTGGTTTTGTGGTTACTGCCAGTGGTAAGAAAGCCTATTTTTCATCGGAGAGGTTTGGTAAATCATATGGAGGGAAAGATTTATATTGTTTTGATTTACCCCCGCAAATCAAACCTTTACCTGTGTCTTATGTAAGAGGAAGAGTTTTTGATCAGGACTCTAAAAAACAATTGAAGGCAGCCTTCGAATTGAAAGATCTGAACTCCAGAAAAATGGTTGTACAGGCATTGTCTACTGATTTTTCAGGAGAATTTCTTATTTGTCTGCCTCTGGGGGGCTCCTATGCTTTAAATGTTTCAAAGGAAGGTTACCTATTTTATTCCGACCATTTTGATATGGAAAAACAGACTTCGGTTACTGATCCTTTAGTTTTGGATATTTATCTGAAGAAGATTAAAATAGGGGAACAAATTGTTCTGAATAATGTGTTTTTTGAAACGGATTCTTATGTGTTAAAGTCTATTTCTGAAGTGGAATTACAAAAGATTGTTGCTTTTCTCAAACTAAATCCAGATACTCATATCGAGATTTTGGGCTATACAGATAGTGTTGGTAAAGAGGATTATAATAAAGAATTAAGTGGCAAAAGAGCCAAGGAGGTGTATCAGTATCTGATCCATCAAGGCATTAATGCCAATCGTTTGTCGTTTTCAGGAAAAGGAATGGCAGATCCGGTAGCCAGCAATGATACAGAAGAAGGAAGAGCTAAAAACAGGAGAACGGAGTTAAAGATAGTGCAGTAATGCCAGTCATTAATATGTAGCAACAACCTTCCATGTACCAGGTAGGGACTGGTTATCAGATGAGAAGGTTGTTTTTATGCGTCATTATTAACAATATAAATAAAGTCTTAACTTATATTTTAAAGGGCTTTGTAGCTATAAACTTATCTCGTAAGCGCCATCAAAAAAGCACTTGTGCTCAACGTTAAACTTTCCTTTAAAAGTCCCCTTTGTGTTTATATCGAGCTCTGCATGCTCCATTAATTGACAGTTAAAGTCGGCTAAAATATTAACTGAACCATTCACTTCATTGTCGTGATAAATGCATGTTCCATACAAATTACTCAATTCGGAGTTCATTATTTCACAATTCAGTTCTACGCTATAGGGAACGATTTTTCCCTTTAAAATTTCATAAATCAAGGCTTTTATATCCAGTTCAATGTATTCCATTATGCAAAAAAAGTTTGCGCAAATATATTATTTTCCTTTTTATTACCCATTAACCTGCTTTTTCCAACTGGTATCGCATGCTTCATTTAATAACTCAAATATTTCTTCATCTGAAAAACGAGTTTGTTTTTTTAACTGATCAGTAAAATTATCAGCGTTCATATTCATATAACTAAAATCGGCCCCTGAATGAATAAGTTCGGTAGCATAAGGGGTGAATAGTTTAATGAGTTCTTCAATTATTTCGGCCTTACTAGAGGTGTTGTTTATTCCTGATAAGTTATCCATCATATTTAAAGATTATTTACAGTAAATTATTACTGTTTTGTAAGTTATATATTTGCTAAGGTATTGGTGTTTAGTATTGCGGCTAAAGTTATATTTGCTTTATTTATTTATTTTTCAAACTCAATACAAATGGAATAGCCCCTAATGCCAGTACCGAAGATATAAGGTAAGTTTTTTCCAAGCCAATCCAGTCGCCAATTAATCCTGCAAAAAATACGGACATCGCTGCTGTAACAAAACTAACAGTCATATAAATACTATTCATAAATACAGGGAAATCTTTTGATCGATCTTGCACCAGTGCCATTAATACTGGTCCTGGAGCAAACACAAAAAAACCCATTAATAACAAAAATACAAAAGATAGCCAACCAGAAGAATTGATAAATGAAAACATCATCAGGGGAGACATGATACTAATGATTAATAGGGTTGTTTTTCGACCCAGTTTATCAGATATACTGCCAGATAGGATGGTGCCGGCAGCTCCTGCCAGCTGAAATGCTGCCAGAGCAGAATTAGCAAACCATAAAGTCTCGCCTTTTTCGTGATAGTAATATGTGGGTAAAAAAGCGGTTAAGCCTGATTTCATGATGGCTCTGAATAGCATTATACCTATGAGTACATAGAAAAAGGGCAAGTATTCTTTTAAGGATGAAAAAACATTGCTTTTGCTCGATTTCTTTTTTTTAAGGTCCTCTGAAATCTTAATGTTTTTTAATTTCAAAAATAAAATAAAAGATGCAATCAAACCTATGGGGATAAGTCTCCATATGCCTTCAAGCCCCCAATATGAAACGGAAGCTGTAATAATTATTGGTCCGGCTGTTCTGGCTATTTCACCACCGAACATATAAAAACTCATGCCTCTGCCTGTATATTCTCCGGATAGTCTTTTGACCATAGTAGGAGAGGGTACATGATATAACGCACTACTTATGCCCATGGTAAAAAGCAATATACATATTATTATGTACGAAGGTGCAACACCCAGTAAACTCATGGTTATAGCAGTAATAGCAGGAGCAACAATAATAAAATATCTTGCAGCAGTCTTTTCTGCAATAATGCCAATAATGGGATTTAACAACCAGGGAAGGCGCATGATTAAGTCCCATATTGATGCCATAGCCAATGTAAGCCCAAATTTCTCAATCAATAAAGGCCTCAATGGTGCCAAAAATGATGAATAAATATCATGTAGCATATGTGATGCTGCTACAAGAATAACATTGCCCGACTGAAATTTTTCAGATGACTTTACTTCTTGCATTTAATTTTGGAATATTTTAACGAAAATGTAAAAGTATAATCTTTATCTAAGAGTGAGTAAGCTTTAGGGTTAAAATAATTTAATTTAATATATCGGGGAGTATTAAAAGTATTTACTAATGATACTAAGGGATTACTAAGCTATACTTGAAAAGGAGTGGTCATCGGATGGGAAAAATTTATAAAGCAGAATCTCATAGCTCAGTGATCCTTATAAAAAAATGAGCCTATTGTGGGATGAAATGTTTAAGTTTGTATTTTAAATGATTGAAATATGGATAACCTGATAAACCAGGCCTGCGAAAATTTAGATACCTACTATAATTCTTATACCGGACTTTCTGTTCAACAAAAGAAAAATTTTAAAATAAAATATGAACATTCACTGCGGGTAGCTGAAATTTGCAGCCAGTTGGCTGATAAACTGAATATACAGGGCAATGATAAGGAATTGGCTGTGATTACTGGTGTATATCACGATATTGGACGCTTTAAACAGCTAATAGAGTTTAATACTTTTAATGATGCAATTGCAGGTGACCATGCCAGCTTTTCTGTTGAGATTTTAAAAGAACAGGGGTTTTTGGAGGATATAGAAGAGGCTGAAGAGGTATTGGTAGCTATTGCTCATCATAATAAACGGGAAATACCCGATCATCTATCGGGTAAAAAACTGCTTTTCGCTAAGCTAATTAGAGACGCAGATAAGCTAGATATTCTTAAGGTGATCACAGATTACTACACCAATACTAATAAATCTCCTAATCATACCCTTACCTGGGATATGCCTGAAAGCAATACGGTTTCAGAGAAAGTTGCCGCACAAATATTAAGTGATGAATTGATTTCTAAAGAGAATATTCAGAATCAACTGGATATAAAAGTAATGCAATTATCATGGGTTTTTGATTTCAATTTTAAACCTTCTCTAGAAATATTAAAGGAAAAAAATTACATGGAAATTATATTCAATTCAATGCCTAAGAATGATAAGGTATTGAAAATTTATCATAAGGTTAAGCATTATTTACAAAGTGCTGCTCTTGAAGAGGTGAGTTAAGGGAAGAATGACTAAAATTGCATTTTGAGGTATTTGTTGCTTATTATATGT
This sequence comes from Saccharicrinis sp., assembly GCA_041584155.1. GTDB lineage: Bacteria > Bacteroidota > Bacteroidia > Bacteroidales > Marinilabiliaceae > Saccharicrinis. The sequence continues at coordinate 4,523 of JBFHEL010000221.1, forward strand.
TAAGCCTGAAATTTAATTGTACACTCAAAAGGTTCAGGAAGTACAAATGGAATAATATCTTTATCAACAAACTATTTTTAATTTAGTGGTTAAATTAAATAAACTTTAAAAAACTCCTCAGGTAATTTTAACCTCATAACATACCATTTAAAATGGCTGTTTTTTGCAATGGAGAGAAGGTGATTTTAATGAACCAGTAAATTTTTACGCATCTGTTGATATAACTCACAATCGGGATAGGTATCAATGGCCATATTAATAAATTCAAGTGCTTCAAAATAATATTTTCGGTTAAAATAGGCAGAGATCACATTTAAATACTCGTAATGGCTAGTCGGATTACTGCTGAGCGGTATGTTTTTAATATCTGCCTGATCGCTCATCACTAAAGTGCCCATTTCTGGTTTTCCTTGTGGGGTATTGTTTAATATCCAATAGTATGATTTTCCATTTTCAAAAGGAACTTCTGCCAGTGAAACCAGGCTATCAGAAATCTGGTTTATTTGATAAATCACTCTTTGAGATTGAGAATCTATTACTTTTAAATTCAGATTTAATTCAGATAAGTTTTTATAGCCGATTTTTAAAAAGGCATTTGAGGGTGATAATATTTTTGAAGAGGTAGGAAATACCTTACTTTGTCCACGTAATTGATAGGCTACACCTGATTGCGATAATAAACTATTTCCTTTCTCTACTTTATTGGTCATTTCTGATATCTCAGAATGACGGTTGTTAGCTTCAAAAGGTATGGTGTACTTTGAGATGGCACTCATGGGTACTTCTTTACCTGTAAACAATAAGATAACAGCAGTACCCTTTTGAATACAAAGTTGATCATTCGATTTTAAGCTTTGTGATGGCTCTAACTTTATTTCTTTACTATCGCGAACAACAATTCCTTCGCCATCCAATGACAAAAGAATGGCTGAGTAGCTGGTGCTCTCCTGTGCAATGGTCATATTGACAAAAGTCAACAGGCTGAATATTAAAAGTTTATATCTGATAATTCTAAGCATATGCATACTTTAAATACCATACAAAAGTAGTATTAAATATTGTTTATGGAAGCATCTTAGCTCTTATAATTTTTGTTAATTTGCGAGCATGAAAATCATCAAATATCTTACATTATTTTTACTATTCTATGTTTTAAATGTGGCTCACGCTCATGCTCAGGCAGATGGATTTCTTTATGATTCTTTGGTCGTAAAAATTTCTGACAAAAAAATAAAATATAAAAAAATTACATCACCAGAAAAAGCAAACGAAAAAATTGCTTTGTTAAAAAGTATTGGCTCCGATTATTATCGGATAAATCAATTAGATAGTGCTATTTATTATTTCCTATTAGGTGCCCGTCAGGCATTAAACATTAATAATATAGAATTATATTCTTCGTTGAAATATAATTTAAGTTTGGTTTATCTCAATAGAGGGATGTATAAAGAAGCCCTTGATGCAGCATTGTTTTCGCTCGAAACAGATCAGACCTTAGGAAATATGGATCATATTTTATCTTCCTTAAATAGTGTGGCCTTGATTTATCAGGAATGGGGGATGTATGATAAGGCATTGGAGTACAGGTTACAGTCCATTAAATTAAGCGAGGATACTCATAATTCATTGGAATTGGCAAATGGATATTTTAATCTGGGTAGTCTTTATATTAAAATAGGGAAGTATGATAAAGCACTGAATTATTTTAAGCTTGCAGAAGAGAATTATCAATTTTTGCTGGATAACAATCAAACTAAGAGTCAGCTAAAAAAGAGTTTATCGGAATGTATTTATTCAACGGGTATTATACATATGCATAAACAACAGCATCATAAGGCTTTAAAATTATTTAACGAGGCATTGAGTATAAAAAATAACCTGTTAGATTTTGTAGGTCAAGGTAATTGTTATTATCAAATTGGTTTAATTCATTTTTTGGATAATAATTTTGAAGCAGCTCGTCAAAATTACTTTTTATCTCTGCAATATAAAAACAGGGTAGATGATTTAAAAGGAATCGCACTGGTATATTTTAGAATTGGGGAGTTGTATTTTGTCTGGTCAAAATACACAGAATCAGTAACCTTTTTACATAAGAGTATTGCAGGAGCTCAACAAATTAACGATCATGAATTGCTAAAGGAGAGTTATAAAGTGTTGTATGAATTGTATTCCAGGCAAAATCAATATGAACAGGCATTAAAAAGTCATGAGTATTATAAGATGTATTCTGATTCGTGCCTGGATAAGAATATGACCAATGTTGTTGAAGAGCTTAGCATAAAATATGAATCGGAAAAGAAGGAAAAAGAGAATAATATATTAATTGGTGAAAATAAACTAAAAGCTCTTACCATTCA
>JBFHEL010000222.1:0-6861 GCA_041584155.1 Saccharicrinis sp.
GAAGGTAAATTAGATGCTGATTTGCAACAGGTTGATTTACGTAAAACCAATAGCTGGAGGCTGAAACTGGGGCAGGTAGAACCCGTTGAGATGATGGAGGTACAGCTGGTGAATGCAATTGCCCCTTTTGTGCTTTGTAATAGGTTGATTGCCCTCATGCGTAAGGATTATACAGGCAAAAAACACATCGTAAACGTATCGGCTATGGAAGGAAAATTTTATACTTTCACAAAAGAAGACCGGCACCCGCATACCAATATGGCAAAAGCTGCATTAAATATGCTTACCCATACCTCAGCAAGCGATTTAGCAAAAGATGGGATTTTTATGAATGCCGTGGATACAGGATGGGTTACCGATGAAGATCCTGCTGAATTAGCCAAACATAAACAAAGGGTTCACGATTTTCAACCTCCTCTGGATATTGTTGATGGGGCAGCACGTGTCTGTGATCCGTTTATCGATGGAATAAATACAGGCAAACATTGGTGTGGGAAGTTTTTAAAGGATTATTTTCCAATAAGTTGGTAGTTTTTTTGAGTTTAGGATAGCTAAATACTATTTTGGGGCTATAAAGAATGTTGGATCAATCATATTAAAATGTAATACTCATGTATTTAATCCGCAACTTGCTTTAGAAAATCCATTAAGCATCGACACTGCTTCAATACAAGTCACTTTGTTGCTTTATTTCAGCTTGACCGAACGATGCTCCCGAAAGAAATTGGGACAGGTTATGACTCGTTTCACTATAGGCTTGTGTCATGGCGTTTTCAATGCTTATGACGAAGTTCTAACGGATGATCCGGGTTTAATGAATGGGTATTGTTTTTTGTATTGAGAAGGTATTTTCTGCTATGAAAATGTAAATGTTTCATCAATGACTTTTGTTGCCTGGGCAAATTTCTGTTCCCAATTACCATGAATGAGGGTAAAAGGAATTTTGGATTGTTTAAAAGCTTGCAAATGTGATTGATGGAGCATGTTTCGTTCTGTTTCGTGCAAGCGGGTGCCATCCTGAATAAAGGGTACATCGTTGTTTAAAAATAAATACAGATCGCAGGCATTGGCAGCTGTAATCCAATCATCGACATTTAATTCCTGATTAAATAAAAATCTGGAATAGGATTGGGTAATAGTAATATCTGTATCAATAAATAATAAGCGGTTTAATTTTTCTTGCTCGCGAAGAATGTTTTCTGCATGCGTTTGAGCAATGGCAATTAGGTCTTTAGGAGCGCATTGTTTGGAGTCTTCAATAAGGTCTCGTCCAGCTTCAGCAACAAAATCTGCTTTGTAATAATCTGCAAGTTTTTTAACCAGGGTGCTTTTCCCGGTAGATTCGGTCCCAACAATACAAATTTTCCGGTGATAAAAGGGTTTTACTTGTGAGGGAATAAAATCCCAATTCAGGTATGGGTTGGTTCGGATATCAGATGCTGAAATATATTTATCATAGGTATAGTGTATGTGTTTAATTCCTAAGTATTCGGCTACGTAATCGCCATATTTTTCTGATGAAAAGAAGAGGTCAATTTCAGGCAAATAGTGTTTAATAGCTTCTGACCAGATTAAGGAAACTTCCCTGGAACTTTCAGATGTGTTTGGTAAAATAGATTCGTTATATTGAAAAAGTATGGGTTGAACTTTTTTATTTTCTTTGAAAATATCCTTCACCCATTTCATTCTCAGCTCTGCCGCCATGGTCTCCTGATGGGATACGCAAACCCATAGCAATAATGTATCGCAATGCTTGCATGCAAACTCTATTAATTGAATATGCCCGGTGTGAATGGGCATAAACTTACCCAATACTAAGCCTCTTTGCATAAGTAATTGATTTTTGCCATTGAATAAAACCCCAGCTGGCCATTATTAAAAAGATGAAGTATTCCAGTGCAATGACTGTGATGCCTTTTTGAATGTAAAGGCCAATGCAAATCAGATCTGTTAAAATCCATAGAGCCCAGCATTCAATGCGTTTATAAGCCATCAGGAAAGTAGCAAATACACTTAAAGTAGTCGTTAGCGCATCTAAATAGGGATAGGCAGCTGCTTTGGTAAAATAGACTGGGCAGATGAGGTGAATATGAGACATAAATATACCTAACAGGGCTGTGAGAATCACAATGCTGGCTAAAAGAACCATTAAGTATTTTACATTTAAAGTGGTTATTTTTTTGTCTTCATATTCTGGTTTCTTTCTGAACCACTGAAAGATGCCAAAGAAAGAGCTAAGTAAAAAGAAAACCTGAAGGAACATATCGGAATATAGCTGTACCTGATAATAGATAACAAAGAATGCCATTACATTAATTATTCCTGTGGTCCAGGTATGTATATTTGCTTTGGTAGCAAGCCATACCGAAATTAAACCCAAGGAGGTACCAATAAATTCGATGTAACTCATTTGATAACTGTAAATAGTTAGCATTGAGTTATCAATATCAAGTATATATGTTAAAAAATCCATTTCAGACCAAAATTAAAATTAATAGGGGCTTGTACAAAATATAAAGGCGTATTGTATATACTCATATATCCACTGGTTAATGGGGTTTTATTCTCAATGTTGTTGATTTTGAGTTGTATGATAAGAGATTTGAGGTAGATATTCCCAAATAAGTCAATTGTAGAGAAGGCAGGAACCGTATTTTCATTTTCAAAGTCAATGTAATTTTGTTCCTGATATCGGATATTTATGCCGGCATTAAAATGTTTGGTGCTGTACTTAAGAGTTTGATTACTGATTAAAGAAGGGCTTAATATAGGTTCAAATTTTATGTCTTCTTCTGAAATACGATTCCTGGAGAAGGATGAATTATTGGAGTAGCTGATGCCATTGGGAAATTTAACAGCAAAGTCTATTTCTATGCCACTGCGGTAACTATTTGCTACATTACTATGCAAGGCCAAACCATTGGGTCCGTATTGTCCGTTTAAAACAATTTCGTTTTTAAAATTCATCAGGTATAGGTTGGTGTTTAGATGCCATCTTGTTTGTTGAATTTTAATCCCTAATTCGTGATTATTTACCTGTTCGCTGGCAATGTCTGAATAGATGGCATTACCATCTTCGTCAGCATATAGGTTGTCATCTCCACTAAAAATATCATTTCTGGTGGGTTCCCGACTGCATCTACCATAACTGTAGTAGATGTTTATTTGCTTTTTGATAAAATAGTTAATGCCCAACTTTGGGTTAATAAAGTCCCATTTGAGTTTGTCAAATGATACAGATCCCGCATAATCAAAATCAGTATGTCGATATTGTACATCGCCAAATACATTGAATCGCTGAATGGTATAGTTGATTTTTACAAATGAGCTAAATTCAGATTTGTAGCCGTGATTGCTATATAATTCACCCAGTGTATGTTCTGATCCTATATGGCGCCTGTCTATTTTATTGTAATGAAAACCACCATGTGCTTTAAAATGACTTGTATACCAGTTTATATTTGAAAACACGCCTGCAAAATGATGTTGAAAATCATAATTGTACATTTCGTCTGTAGAATTGTAACCCAAAAAATTATTTAAATCAAAATCGTAGTCTCCATCTAAATAATTATAATAGACCGTTGTGTTTATTTTGATATTTGGTTTTAATAGCCAGGAATGTTGTAAAGAAAGTAAGGATTGTGTGAATTGGTCATCTTCATTGGCATTGCCATTTGTACGTGGTTCTGCTTTGATAGTATCTTTCGCTACCCCAATCCATGATAAGTCATTTTTTTGATTGCCTATAAAACCGGTTAATTTTAAACTGTTTTTTTCTTTTTGTATAAAGGCGCTTAAAAAAGCAGAGCTGGAGAGATTGCCGGAATGGAACTTGTATCCGTCAGAGCCTTGATGCGTAAGACGAAAATAGAAGGCCTTATTTTCTTTAAGGCCACTGGTATGTTCACCATAAAGTCGGTAGGAATTAAATGAGCCATAATTTCCTCCTATCTCTGTTTTAGTTGTATCTCTTAAGTTTGGTGATTGAAAATTGATGCTTCCGGCATAACTGGCAACTCCATTGGTTGTTGTGCCCACACCTCGTTGTATTTGTATGGATTGCACCGAATTGAAAAAATCTGGGTAGTTAGAGAAATAAACTCCCTGGTCTTCGGGTTCATTCAGGGGAATTCCGTCCATGGTCATATTTACCCGGGTCTGGTCTATTCCCCGTAATCGAAAATATGCGTATCCCTGATAGTTACCTGCATCAGAATATGAATGAATGGAAGGTGTTGCGCTCAGTATTTGAGAGGGGTCCTGGCCTGTGTTGATATTGTCGATAAATGCCTTATTGATGTTTTTAAATGTAAGGGGAAGTGTTCTGTCAGCCCGATAGGCTTGTATTGTGGTTTCCTTAAGCTCAATAGTGTCGGATAGCGATACCTTGGAAGAATCGTGTTGAGCTATTAAATTGAATGACCAGAAAAAAAATATAATAAGTATTGTGGAGGTATCTTGTTTCATGTGTTTAAATTTTATTTTCAATAGCCAAATAGCTTGTCCTGTAAAATGCAGGAGCTTCCCAGCAATAATCATACTTCTCCCTAGACGGGACGGGTTGTGTGAATAAAGGGTTTCTATGGCTCGTTTTATGCTATTTAATCGGAAATGATGATTTAATGTCTGATATATTTCAATTAGTATTTGCTTTTGAGGTGTATTTATCTATATGTCAGATGAATAGTGTGTTTGTTTTTGGTTGGATTTTATCTGATTCGTATTTTTTATTTGAACCTCAGGTTTCAGGGTGTGATTGAATATGGTTTGAAGCGCATGGATAATGTCGTCCTGAACATTGAATATACTCCATCCTGTAAATTGTAAGGAGTAGTCTTTGTTTTGGTGCAGATGAAAACCTGCCAGAGGGAATTTAAGCAATGCTCTGGAGATATCAATGTTATTGATCCTTTTGTTGCTGAGGTCATAAAAAATCACTGGCTCCCGCGCTTCTAATTCTTCGAAGTACTGAATGCCATCAATTATCTTTATCTTGCAAAAGTCACCTGTTCGATAACGTATAAGTGGTAAATAAGGGTTGTTGCCACCGGTAATGGCTAATTCACCACGTTCTCCTATGGGTAAAACTTCATCCTTGTCGCTTGCCAGTACTTCAAAATATAAGTCAGGGCGAATTGTTCTGTATGCACCTCCTTCCTTAAAGGCTAACATCCTGCACTCGGTCATGGAATATACATCTATAACCGGACAATCAAAATATTCGCTCAATTCCTTGGCGATGGGTTGATGTAATTTCATAGCTGAAGAAATTAAAGCCTTTGGCTGTATTTTCGGATTGAGTGCTTTTAACGAGAGAAAGGCTATTGGGTCGCCGGTTAAGATTTCGGGATTATATTTTTCCAGATAGGCAACCTGATCACCGGGTTTTTTCCAATCGGCCGGGTTTAAGTTGATTTTAATTACTCCCGATCCTTTTAAATAGGTGGAAAGAGAGGCATAGGTCAGTGTTGTTTCCTGGTCGCAGATGAGTGCAATAGCTGTGCTGTTTGCATCGTAAGAGAGCTGAATGTTATGGCGTTCAAGAATGACTTCTAATTGAGGTATCCAGGCGGCCTGACTTGACGGACTGAAATTGACATCCATAGCTGGGCCGGTTGTTCCGGAGGTTTGATATACTAGCAGGTCGTTTAATGTGGCATTGTCGTGAACAAAATTCCAGGGTTGTTCTCTTATTTCTTGTTTTGAAATGCTGGGATGTGATAAAAAATCTGCAGAACGTTGCCTGTAGAAAGGTATGTTTTTAATGCAATCGTTAATAAAGGATTTTAACCATAAAGGCGGTTGCGTAGTTATATGTTCGCGTTTTTGGGTATGCGCTTTGTATGCATGTACTTCTTTTAGATGGTGTTGCTCTAAACGATCTCCACTCTTAAAATTATATTTGGGAGCATGGGTGTCCTGTATTAAATTATTAAGTAATGATAAATCATTAAGTAAAGGGAATCGCTCCTTATTGGTGAGCGCAATAACTGGTTTTTTATTCTCTTCCATATACATTTGCTGCTTCTCGTGCTTTTTTGTCTGCCATCGCCTTTCTAATCTGAATAATTCTTTCGAAAGCGGCTTTTGATTCAGATAAAATATTGTTTCGTTTTAAAATACTCAGGCTATCGAGTCTGTCTCTTGCTTCTTCCGGGGTTTCATTATCCGGAATTATATCGCAATAAAGTAGTGCTGACCTTACAAATTCTTCTGTTCTGTCTTCATCAGTCAGCCATTCTCGGTGTTTAACAAACTTACTGAGTAAAGACAGTTCGTTAAATAAAAATCGCTTGATAGAGGAAGCTAAGTTCTTCTTGTTCTTGAAAAAATCGAGCGAAAAAAACCAGGCTGCAAGATGTAATGAGCAAAGATGCTCAGAAGAGAAGCCTTTGAAATGTTCTTCATCTTGTAATTCTATTTCTGCAATAAATGAGGAGTCAATATCCCGCAGTACGTCCAGTAAAAGTGCATTGGTATCAATGCCTTTTTGGGGGTTTGTATACTTTGATTCTTGCAGGAAATCAAAGGGACAGGTTGTTAAATGATGAATAAAAAAATAGATGTCGTACACTTGAGCAATGTCTTTTAATAATTGGTTTTTGAAAATTCAGCAGCAAAAGTTAATAGTTCTGCTTCGTTGGTTACATAATGCACCTTCCAACCCATATCTCTCAATCTTTGAGCTCCCTCAGGATTTGTGTTTGGATTAGAGTGTAACACGATAGTACCTGATCCTTGGGCGTTTTCCAGGGTTTGTTCTATAATTTCCCAATGATTATCGTCATTGATTGTTTTTGCATTAAGCATATGGAATATATCATCATCAGTTACAATGATAACATGCGTTTTTTTATC
>JBFHEL010000223.1:0-6854 GCA_041584155.1 Saccharicrinis sp.
ACTACTCAATCCTATAAAAGTAAGATTAGGAATACTATTTAAAACCTTATTCTTATGTTGTAAGAGTTTATAGCTTAAATCATGTTCTCCATTAGAGTTGATTACCGGACACTTGCCGCACTTTTGCTCATATCTGCCACAGTATTCATCATAATGGCAACCTCCGGTAAACCACCACATATCGTGCAACGAAATAACAACAGGAATATTTAAATTTTTTAAAGCCTGCAGATTTACAAAACCTCTATTAATCCAATGAATGTGAATAACATCAGGAGATTCTTTTTGGATCTGTTTTATAAAGTTATGCGCTGGTTTACCTGCAGAAAACATATCTCTTGCTCTTCCGCCAAATATCCGCACATATATTTTTTCCAGATGTACATACACCTTAGTAAGCTTTTTAGCAAAAAAACCCGCCTGCATATTTCTCACAGAATCATCATTTGACCTTTTTGCACCCACCCACATAACTGACTCTATTCCTGCTTTTTGCAGTCCTTTATGCAGTCGGTATGCGGCTCTTCCTGCTCCCCAAAAATCTTTTCCGCAAAGCTGAATTACTTTCATTCACTATAATTTATTGTGCGTATTTATACCGCTATATTAAACCTCGTGAGAAATACTGTAGTTGTTATTGTAATTGTACTTGTACTTTTTACCATCCATATTACTGGCATTCAGAATAAGACCTACGTTAGTAAATCCCTTACTCTTAATTTCTGCTAATACCGAATCCAAAATATCCTGATGTGTAAAGCGCTCACGAACAACAAATAAATTTACATCGCTATATTTCATAAGCATAAAAGCATCACTAAGCACACCTAAAGGAGGTGTATCGATAATAATATAGTCATAAAGATTATTTAACTCCTCAAAGAGCTGTCTGGTCATTTCACTACCAATAAGTTCTAATGGGTTAGGCGGAATAATTCCGGGAGCGATAAAATCAAGATTCTCGATATGCGACTGACATATTACTTCATTCAGTTCTTTCTCTTTAATATAGTAAGAACTTAAGCCAATCGTATTGTCGTGTTCAAAATCAACAAACTGTCCTTTTTTACGCAAATCAAAACCAATGACTATGGTCTTTTTCCCCAGATTAGCTAAAGACGTAGCAAGATTAAACGACACAAAACTCTTTCCTTCACCTGCCACACTTGATGATATTAGGATATTTTTATGTTCCTCTCCTTGCATAAAATAAAACAAATTAGTTCGTATGGTTCTAAACGTTTCTGCGATAGACGAAGAGGGAACCTGATGAACAACAAGATTATTTTTATCAGTAGGCTTTTTAATAATTGTACCTAAAAAGGAAGTATTCACATACTTTTCGGTTAACATATCTTCATTTTTAATCCTATCATCCACTATTTCATTGAATGCCATCACACTCCCGGGGATAAGAAGACCTATAAAAACCGCAAAAATCAGATTGATCGATAGTTTAGGAAATACTTTATCCAGGATACGGGCAGGTTCAACAATTTCGTGCTCGGGTAAATTACTGGCTTTTGAGATTTGAGCTTCTGCTCTTTTCTGCAATAAAAAAGTATAAATAGCATCACTAATCTGAAATTTTCGTTCCATACCCAAGAGCTTTCGTTCTGTTTTAGGCAGGTTCTCAACTTGTTTTTCTAATTCTGCTATCTTCTCCTGATAATCATTGAGTTCACGCTGTAACGATGATAGGGAGAAGCGAATATTTTCTTCAATACTTTTAGTAAGGTTGGTGATTTGTATTTCCAGGTTTCTAAGAAAAGGGCTCTTCTCCTGTTTATTCGCTATTAAATCATCTCGCTTTTTAGAGAGGATAAGTAAATCTTTAATCAATTCACTAAGCGTTAAATTTTGCACGCCCATAGAAGAAGGAACAACCACATTGCTATAATCGGAACCCATTGTAAAGTACTCCTCTAAATTTTCATAGTAATTAAATGTTCGCTGTGTTGTTTCTCTACCTAACTCCAGCTGTTTAAGTTGTTCCAGCACTCTGGTTGACTTGGTATTAATACTAATCACCTGATTGGAGGATCTGAAATTTTGTAAGGTATTTTCAGCAAAATTTAATGAATCACCAATCTCTTCCAATTGAGTATTAATATAAGAAATTGTATTACGTGCAAGATGGTTTTTACGATCCAGATTTCGCTGCAGATACAAATTAGTGAGTGTATAAATGAAGTCAACATCCTTTTCTGGAGTAGGTGTTTTAATGGATATTTCAACCACACTAACATCAGGATTTACGGGAACTACTTTTAATTGTTCCTGATATTTCATTACCAAATCTTCCTTATCGTAAAACTTAAACCGGTATTGTTTACCAATGACCTCACTTAAATCAATATTCTCATTTAAAAAAACCTTAAACTTAAATCCATCAGATTCAACAACATCGGATTGGAAAAACACACCCTCAAGATCCAGGTTCTTCATATGTTTTTCACGTTTTCCTGTAGAATAATTAATCGTATGATATTTATTCTTATCTGCACTAATCTGAAAGGTTCCATCCTCATTAAAACTGATATTAAAATAGGTATCAATACTTTGAGGATGCAATGAATCTATACTAACAAAAAAGGGAGAAGCTTTATAAATCTCATTATAAATAAAATTCTCCTTTAAAAAATAAGCTGTTTCCAACTCCAGTTTTGATATGGTTTGGCGTAATAGTGGTGAGGATTTTAAAAACAGCATTTCATTTTGATAGTTCATTTTTCTATCGAACAAACTAAAGCTTTGCATAAACTCCATGGCCTTTTCTCCTGTCAGGCCCATATCTTCTTTAATATACACACTTGAGTACACCTGGTACTGCGGGCGCAATAATTTATAAGCTCCAACAGCAAGGATTAAGCAAAACATCACTGATCCTGCAAACCAATACCAGTTTGAATAGAGAGATTTAAAGATTTTCCTTAAATCAATATGCTTTTCATTGGGAATCTGATTTTTAATACTCATTACTTAACATATTCTGCAACCAAAACAAAGGCTGTAATTGAACTTATAATAATTGACCAGGGAAAAGCCTGGAAACCCCAATAACGTCGTTTTAAAGGAGCAACATAAACGATATCATCTGACTGTAAATATAAATCTGATTTTGCAAGCAGGTCCACTTGTGTGAGATCTATTTTTTTTCGGGTAACCTTATCTTCCGAATCACGAATAATCATCACTTCTCTTCTATTACCATATTCTGTAACATCTCCTGCTAAACCAATAGCCTGAAAAACATTTAAATACTCCGAAGAATAAAAATATCTACCTGGATTATCCACACTTCCTAGAACAGTAATGCTTTTATTCACAAAAGAAACACGAACAGACGGAGTGTTCAGATAGGACTCCAGCTCCTTACGAATTTTTTCTGCTGCCTCATTAGGAGTTAAATCAACCACCTCTGTTTTTCCGAGTATAGGTAACTTAACTGTTCCATCCCTATCGACAGTATAAGATACCATGGCAATATCTGCTTCTGTCCTTCCTCCACCGTAACGATTAGCATCATTACTCATAAAGTTAACTTCCCCATTATCGAAACTAGATACCTGAATATATATCTGATCGAAATTTTTTATTTTATTTTGAGCCTTTTTATTCTCAAAAGTCTGTTCTGTATAATCTTTATCTTTATCCTGAAGATATAATATTTCTTTTTGAGGAACACATCCTGCCAACATGACAACAATAAATAACAGGTATAAGGTTTTTCGCATATAAGAAGGTTTAAAAAAATTAACGTTTAAAAGTATCTATATTTTAATAAACATTACTTATTTTTTTTACTAAAAACATATTTTTGGTTACCAATGTTTCAATCATCCTTTAATCAATAAGCTTTTCATAAGCCGATATAAACAATTCTGGCTGTTTTAAATGAGTTCCATCAACAAACAGGGTACTATCAAAATAATGAACACTATTAAAGTATGCCTGAAATTCATTGAGCAAACCACATTTTTTGGCCTCTGCTACATCCATATGTTCAACCACTGTTTTTTTATTGAAACTTACAGGCGGTGATTTAATGATTAATTCGAAATGACAAACATCGGACAACTCCTTTATCCTGGAAAGATATTCAATTGAAATCGGAGATAAGAAACTATAGTCCATTGTATCTTTACAGGTAAATTCCGGAGCCCATATAGTACTGTAGATATGAGGTACAACACTAAGCTGGTAAAAGGGTATTTTTTTTACCTGCCCTACTAAATAGTTGGTAAAATAAGGTTTGTTAACTTTGTTATAAAAAGGCTTGATAAAATAATGAAAGGTCAACTCATCATTTAAATTGTTCTGAAAAGACTCTGGCGTAAATAATAAAATCAAGGTATCTATTTTATTTCCCTCTTTTATATAATTGTTGAGAAGTATAAACTGTCCTGCCATGCTAATAGCCTGATTGGCCGCCAAAGAATTGAAATAATCATTACTTTCATCGTTGGGAAATAACTGACGAGCCACACTATCTCCGAGCAGCAATCGGGTTTGCGTACTTTTCTTTTTACTTTTATCTATGGCTTCATAAATTTGATGCCCGGGATAATTGATTAAAAACAATTTAGTACTTATTAAAAACGCTGCCATCACCTCAATAAAGCAAAAAGCAATTATTACAAACAGGAGGCTCCTTTTTATAAAAAAAAACTTCATTGTAATTATTTAAAACTGAAAATAAATAAATCCCTGAACTTCTCCCTGAAACCAAAATATAACAAACACCAAGACAAGATAAAAAGACCATCTCAACATAAGCGTTGATTTGCTATAGAATCGGGCTATAGCATACTGTTCATTTCTTCCTGCCCACTCAAAAACAATCATCACAAAGACCAGAATAATGGTTGTTAGAGCATGCAAACGATCATCAAAATCGGGCATAGAAAAAAATGACTTTGAAAAAATACCTGCAATATAATTTATTGCATGATTGATATCCTCTGCTCTGAAAAATATCCATGCAAAAACCGTCAGACCATAGGTTAAACCAATATCCATAAACTCTCTAAATGTAGGATACCAGTGCTTACTGGCAACAACATTCATATTTTTCCGGTTACGTTTGGTTAAGAGCAATGGCAAAAAATAAATGGCATGCAGAAGCCCCCAGACAATGAAAGTCCAGTTAGCCCCATGCCAAAAGCCACTAACAACAAATATGACAAAAACATTTCTAATCCTCCTCCATATATTACCTCTGCTGCCACCTATGGGAATATATAAATAATCTCTAAACCAGGTTGATAAGGAAATATGCCATCTTCTCCAGAACTCTGCAATATCTCGAGAAAAATAGGGATACGCGAAATTTCGGCTAAGTTCAAAACCAAACAACCTTGCTGTGCCTATTGCAATATCAGAATAACCAGAAAAATCTCCATAAATTTGAAATGAAAAGAAAACGGCCCCTAATGCAAGTGTACTGCCATTATACTGACCTGAATTATTGAAAATAAGGTTAGCAAAATAGGCACAATTATCGGCAATAACCATTTTTTTAAACAAGCCCCACAATATTTGCTTCATACCGTCAACCGCTTCTGGATAATTAAATGTTTTGGGGGTATAAAACTGAGGCAATAGGTGAGTAGCTCTTTCAATAGGTCCGGCAACTAATTGAGGAAAGAAACTTACAAAAGCCATAAAAGTGACAAAATCTTTTGTTGGCTCAATTCGCCTATGATACACATCGAGTGTATAACTCAGCGTTTGAAAGGTATAAAAACTTATACCCACTGGCAATACAATATAAAGAGTATAAGCCTTTATTTCGGTTCCAAAAAAAGAAAAGGCAGTAAGAAAATTATCAAGAAAGAAATTGTAGTATTTAAAAAAGCCCAGTAAACCCAGATTAACAGTTATACTTAACCAGAGCAATAACCTTCTCTTTGTAATATTTTTTGCTTTAACAAGGAGCTGGCCAACAGAATAATCGACAATGGTACTAAATAAAATTAAAGCTAAAAACCTATAATCCCACCATCCATAGAACAGGTAACTTGAAATAACAATTAAAAGATTCTGTAATTTATGTTTACTGTTAAAAACAAACCAATACAGTACCAATACTATTGGTAAAAAAACCGCAAAATCAATTGAGTTAAAGAGCATTCTGAGAAGTCAAATTAAACAATAAACATAGCTTTGCTATATTATTACAACCCATATACTAATTATATTCAAAGCTCCTGAATCAACTCACATCGCTTTACATATCTTTATAATATAATTAAATATTACTACTCATAAAAGTATATATATTCATTCAACATCATTTTATTTTTCAACGAAATACCCTATTTTAATTACCAACACATGTTTTTAGTATATTTTAAAATAATTTTCTAAGAAACAAAAAGGCACAAAAAAAGGTGTTAAACAATTAACACCTGAATGATATAATATTAAAGTAAGTCCCTACGCCGTAATAATACGATAACTCACATCCACTTTTCCTTTGGAGATAGCGGTTAACTTACCTTTAAGCAGTCGCTTTTTCAGAGGGGACAGATGATCTACAAATAATTTTCCTTCAATATGATCATATTCGTGCTGCACTACCCTTGCAGCAAAGCCGCTCAACTCTATTTCATGCAATTCAAAATTCTCATCTTCGTATTCCACCTTTATTTTAGACGGGCGATTGACATCCTCACGGATACCAGGAAGACTTAAACAACCTTCTGACTCATTTGACTTTCCGTCACCATACTCCGTGATTATTGGATTTATCAACACTTTTTTAAACCCTTCTAATTCCGGGAATTCTTCTTTCAAAGGATCTGCATCAATAACAATTAAACGTATTGATTTTCCAATCTGGGGTGCTG
>JBFHEL010000224.1:0-6827 GCA_041584155.1 Saccharicrinis sp.
AAGCATCTGATTATTTTTCACCTCAAAACGACGAACCGTTTGCCATACAGAACCACTGGCAATAACAAACAGCAAGAACATCATTAAACTTACTATAGCAATTTGGATACGTTCCTGAACGGTAAAGTCATACATAAATCGGCCTCTGCGCAATCGGGTAACCAGAATAAGTAAGGAGCCAAAAATAAAAAAGGCAACAAATAAAATAGAGAAAGCAACCAAAAACATCGAAAAGGTGACGTTTGGTAAAGAAAGTAGGATGCAGGTGTTATCCTGAGGATAGTAACAAATGTGTGAAAAATCTTGAGAATTAAAGAAGGTATGATCATCACAGTTATTAACCAGTCTATCCTTATGGATGGGGTAGGCAAAATCACCTACCTGCTTCACAAGCATACCATCAACGTACTTTGCATAAGAATAACTCACCAAAGGTTCTTTCAGCTTACTTTCCCTTTCGGATAGTAAAAGTTCAGGATATCCACGTCCTTCAAAATACGGCTTAGCCACCAATTCAATAAACAGGCATGTTTCTTTTCTCACATCTCCTTGATACATTCTAAAAACACCAAAATAGGTTACTATGCCTCCCTGGTTTTTTAGAAAGTAAAAATGTTCACTTCCCATAACCTGAACCCCAGACTTAGTCAGCATTCTATCGAAATAATCATAGCAATCATAACTAACATTATCAGTATCAATATACAACTCACCGCCTGGCCAACACGGAACCACCTGCAAATCAAATCTCTCCAAATAACCTTGAAAATAATTGGTCTTCAAATACTGAGTAATCATTTCTACATCTATATTTTCCTTCAACACTTGATCCAATAAAAAAGAATCAGTCTTTAAGGATCCTTCCATCTCCTTTAGTAACATTTCCGATAAGGGATCTTCTTCCTGCAAAAGACGAAATGATAAATTCTCTACCAGAAGTTTTCTCTCATCTCTTTCCTTATTGTAGTTATGATAATAGAAGGAATACAAACCATATAATGAAAACACACCCACAAACCAGATAAAAGTTGTATAGGCATGATAACTCTTGCGACGGGTGATCCAGATAAGCATATTGGCTATCACTAAAAACATAAGAGATGCCATCCAAAAAATCAGATCAAAACTATACAACGACACAGTAAAAGCCACTACAGCAGCAATCAAAGACAACACTTTTTTAGTTACATGTTTAAGGAAAACAGCTACTATTTTTTCCATCACCAGTAAAGCCGATAACCACAAAAGAGAGATTATAAAAAACCTTACTATATCAAAAAACTGTAAATTGGATACTTTAAACAAAATAGCTGCGGATACCGAATTAGAAACCAGCAACGACACAATACCATTTTGTAAATGCCAAAAAACAAAAGCCAGGGCAATCATAAGTCCAATTACTATATTTCTAAAAAACTTTCGTTCTTTAGGCTTAACAATAAAGGCCGGCATCCGTACATACCTGAAAAAAATAAATGATTCGGAAAAAACAATAATAGCAAATAACAACAGACTCCCAAGGTTTGGAAATAAGACTGTGGCTCCAAAATACACTGGAGAAAACAAAGAGAAAGAAAATAAAATAGAAGGAAACTGATAATGAATGTGTATCAGATAAAACAATATGACAAAAAATACATTAAACATATACAATAGGTTATTGCTTAAAACAGACTGTTGTTTTTTAAGTATATAAACCACCAACTGTATATAAAAGAGCATACTCAGGAAGAAGAAGAATATTCCCCAGAGAGCATAACTTAAGTTAGACTGGGTACATTTAAGCGCCGTAAAAAGATAATTTCCATATATATCATATACTTTTTCCCCACTTGCATTTTTATTTAAACTAATTTCTTTGCATCGCATCAAGGGCAAATCCTCGGCATATTCATCTTCTAAAAATGAATTTTTAAAGGAATACTCGGTTTTTATGCTTACTAAATTATATACATCCCATTCACTGTATAATTGATGCTGGACTGAATACCATGTATTGGCCAATTTAACTACTCTACCCTGTAATAAGGACACATCTTCATTCTGGAAAGGTAATACAGGACTGGTCCAACAGCACAATGAATCCTTTTTATAAACCAATATATCAACCCCTATTGGTTTAGAACTAAGTGCAGTATCAATGGCTTTCCATTCATTATCTTCATCCAGATACTGGACAAAATAACTGGTAAAATTATTCGCCTCAATACTCTTTTGATTTAAGGCATCCTGAAAACGCAATGAATTATACGAATCGCTATTATAATTTATATATGCCCAGCTAAACAGGGTAGTAATAACAATAGCAGCAATAAAAAAAATAAATTGCCAACACAGAAGAACTTTTTTTAAGGAATAAAGCATTGAAATAGTGTTACCTGTTATAAATACTAATCATGATGATAAGGCTGGTTCTTTAAAATAGTCATTGCCCGGTAAAGCTGTTCAGTAAAGATAAGCCGAACCATCTGATGCGAGAAAGTCATTCGGGATAAGGAAACCTTTCCATTGCTCCGGTCATAGACCTGTTGCGAAAAACCATAAGGCCCACCCACAACAAAAACCAATCGTTTTAATCCTCTTAGTTGTTTTTGTTCCACAAAATCGGCAAACTCACGTGATGAAAATATTTTACCTTCCTCATCGAGCAATATTACCTCATCTCCTGCCACAAATTGTTGCATCAATAAATCTCCTTCCTTTATTTTCTGCTGCTCAGCAGTCAAATTCTTAGTGTTTTTTATATCCGGAATAATTTTTAGTTCAAAAGGAAGATAATGCCCCAGCCTATCTACATATTTTTTTATACCCGTTTCCAGGTACTTCTCATCTGTTTTACCTATTAATAATAATACCGCCTTCATATATATAATTCAAAATACCATCTTCACAAGATCAGGAGAATTTTTCCGTAACTTAAACTTGTAAAAATAAAAAATATCTAATCTACCTATCCTTTTAAACTAATTAAAACTATTCGCAATATATCCCGTATAAAAATTTTTAAGATGAATGTACGATAATTTTAGCCTTTGGTATGATATTGGTACATTACACAATACCAAGCTGAATACAGTCAAAATTAACGTAAAATTCATTGAATAGAAGCGATGAGCGCATAAAATAACACAAAAGAAAGCTATAATTCATGGTTTAATATTTGTATTAGTATATTTTTGTTTCAACAAAACGCATAAAATGAAAAGTTCAAGAACCAAAACACTTTTTTGGCTAACAACAATAGTTTTACTGGTGAGTTTTTCGGCAAACGTTCAGTGTCAGTTCCCAACATCAATCATAACTGCCACTAGAAAAGCAGACGCCCAAGAGCTATCCAGTTATTTTAGCGGAAAAATTGAATTGGTATTACCAGAGAAGTCTGGTGTTTTTGGCAGCCCGCAAGCCCGGTTAATCTTAGATGACTTTTTTAAGCATAACCCGGTAAGCAGCTTTCAAATTATTCACCAGGGTAAGAGACAAGATTCTGCTTTTGCTATTGGTAAATATCAATCTGGCAGTAAAATTTACAGGTTCTATTTCCTGACTAAAAAAAAGGAAGATAAAACTTACATTCACCAATTAAGAATAGAAAAAGAAGATGATTAAAGAGACTGTTCTCAACGCCATTATAGATAATGCCATCCGCGAAGATATAGGAGATGGCGACCACTCGTCACAAGCCTGCATACCGGAAGATGCCATGGGTAAAGCGCAGTTACTGGTCAAAGAAGAAGGAGTAATAGCTGGTATTGAAATAGCACGAAGGGTATTCTGTAAATTTGATCCCAATATTAAAATTGAAACATTTATTGAGGATGGAGCAATGGTTAAACCAGGCGATATTGCTTTTATTGTAGAAGGAAAAGTTCTTGATCTTCTTAAAGCAGAACGCTTAGTGCTTAATATCATGCAGCGCATGAGTGGAATTGCCACCAGCACGAACACATATGTACAAAAACTCAAAGGACTAAAAACCAAAGTATTAGATACTCGAAAAACAACTCCCGGACTAAGAGAGATAGAAAAATTAGCCGTAAAAATTGGTGGCGGCGTCAATCACCGCATTGGACTTTACGATATGATTATGCTAAAAGATAACCATATTGATTTTGCAGGAGGTATTGAAAAAGCAATCCAGTCAGTGCACCAATATCTGCAGAAAAAAGGTAAAAATTTAAAAATTGAAGTGGAGGTTCGTGATTTTAATGAACTCAATGAGGTTATCAGAGTGGGTGGGATTCAAAGAATTATGCTGGACAATTTTACCCCAGAAGAAACAAAAAAAGCCGTTAAGCTTATTGATGGTAAATTTGAAACTGAATCATCCGGAGGAATAACCTTAGATACATTGCGTGAGTATGCAGAATGTGGGGTGGATTATATATCTGTTGGTGCACTCACCCATCATATTAAAAGCCTCGATTTAAGTTTAAAAGCCCTATAAAATAAAGATAAATTTAGCTGATAAACACAAAATTATCAGCTAAATTTATTATTAAACCAGGCAAAAACACCAACAATAAACAGTAATTTACACAACCAATATTCCTTAAGTCTTCCTGAGTATAATACTGTAAATATCTTTGCATAGTCAAGCATCTCACACACATAAAAGAACCAGTTATATTCCTTCTGTTTCCATTCCATATACGCATCAAAAAACAATGTGCTTATTCACTACATGTACTCTGTATTTCACTCTCTTTTAAAGCGATGATCATTCATCACAACATAAAACTACCTTATTTCAGTTCTCTTTATCATAACTTTCACTAACCAGTGCTTTAACACCTAAAATATTGGACATTCATCTATGAATTTATTAAATTTATAATACGTAAACATTTATACCTAAACAACCACCCCAAAACAAATCCTACTAACATGAAAAATGGCACAATACAATTAATGGATATTGAGTTTGAGCATAAACTCTGGAAAAAACGCTTAGACCTCTTTATTTCGGAAGTTAAACTGGTGATGGAACACAACCAACATCTGATTCCGAAAAAAAACATAGACGGACTCAATTCCGTTGAACTACTGGCTCTGGAAGAACATAAGGATAATCTGAAGAAATTAAAAAGCAGGATTGACGTGAAAGAACAGGAGCTCAAATATTACAATAAAGACTTTCCTATTACTGAAGAACACGAATACTTTATTGACCATCTTGAGTTACGCAAAAAAAATGATCAAATGCTCATGATACATCTCGATAGAGTTAGCGATATTATTAAAGAAATCGGTGTTTAACTCTTTACCTTAAAAACATTGCTCCATTGATTTATTTATTAATCAACCAGTACATCCTTTTTCTATGCCACTTTCAATAGTTATACCAATAATACCATGAAGTGAGCACTATAATTTCATTCTTTTGAGCTTATTCTGCGTTATAAAAACTCAACAGAACTTAGGCTATGCCTCATTTTTATGCCTTGTATAAACTCAAAATCTCTAAAATTATTTAACGCTAACTTCATAGTACAATTGGTATTATACATAAAAGCCATGCATAAAGACATTACAATTGTATTCTTCTTTAATAAAAAACCGTATTTTGCAGAATAATTCAACTATTAATGTTAAATACAATGCATTCTCGAATAATTATTACAGCCCTCTTATTGGCAGGACTATTTTCATCATGCCAGCAACCTATAAAACAAAAACATGTGGTTGCATTTTACAACCTTGAAAATCTTTTTGACACAATAGACTCTCCCGATACTAATGACGAAGAGTTTACCCCCAAAAGTTTCAGAAAATGGAACACTGAACGTTATCTCTCAAAACTGAACAATATGAGTACCGTCATTTCAGAGTTAGGTAAGGATCAGAATTTACAAGGCCCTGCTATTATGGGTTTATCTGAAGTAGAAAATAAAAAAGTTATTGAGGATTTAATCCAAAACCCTAAACTTCAGGGAAATAATTATCAGATTATTCATCAAGACTCACCTGACAAAAGAGGTATTGATGTAGCTTTTATATACAACCCAAAGCTGTTTAAGGTATTGCATCATCACTTTTATCCGCTCATTATTCACGATGTAGATTCGGGTAATAGAATATATACGCGCGATCAATTACTGGTTAGTGGTTTACTCAACAACGATACCTTAAATATTATTATTAACCACTGGCCAAGCCGATATGGGGGTCAGGAAAGAAGTATTCCCTTACGAAAAGAAGCCGCACTATTAAACAGACATATCATTGACTCATTACTCAACATTAATCCTTTGGCAAAGGTTATTACCATGGGTGATTTTAATGATGACCCAACAGATCCATCTATTTCTGATTTCTTAAAAGCACACGACACCAAAGAAAATCTGCCCACAGGAGAATTATACAACCCTTTGGCACAAGAATTTAACAAAGGAAAAGGAAGTCTGTTTTACCATGGAAAATGGAATCTGTTTGATCAGATGATCGTAACTCAAGGACTTGCCAATAGCAAAAACGGACTTCTGATTGACACTTGCATTATTTTTAACGAACCATGGTTAATACAGCAGGATGGTGATTATAAAGGAAATTTACTTCGAACATATGGAGGTCGTACATATTTGAATGGGTATAGCGACCATTTACCTGTTTATATGATATTAGAATAAAGCTTATTCCCGGAGTGCAGCTAAGATCTGCAATCCGGGAATACACTTAAATAACTCAGCTTTTTTAATGGCAAGAGGAAATAAGAAAATTAACAGCGGAGGTTCTGCCGGACAGAACAGAAAAAAATCAGAAGAATTTTTAAGCCAAAATCTCAAGAAAAAAGGCATCTTCGAAACAGAATCCGGTTTGCAGTACGAGAT
>JBFHEL010000225.1:0-6809 GCA_041584155.1 Saccharicrinis sp.
AGGAAGATAAAAACATGACTAATTTTTGTGTTTAATTCGATAATCCTCATTAATTTCGTTGAGAAAAAAAAGGCAAATACAGCGCATGAAGAATATCAAAGTTGGCCAGCAACAGTTTGGCAAAGACAAGCTCTTTATTATCGCAGGACCCTGCGTAGTTGAGGAGGAGTCTATAATGATGAAGACTGCTGAGAAGTTAAAGCAGATAGCCGAGAACCTAAACCTTCCTTTTATTTTTAAATCTTCTTATATCAAGGACAACAGAAGTTCTCTTGATTTTTACCATGGTCCTGGACTGGAAGAAGGTTTAAGAATGCTTGAAAAGGTTAAAAACGCATTTGACGTACCTGTTATTTCTGATGTACATCAGGCCTCTGAGGTTAAAGCAGCGGCAGAGGTTCTGGACATTATTCAAATACCTGCGTATTTGTGTATGCAATCATCATTGCTTTCTGAAGCGGCAAAAACGCAAAAAGCAATTAACATTAAGCATGGGCAATTTTTAGCTCCTGAAAACATGATTAAACCGGTTCAGAAAGTTGAACACTTTGGAAACAAAAATATCATGGTTACAGAAAGAGGATATACTTTTGGATACAACGATCTGATTGTTGATCCCCGTAGTTTTTATGAATTACAACAAACAGGTTATCCAGTAGTATTTGACATTACCCACTGTATCAGAAGATATGGAATACCTAGTTCAGACCCCAACGGAGGAACACGTCAGTATTTAGGTCCTATTGCGCGCGCCGGAGTAGCTGCAGGTATCGATGGAATTTTTATTGAGTCGCACCCTGTTCCTTGTGAAGCCTTGTGTGATGCAGCAAGCCAGTATCCCTTAGAGGAATTAGAGGAATTTTTAAAGCCTCTAATTGAGATCCACAATATTGAAAAACAAATAAGAAAATAATAATATCACCAAAATATTTTATCATGGAATTATATCTTGACTCTGCGGACATCAATGAAATTGAAGAAGCATTTAAGTTAGGTTTTATCGACGGATTAACCACCACCCCTACTTTTATGCACAGACACGGTATTACCGATATTGACGGCGCCATTGTTAAACTATCTAAAATGGTACCTGTGCTAATGATTGAAGCATTAGGTGATACAGCTGAAGAGATTGTTACAGAGGCAAAACGTTTGTTAAGCTTAGGTTTAGATAAGAAAAAAACAGTATTTAAAATCCCAGCGTCTTTGATTGCTGCAAAAGCATGTAAAATGCTCCGCGACGAAGACATGATGGTTAATATTCACCTTGTTTATAATATCCAGCAAGCATACATGGCTATGGCTGCCGGTGCTACTTACGTTTGTGTTTTGGTTGGCCGCATGCAGGATCAAGGATATGATGCATTAAAACTAGTTGATGATTGTATTAAATTAGTTAACAAATACAACTACAACACTAAAATCATGTTTTCATCTGTTCGTCATCCTGAACATGTTAAAAACGCTATTGAATTAGGGGCTCAGAATATCACCATTCCCTGGAAGATTATGAAGAACCTAAACAATAATAATTTTACCGAGATTGGCACACATGAATTTGTTAATCACACACGTCAGATGACCTTGAAGGTTGGCGAGATTATTGGAAGCAAAAACCCAACCATTGGTTTAGATGCTAAAGTTACTGACGCCACTGTAGAAATGACCAAATATGCTACCGGTGCTGTTTCTGTTGTTGATGCACAAGGTAACCTCAAAGGAATATTTACAGATGGAGACCTTCGTCGTCAAATGAACATTGACGGTGAAAAGATATTAAGCATGAAAATGAGCGATTTCGAAATGAAAATGCCTATTACTGTTGATATTGAGGATAAATTACATGCCGTAGTTGGAATTTTTAAAGAAAAACAAATTGACAACATTATCGCGGTAAGCAATGGTAAACCTGCCGGAATGGTTGACGTTCAGGACTTGGTTAAACTTGAAATACTGTAGGCCTTACTAAATAGATATCTACCATATCCCTCAAGTGGATAACATAATAAAATTCAAGGGGTGATTTATTAAAAATCGCCCCTAATACGTTAAAGACATAAGCCTTAGTCCTTTTGTCTAACATTTAAAAACATAAGAATATGCCGGGTACAGAATTATTTGGTAAAGAAGAAAAAGAACAAGTAATGGAAGTCCTTGAAACAGGAATCTTGTTCAGATATAATCATGATGCACAAAGAAAAGGCATCTGGAAGGCAAAGGAATTTGAAAAGGAGTTTGCCGAATATCATGGCGTTAAATATTGCCATATGGTATCAAGCGGAACAGCCGCTGATTCAGTTTCCTTGGCAGCAGTAGGTGTTGGAGCCGGCGATGAAGTAATCGTTCCTCCTTTTACCTTTATTGCTCCTGTTGAAGCAGTGATAAACTGTGGTGCAGTGCCTGTTTTTGCAGAAATTGACGAAACGCTTTGTTTATCTGCAAAATCCATCGAAGCTGCCATTACTCCTAAAACCAAGGCTGTTATGTTAATTCATATGGTTGGAGCCATGGCTCAAATAGATGAGATAGTGGAAGTTTGCAACAAACACAACATCATTCTAATAGAGGACACAGCACAGGCCTTAGGAGGATCTTACAAAGGAAAAATGTTAGGTACCTTTGGTAAAGTTGCCTGTTATTCTTTTGATTTCTTTAAGCTAATCACTGCCGGAGAAGGTGGAGCAGTTATTACCAACGAGGAAGATGTATATACCACAGCTCATACCTGGAGTGACCATGGACACAGCCACATTGGCGACAACCGTGGTGCTGAGGAGCATGCTATTTTAGGAACCAATTATCGTATCGGGGAGCTTAATGCTGCTGTCGGTCTGGCCCAGTTCCGAAAAATAGACTACATCCTGGAGAAACTTCGCGCTAACAAAAAAGTACTTAAGGATTACCTCAAGAAATTTCCTCAGGTTACATTCCGTTGCGTTCCCGATGAAGAGGGAGACTCTGCCACTGTATTAAACTTCTTTATGCCAACACAGGCCGAAGCAGAAAAAACAGCCGCAGGATTAGCCGCAGAAGGAGTTGCTTCTGCCTACTGGTATAACAACAACTACCACTTTATAAAAAACTGGGAACATTTAACAAAATGTAAAGTTGCCGCCCCGGTAGGTATGCAGTTTTTAAACAAACCTCAGGATTATACAAATCTTAATCTCCCTAAATCATATGATATCATTGGGCGTTTGGTTTCTATTAACATACATATCAAAAGCACGCCTGAGCAACTAAAATCAATATGTGATGCATTTGATAAGGTGCTAGGATAATACTTTATCCTTTCAACCTCTTCATTATATCACCGCCAAGGCACTCTGATGCATACCAGGTTTCTATCTCTTCATGCATCCGATCCCTTGACACCAATATAAAAATATCCGGAGCTTGGTTCTCCGGATCAATTTTAAGGTCTTTTTGTACTCGTCAATAAATACGGGTAGCGAATGACCACTGACTACTAACTAATAACAATTTAACATGTTATACGATTTTAGAAGTTTTGTTAACCCGGGACATTACGCTTTTGGCAAAGGATACCTGAGTCACCTGGGCGAACTGATAGAGAGAAGAAAAACAGCCAACAACAACTGGACTGTTTTTATGATTGATATTTTCTTTCAGGATAAAAAAGAAACACTTGACCGTCTTCCTATTCAAGAAAAAGATCTTGTGTTTTTTATCGACACAAAAGATGAACCCAAAACTACTCTCGTCAATAAATATCGTGACCAGATAATAGCACACCATCCTGAATTACCTGCCGTAATGGTTGGAATGGGTGGAGGAACCACCATGGATTACGCCAAAGCCACAGGGTTAATGGTTACTAATCCCGGAGATGCCAAAGATTATCAGGGACTGGATTTAATAAAAAACGAAGGTATATATACCATAGTCATCCCTACTGTATCAGGAACCGGAGCTGAGGTATCCATGACTGCAGTATTGAGTGGTCCGGAGAAAAAACTAGGTATCAAGTGTGACTACACTATACCTAACGAAGTATTATTCGACCCAGAATTATTAGCTACCGTATCTGCCGAAAATCGTTTTTTCACCGGTATGGACAACTACATCCACAATGTAGAATCCTTAAACGGCACCTGGATCACCTCCATGGGTAAGGCTTTTGCTGAGAAATCGAACGAAATATGCATTAATGTTTTCACCAATAAATACCCAAACCGACTGGAAGCTGATGAAAAAATGATGGTGGCTTCGATTATGGGAGGAAACAGTACCACTTATGCGCAGGTAGGTGTTTGTCATGCCTTATCGTATGGATTAGCAGTAGTATTAGGTACTCATCATGGCATTGGAAACTGTATCGTATTTAATCAGCTTGAAAAATACTATCCTGAAGGATACAAATTATTCAAAGAAATGCAAACCCTGCAAGGAGTTGAAATACCAGCTAACATTACCGCCGGATGTACAGAGGAACAATTTGATCAGATGGCTGAAGTAAGCTGGGCTCTTGAGCATATGTGGGACAATGCCTTTGGTCACGATTGGAGAAATCACATCTCAAAAGAAGAGATCAAAGAATTATTAAAGAGAATGTAATAATTAACAAAAGGTATAAAGATAAATACTTCTTGGTACTGCAAAAACCTTGACAACAGACAAAACATCAGGCCCATGGGTCTTTTCCCTTTTGTCTTTTGTCTTTTTCTGAAATAATATGAACATAGTTGGAATAATCCCTAGTCGCTACAGCTCAACCCGCCTTCCTGGTAAACCATTAGCCATGATTGGCGACAAGCCAATGGTTCAATGGGTTTATGAAAATTGCAAAAAAGGTTTGGAGCATGTTTTTGTTGCAACCGATGACCAAAGGGTAATTGATGCTGTTGAATCGTTTGGTGGCAAAGCGGTCATGACACGTGAAGATCATACAAGCGGAACCGACAGATGCGCAGAAGCTGCTGCAAAAATCAAAGAAAAATACAAGCTCGCTGCTGATGTAATTGTTAACATACAGGGTGATGAACCTTTCTTTGAAGCAGATCAGCTAAACGATATTAAATCATGCTTTGAGAATAAGGATACACAAATAGCAACCTTAATACAAAAGGCAAAAGATTTAGAGCAGGTTATCAGTCGGAGCGAAGTAAAAGTTGTTTTAAACAATAAGAGCGAAGGAATCTATTTTAGTCGTTCTCCTATTCCTTTTTTAAGAAATGTAGAACAATCGGAATGGATGAAACACCATTCTTTCTATCGTCATTTAGGGATCTATGCTTATCGCACCGAAGTTCTCAATGAGATTGTTAAGCTGAAGCAATCCTCGCTGGAGATTGCCGAATCATTGGAACAGCTTCGTTGGATAGAGAATGGCTTTCCGGTTACCTGTGTCATTACCGAATTGGATGAGACCATGTGTATCGACACTCCAGAAGACCTAAAGAAAGCAAATGAATGGGTAAAAAGTTCCTCCCAAACGCATCAATAGGTAAAAGAATCATAGCAGACAACATGAGCAAAACCATATAATATGAACAAGTTACACGCACCTTTCCCATTGAAAAAGGTAGAGGAGGCTTTTCAATCCATTGGAGGTACATTTATTACCCCTGCTGCAGAGCTAAAAGAAAAACTATCAAAAATAAAAGCCTATATTTTCGACTGGGATGGTGTTTTTAATAACGGATCAAAAATAGGAAATGAAGGGAGTAACTTTGCTGAACCTGATGCCATGGGTATCAATATGCTTAAACTGGATTACTGGCTTCGTAATGGTCAACTCCCCTACACATTTATTGTAACGGGCGAAGAGAATAAAAGTGCACAGTTTTTAGCTCAACGAGAGCATATGCAGGCTGCGTTTTTCAGATGTAAGTTTAAAGTAAGAGCATTGGAACGAATATGTAGGGAAAATAACCTTCAGCCAGATGAGATTGCTTTCTTTTTCGATGATATATTAGATGTGGAATTAGCCCGCTCAGTTGGTGCCAGCTTTCAAATTAACCGCACAGCAAATCCCCTATTCAATCAATATTTAGTGGACAATAAAAGTTGTGATTACAGAACAGGTAGCACAGGAGGAAACAGTGGCGTTCGTGAAGCTTGTGAATTAATCATTGGTTTAACCGGAAACTTATCCGATGCCATTGAAACACGTATAGAATTCACCGGTGATTATACCAAATATTTAAATGACCGCAATTTGATTGAAACAATTTGTCAACCAGTAGAATAAGCATAATTCACAGAGAACATTAAATATTCTCTGTGAATATCACTTCACTCAGGTGACTCGACCTACTGAACAAAACCATTTCTTTTCCCTAACAGTCCCCTATTCAGAAGCTAACTACCACACTTCCCATTTTTCAAGATCATGGGTACAACAGAATCATTCCCACTCTCCCGTTTTTTTTCATTTTGAAACAAACCTTATTAAACATTGATTCAATGCCGATGTAATAACGATTGAACATTTTAAAAGAAACGCAGGTCAGGATTATTTCATTAAACAAAAGACATCAGAAAATCTATTACGCACCGACACTGCTTCAGCACAAGTCACTTGGTTGTTTTATCTCAGCTCACCAAAACAATGCTCCCAAAAGCAATCGGGACAGGTTATGCCTTGTTTCATGGCATTTCAATCCTCATGACGAAGTGCTATCACATAATCCTGGTTTAAATAAAGTTTTCGCTTTCTTTTCCATAACCTTTGCTATCTCCACATTACAAAATCATCATATTTAGGGATTGCACCCTAATGAATTAGCTTTCATCTTTACACTCTATATTCAGTCTAAATAAAAACAATTTAATTGTTAGAATTG
>JBFHEL010000226.1:0-6773 GCA_041584155.1 Saccharicrinis sp.
AAGAATATGAAGAAATGATTAGAATCTCTTCTAATTCAAATCAAACATTTGATTAATTGTACTTTCGGTATTTATTTTCATACATTTGTAATGCAACCAAAGCAAAATAATGTACGTATCATCATTGGCTTTATATTATTCCTCTATGGATCTTATAAGGTTTACTGTAAAAAAGTGTTGTAATACTTTCTCCATACAAAAAGAAGGTGAATTACATGATGTTTATCAGTGCGGGGGTGTTGTCTTGCTGTATTGGTAATCAAATAAATCATTTATGTTGAGTTGGGAACTTATGCTATTTGGTGTATGGTATGAGTATTATTTTCACTAACCCGTAAAATAGGGTGATTGAAATAACGACAAGGAATTTTATAACGGCATTTGATTTTAATTGATAACATAAGGTAATCATACTCATTTTTATTTTAATTGTGTAATTTAATTCGGTTAATAAGAGAGTAGATGTTTTTAAATCTCAAAAAATATAGAAAACACCTGAATCTGCTGATTGTACTCTCGTGTTTGGTAAATATTTCCTTTGCAGCAAATACTTCAGTATCCTTTAGGCATCTTGCCATGGAAGATGGTTTAACTGATAACACTATCAAAGCAATCCTGCAAGATTCATATGGATTTATCTGGTTTGGGACGGCAAATGGCTTGAATAGGTATGATGGAAATAATTTTGTGAATTATAATCAATTATGTTGTGATTCATTGAATAATTTAGATGGTGAAATTACCAATATTAAGGAAGATGTAAACAAATATTTGTGGATTTCAACTGCATATGGGGTGGTTGTTTTAGATCCGCAAAAAAATGAAATAATAAAAAATATTGAATTACCTCCTTCTGCTGGTATAAGGAGGGTGGGAGAGTTATATATTGATAGCCATAATCTGGTTTGGTTGAGTACGCAAAAGGGCTTGTTTGTGTATAATGCAGTGGATGATAGTTTTGTTTTCAATAAACAGGCCGCTACGGTAAAAGGAGTGAAGATTTCTGGAATTGTAGAGGATAAGCTAGGTAATGTGTTCATAAGTAGTGCAAATGGATTATATTTCTTTGATAGAGAGAAGGAATCTATTCGCCTTTTCCCTTTACTTGATAAGGATAAAAAAGAGAATATCTCTGAAATCACCTGTGTGTATGTCGATAATAAAAATCACCTGTGGATAGGAACTGCACTAAATGGAGCAATTGAATATGATCCTGTATTAAAAGAATCTTCATTCTATACAACGACTTCCCAACGATATGCTATTTCAAATAACTATGTGGGTGCTATTGTAGAAGATGCCAATGGGCGGATATGGATCGGTACAAGAGGCAGTGGTATTAGTATTATAGATAAGCAATTAAAGCAGGTTATTGTAGCCAAGCATGATGAAAAAAATAAGCGTTCATTGTGCTGGAATGTTATATTGGCTTTGTATTGTGATAACAGTGGAGGAATTTGGGTGGGATCTTATGGGGCAGGAATAGATTATTGGCACCCATCTATGTATAAGTTTGGCAGCATACAATATTCTACCGAAACACAAAATGGTTTATCCGTAGAGAGTGTAACGGATTTAATAGGAGACCCGGAAGGGAATATTTGGGTATCGGGTTTTGGAACTCATACGCTTAATGTAATTGATAAAAGCACAAAGGAGAGTAGGCCTATAACCAATGCTTTTAACCCTGGTATCTCTATTCGGTCCTTATGTCTTGATAAAAATAACCCTGATAAAATTATATGGTTGGGAACTGAAGGGAATGATCCTCAGTTGATGAAATATAATTATAAAACAGGGATTGTAGAGCGTAACTATAACTTTTTTAATACGACAACAAGAATTTCCTGTATTTATGATGATGGTTCAGGTGGTATTTGGGTGGGATCGGGTAAGGGCTTGGTATTTTTAAATAAAAATAACGGTCAGTTTAAAGTTTATCAAGATGTACCTGATGAAAGAAATAGCCTGTCGAATAATCGTATTACCTGTATTGAGGCGGATGATAAAGGTGATATTTGGATAGGTACTTTAAATGGATTAAATAAGCTGGTGCTAAAAGATGATTCAGTTTTTCGTTTTTATCATCAAGCACTTGATTCAACTACTATAGGTCATAATGTGATACAAAGCCTTAGGCTTGATTCTGACAATACGCTTTGGGTAGGAACTTATCGGGGCTTAAATAAATATGATCCTGAATCAAATTCATTTGTGCGTTATAATTATTTATCACAGCAGTTTGCTGAAGAAGTAATATTAGCCATTGAGGAAGATGTAAATCATAATCTTTGGGTTTCAACAACCAAAGGACTTACTTGCTTTAATCAACAATCGGGTAGGATAAAGAACTATGACGTTCAGGATGGTATATTGGCAAGTAACCTGATTCCCAATGTTAGTTATAAGGGAAAAAACGGACAGCTGTATTTTGGTGGAGTGAAAGGTATTACTGTTTTTGATCCCCTAAAAATGCCTTTTAATACGCATTCGCCTCAAGTGGTTGTTACGGATCTGGAAATTTTTAATGAACAAGTAAAGGTAAATGAGGTAAAAAAAGGGAAAAACTATTTGAGCAAAGAAATTTATTGTACAGATACTTTGCATCTCTCATTTAAAGAAAGTGTTATTTCTTTTCGTTTTGCTACTCTTAGTTATGTATTACCTGTTAAGAATGAATATAGCTATCGATTAGAAGGGTTTGACGAGGACTGGCATAATATGGGAAACAGAAGTTTTGTTACCTATACAAATCTTTATCCAGGAACTTATGTATTGAAAGTGAAAGGAGCAAATAATGATGGTGTATGGAGTGAAAAGGAAACCAGAATGGTGTTGATTGTTTCTCCTCCTTATTATGCAACATGGTGGTTTGTTTCTCTGGTATTTTTATTGTTGGTTTTTGGTATCATAGGGGGGTATTATATACGTTTACGTTTTATAAAAAAACAGAAAAGAGCGTTGGAGATATTAGTGCGTGAAAGAACCCGGGATCTTCAGGAATCTACCATGTTACTGGAGGAAAAAAGCGAAGAGATTTTAGTTCAAAAAGAATTATTAGAAGAGCAGAATCAGGAAATGATGGCTCAAAATGAAGAGCTGGAACTTCATAGAAACAGCCTGACACAATTGGTTGAGGAACGCACCAAAGAGTTAGTGACAGCCAAAGAAAAAGCCGAAGAATCAGATCGACTCAAATCAGTCTTTTTGGCAAATATGAGCCATGAAATAAGAACTCCAATGAATGCCATTGTAGGCTTTAGTGAGTTGCTTGAGGAAGACTCTGTTACTAAGGAGGAGCAGCGTCAGTATTTATCTATGATTTACTCTAATAGCCTGTCTTTACTTAATTTAATTAATGACCTATTGGACTTTTCTAAGATCGAAGCAAATCAGCTACAGCTTTATGCCAGAGCCTATGATGTTGATGCATTGGTTGATGAGGTTAGCGCTACAGCCCAATCTTTAAAAAATCAACTGGGAAAGGAGGCCCTTGTGATTAAAATCAGTAAACCTTTAAATAGCGCACAAAGCTTATTTATTGTAGATTGTAATAGGCTTCGACAGGTATTAAATAACCTACTGAGTAATGCCATTAAATTTTCGTTTAAAGGAGCTATTGAGATTAGTTATCAGCAGGATGAAAAGAATTTATATTTCTCGGTGGAAGATCAGGGAATAGGTATTGATAAGAGTATGCACGAAGTTATTTTTAATCGGTTTACGCGTGTGACAAGTGATATCAGTAAGCCTATTTTAGGGAATGGTTTGGGACTAGCTATTGTTAAGAGTCTGGTAGAGTTGATGGGAGGTAAAATAACTGTGGAGTCGGAATTGAATAAAGGGGCTAAATTTTCTTTTTATATCCCTCGTGTTGATGCCTGAAAGGCTTGGATAGATTCTTTATTTTAAGATGTTTATTGTCGCCATATTGTGGTGAGCTAAATAGATAAAGGGAGAAATTGTCATTCCTCCCTTTATATGTTCTTATTGTATGTTCAATACCAACCTGTTATTTTGAGTGCGAAAGTATAGGTTTTTCTGATTTGAAATGTGATTAACTATGGCATCCTTATATTTATAAAAAAAACATTCGTCAATTTTATCATTTCTTTCAAGGTTCAGGATACTGTTTATTTTGTCTTCCCCACCTGCAATAGCAATAACCTTTTGTGCTGATTCATTTAAAGATTTCTGATAATCAGTGTCAATAAGCTGTTTGTATTTATTGATTTTATCAAATAAGTCTGTCAAATCAAAGATTGCATTGTTGAATATTTCTTCTTCAGTTTGTTGGTCATCTGCTTTCTTGTCATAGGTTACATTTATAGCCAGATCTAAAAAACCATTAATCGTCGTGTAGTGAGAATCTACACTCATTAAATTTATATGCATAGTTGTGTTGTTAATTGTGTTAATAGATATTTAAATTTAAACAGAACTATTTAATAATATAGGATAATGTTCAAAAACTGGATGAATGGATCAATAGTATTGATAATCATGTGTTATTAAATGATTAATTGCTGTTGCCCTGCAGAGTAGATTATTTTGGGATATTCATTTTTGTAATGAATGCAGAACGGGAAGGAAGGGCTGGTTTACTGCTGATAATACGCAAGCAAACTAATATAACCTATAGCTTTTATCGTGATTGAAAATATATGTAATGCAGCTGATCGCTTTATTAAAATATAAGTTGATATGGTCTTTTGATTGCATCTTTTAACTGATTCAGACTGAAATTACGGCTAAATTGAAAATATGATTTTCCTTCAAAATAGATAAGTGCTGTAGGTACAGTGAATATCCTGTTTTGGGCTGCAATATCGGCACTGTTTTTAGTGTTAATATAAAAGGTTTGCATTTGAGGAAATTCTTCTTTAATAAGTTCTTCCACCTTAGGCAAAAGAACTTTGCAAACACTACAGTTGTCATTTGAGAAGTAAAATAAAACAGCCTGCTGTTTGTTCACCTGCTGCTGAAATTCATCTAAAGAAGAAACTATTTCCATTTTAGTATTGATTAGTACTTAGCATAACTAAAGTACATCCATGAACCACTTCAATGTTATTTTTCTTTGCTAACTCTTCCAGATGGCTATTCTCAGTTCCCGGATTAAAGATGATGCGATTAGGCTTAATGGAAGCAATAATATCGAAATACGGGGCCTGATTCTGAGCGCCTAAATACACCGTAATCGTATCTATATCATTAGTCTCATCTATTTCAGTTTGTATGGGTATGGTATCTATCATGCCGGGTTTATTGCCAATGGCCACTACGGGGTGGTTGTTTTCAGTAAGGCGTTTAATGGCTTTATTCGAATATCTATCCGGATTTTCGCTGGCTCCCAATACTAATGTTTTCTTTTTTGTCATCGCGTTAGCTTTTAAGTGTACTAAAGTAATAAAATTATCTACAAATATAAAAATACATATATGTATATTTGTTATTTTTCAATTAATACGGTAGCATAGGCAGCAATTCCTTCTTGAGTTCCTACAAAGCCAAGTTTTTCGGTAGTAGTGGCTTTTATGGCAATATCTTCCTGGTCAATTTTCATCACTTTTGCCAATACACTTTGCATTTCTGGAATTAAATTTTTGAGTTTGGGTTTTTCAAGGCAAATGGTTGAGTCTATATTGTTAATGCGATAACCCTTTTCTTTAATGATGGTTACTGTTTTTTTCAGTAAAATTTTACTGTCTATCCCTTTAAAATCATCACTAGTGTCAGGGAAGTGAAAGCCGATATCGCGCATGTTAGCCGCTCCTAATAAGGCATCGCAGATAGCGTGAATTAAAACATCGCCATCTGAGTGACCGATGGATCCTTTTTCAAAGGGTACCAGAATACCGCCAATCCATAATTCTTCATTCTCACCCAAGCGGTGAACATCGTATCCAAATCCAACTCTTATTTTCATGCTTGTTTATCTTTGCTGTAAAATAATACCAATTGTACTATGAAGTTAGCGTTAAATAATTTTAGAGGTTTTGAGTTTATACAAGGCATAAAAATGAGGCATAACCTGTCCCGCCAAAGCGGGAGCCTAAGTTCTGTTGAGTTTTTATAACGCAGAATAAGCTCAAAAGAATGAAGTTATAGCGCTCACTTCATGGTATTATTGGTATAACTTCACCCGATTGCTATACTGTTTTTATATAGTAACCGGGTGAGGATAATTTGTTTTATTAAAATTTTAAATGTTGCTATGTAATATGTTTTTAACTGTAATAGCTTATTATCTTCTTTTTTTACCTGACATTTCATCAAAATTGAATCCTAATGAAAAGCGGATGGTATTGGCTAAAGGATTGTCTGATTCCATTGTGATAATATACGAAGCGTCAATGGTTAGCATATTAAATTTAATACCTGCTCCTGCTGTGGCAAACGAACCATTACCTACGCTTTCGTCTTCATAATAGTAACCGGCTCTAAGGGCAAACTGTTCCGAATACCAATATTCACCACCAAGAGAAACTCTAAGGTCTTCTGTTGCAAAGTCTCCAAATGATTGAAAGAAAGATGCAGGAACAGAAAGATCGCTCTCGTCATCATCATCAGTTGTTTTAGCCACTGTTAAGCGTTTTATCTCAAGCGAAAGACCAATCTTGTTATAGCGGTCTATTTCAGTACTGTAGGCTCCTCCTAAATGTAAATAGGTAGGCAAAAATTCTTTGGTTACGCCATCGTCATATGATATTTTGGATCCGATATTACGAATATTAAAACCTGCTGAAAAATCACCTTTCCTGCCTCCCCAT
>JBFHEL010000227.1:0-6766 GCA_041584155.1 Saccharicrinis sp.
TAAATTATTTATGTGATGATGATGGCTGGATGAATTTAAGAGCCAGAACCTATAAATTAAGACTTTTAAATAAAAATAAAATAAGCAATGAAGCATTTAAATGGAAGATAATTAATCTGGCATTACCCTTAATATTGATAATTTTATTGGGCATTGGCGTTTCTATATACAGAAAATACAAATACACCAGTAAATAATTCCATTATCATCTACTTTACAAAGACTTTTTTTAATATATTTGATCATACAATATTTGGTCTGATATTTTATAGATACAAGCTGACATAACAAGTTTCGTATAAAATATTCAAACAAACATAATCAATAAAATACGTAGGAATGTGAATGTTAAATTTACCGGTTTATCTTATGTTTGTAAAATATGATAACTACGATGGGTTAATTTTGGTTTACTCCCAGATTTAGTTTATTATTACCAAATTAATTATCATTATCACAAAAAGTAATATTTAAATAGTTATACAATGAAATTTGTTGTTTCAAGCTCTGAACTTCTAAGTCATTTGCAAGCAGTTAGTCGTGTAGTAAGCACTAAAAGCACCATTCCAATTTTAGAAAACATTTTGTTTGAATTGGAAAATGGAAAGCTAACCATCACCGCATCCGATTTAGAATCGACTATGTTAACCTCTTTGAATCTTGACAGCACTGAAGGAGATGGAACCATTGCATTACCTGCAAAGATACTTCTTGAAACACTTAAAAAATTCCCGGAGCAACCTATCACCTTTGATATTGCACTGGATACCATGGCGGTTAACATTATAACCGACAAGGGTAAATTTAGTGTAGTTGGATTAAGTGGTGATGAATTTCCGGAAATA
Source organism: Saccharicrinis sp. (assembly GCA_041584155.1). GTDB lineage: Bacteria > Bacteroidota > Bacteroidia > Bacteroidales > Marinilabiliaceae > Saccharicrinis. The sequence continues at coordinate 846 of JBFHEL010000227.1, forward strand.
CCACAAATTGATGAAGATAAGGCTTCTCGTTTACAGCTACCTGCTTCTTTGGTTTTATCAGGTATCAACAAAACATTATTTGCTACAGCCGATGACGAACTTCGTCCTGTAATGAATGGTATTTTAATTGAGATGTCACCAGAAAACCTGACTTTTGTAGCCAGTGATTCACATAAGCTGGTACGCTATCAGCGAAATGATGCAACCACAGAATTTACCTCATCATTTATTTTACCCAAAAAACCGGCTTCTTTTTTAAAAAATGTATTAATAAAAGAAGATGGAGACATCTCCATTGAATTCGATGATAAAAATGCTTTTTTCCAAATGGAAAATCATAAATTGGTTTGTCGTTTAGTTGAAGGTAACTATCCAAGTTACAATGCCGTAATACCTCAGGATAATCCAAACAAGATTATTATTAATCGTCAGGAAGTTGTCAACTCTTTAGGTCGGGTGTCTTTATTCTCAAACCAGGCCAGTAACTTGGTAAAGCTAACTATAGATGGAGATGAACTGACTGTTTCTGCTCAAGACATTGACTTTTCTATCTCTGCCTATGAAAAATTAAGCTGCCAATACGATGGCGACTCCATTGAAATTGGTTTTAAATCGGCTTTTTTAGCTGAGTTATTAGATAACATCTCTTCTGATGAAGTAGTAATGGAATTAGCCGACCCGGCAAGAGCTGGTATCTTTTTACCCTTAAGCAACGATGGTCCGGAAGACGAATTGATGTTATTAATGCCTATGATGATTAACGCTTAAAACCAAGAAAATATATTTAGCAATAATGTTGAAGGAGTGAAATATCACTCCTTTTTCATGCTAAAAAAATCGTCATTTTAATTCACTTATTCTGGAAAGAATCTAAATTACATCATTCCTCTTAACACTATTTGCAATTTTAGTAACTTTATATTCCAACTAATTCTGCATAGACAATGAACATAGAAGCTTTTTTTAAGATCACCTACGGATTATATATTATTTCCTCAGAGTATGATGGGGTAAAGAATGGTTATGTAGCCAATACAGCCTTTCAGGTCACTGCCGAACCACCACAGATTGCCATTAGCTGCAATAAAGATAATTTCACATGTGGAATCATTGAGAAAAGTAAAAAATTTTCGATATCCATTTTAAAACAAGAAGCTAAATCAGAGACGATTGGTTTATTTGGATACAAAAGTGGAAAAGATCTCAATAAATTTGCATCTATTCAACAAACCATATCGGCTAACAATACGCCTGTAGTAACCGAAGATGCTATTGCCTGGTTCGATTGCGTAGTCAAGCAAAAGCTTGAAGTAGGCTCACATATCATTTTTGTAGCAGAAATTATCGAAAATGAATTATTAGAAGAAGATGCTAATCCGTTAACCTATGCTTTTTACAGGGATGTAAAAAAAGGAATAGCCCCCAAAAATGCGCCTACCTATATTGACAAAACCAAAAAAGAAACAAAAAAAACGAGCTCTCCCTCAAGTAATAAAAAATATAGATGTCTGGCTTGTGGATATATCTATGACCCGGAAATAGGAGATCCGGAAAATGGTATTGAGCCAGGTACAGCCTTTGAAGATTTACCCGATGACTGGTTATGCCCAACCTGCTCCTCGCCAAAATCAATGTTTGAACAATACGAGCAATAACTTAGTGCCGGGCTCATAAAATTATAAGGTAACAGTATATGCTTATTCTTTCTAATGATGCAATAAATGCTTTTGTGCATTATTTAAGAGGCAACAAGATATACCATTAAAATCAGATCATAATACATAAAATTAACTTAAGACAAAATAAATAATCATGAACAGTTTAAAAGGAACAAAAACAGAACAAAACCTGCTTAAAGCTTTTGCAGGAGAGTCTCAAGCCCGAATGAGATACAACTATTTTGCTAAACAAGCAAAAAAAGAAGGTTTAGAACAAATTGCAGGACTTTTTGAAGAAACTGCTGAAAACGAAAAAGAACATGCTAAGCGTTTCTTCAAATTCTTAGAAGGTGGTATGGTTGAAATCACTGCCAGCTATCCTGCCGGTATCATTGGAACCACTGCTGAAAACTTAAAAGCTGCAGCTGATGGAGAAAACGAAGAATGGACAGAGCTTTATCCTGAATTTGCAAAAATAGCAGAAGAAGAAGGATTTAAAGAAGTAGCTGTTGCATTTAAAATGATTGCTAAAGTGGAAGAAGCACACGAAAAACGCTACCGTACTCTTTACGATAACCTAGAAAGTGGCAAAGTATTTGAAAAAGATGGTAAAGTAATATGGAAATGTCGCAACTGTGGCTATATCCACGAAGGGATTAAGGCTCCTAAAAACTGCCCTGCTTGTCTTCACTCTCAGGCATATTTCGAAATTAAAGAAAGTAATTATTAAGCTAATTTTTAATTCTAATAAGCTATCAAAGAGACTTCTATTCGGAGTCTCTTTTTTTTAAATAATAAAAACCCTTTCCAGTACTTCCCTCAGCATAAATAACACAGAGCTTACCGGTATTGACCATTAGCAAATATCGCTAAGTATTTATCATTTCAACAATTAATTTACAACATATTAATAAAATATTTCTTCAAAAAAATACATCAATAACTCATAATCTTTCACACTTTTCCTGTCCATTACACCATAAGTTCTACCCTCCAAATAAATGAACTATATTTGCATAATTTTTCACTTAATTTATTCTGGATGACATCTATCATCAGTTTTTTTAAAGAACATGCAAAGCAGTTTGCCAACAACCCATTACTTTGGGAAAAAGAAAATAACGAATTTAAAGCTACCAGCTATAGAGAAGCCCTTATTCTGGTTGAACAATTAGCTGTTGGACTTCAGGCTTACGGCATGAAACACAAAGACAAGATAGCATTACTCTCTGAAGGAAGAAACTTATGGTTATTAAGTGAATTAGCCGTTTTAAGCAACAGAGCTATCACTGTTCCTCTATCCATCAAACTGGAAGCTGACAATGATTTAATATTCCGTCTTACGCACTCTGAGAGTAAATATATCTTGGTATCCCAAACCCAGCTACCCAAAATAAGATCTCTAAAAAATGATCTTCCTGATCTAAAAAAGATCATCGTTTTTTCACCCTCCATTAAGTTGGAAGAAGACGAGATAGATATAAATCTTATTTTTTCAAAAGGCAAATCAGTTCTTTTAAATAATCCAGATGCCTATGAAGAACTTACAAAGCAAGTTGAACCCGATGACATAGCAACCATTACCTATACCTCGGGAACAACCGCACAACCCAAAGGCATCATGCTTTCTCAAAGAAACTATACCTCTAACGTTGAGCAGGCCTTTAGTTACATTGATATCCCTTCTTTTTATAAAACATTGGTAGTACTTCCCTGGGATCACGCTTTTGCCCATACAGCATCTTTATACTCATTTATGCGAACAGGGGCAAGCATAGCTTCTGTACAAACAGGAAAAACCCCAATGGAGACATTGAAAAATTTTAGCGCAAACATTAAAGAAACCAGACCTCATGTACTGATGAGTGTGCCTGCTCTGGCAAAAAACTTTAAAAAGAATATTGAAAAATCAATTGAACAACAAGGAAAATTGGTTCATACTATTTTTCATTGCGCATTAAAAATTTCTATCTGGTACCATGGCAATGGGAATAATCAGGGAGAAGGGATAAAAATAATAGCTAAACCACTTATTACTCTGTTTAATAAAATAATTTTCAATAAAGTAAAAGAAGGTTTTGGTGGTAACCTACAATTTTTCATTGGAGGAGGAGCTTTACTTGATTATGAGCTGCAACAATTTTTTTATGCTATTGGTATTCCGATGTATCAAGGATACGGATTAAGTGAAGCCTCCCCTATTATTTCTGCCAATACGCCCAATCATCATAAACTTGGATCCTCTGGAAAAATCGTGAATAACCTGGATATGAAGATATGCGACGCAGATGGAGCACAACTAAATAACGATCAGTTAGGTGAAATAGTAGTCAAAGGTGAAAATGTTATGAAAGGTTACTGGAAAAATAGTGACGCAACCAAAGAAACCATAAAAGACGGATGGCTATACACAGGCGACTTAGGCTATTTGGACGACGAAAACTACTTACATGTAAAAGGACGATTCAAGAGCCTCTTAATTGGTTCTGATGGAGAAAAATACAGTCCTGAAGGCATTGAAGAAGCTATTATTGATCATTGCGACCTAATTGATCAGGTAATGCTCTATAATAACCAGAACACTTATACTTGTGCTATTATTGTTCCTAATATCGAAAATATAAAAACACTAATCAGTAAGCATAAGTCCCAATCCACAGAAGACGCTATCATATTGATTAATAAACAACTGTCTGAATTTAAAACAGGAGGCAAAAACGCTTCCCTGTTTCCTCAGCGTTGGTTACCTTCGACCTTTGCTATAGCTCACGAACCATTTACCGAACACAATAAACTAATTAACAGTACAATGAAAATGGTAAGAAATAAAGTGGCAGAATATTTTCAGCCAGAAATTGACCTTTGCTATACTCCCGAAGGGAAAAACATCATAAACACAACCAATGTTACTAACCTAAACAAATTACTCCACTAAACTTTCATACAAAAAATAGTAGGATTCCCCTATGTATTTTAAAGTTTAACGAAATAAAATTAAAAAATCATCTATTATAAAGTGACAAAAAGAGATTAAATTTTATTTTTGCAAACTAATGTTATTAAAATTAAGGTTACAATGCTGATAGAATAGCTAAATATTTTGCTTGTTTCATAAATTTGCCTAACAGATAAAAATACAGTTGGCCACAGTAGCATACAAGTGATGAGAAAGTATAGAAAAAGTATTTTTTCAAACTTTTTATAGTTATTACACGTAATAAGCTTATCAAATAAACTAATATAAATGCAACAATACCTTAGAAAGGCATTTTTTGCTCTAATCATATTTTTCATAACAGTTTCAGCCAGTTCCCAATACAGGAAGAGAAACAAATTCCTTGAAGGTTTAAAAATTCAACCTAAGGCTGGGATAAATATGTTTTATGGAGACCTGGTGTCAGAAGCAAGAACGAACTATACCTTTGGTGTAGCAGCCGAAAAAGAACTTAGCACCTATTGGAACGCAAGGATAGACTTGAATTACGGTGCCATGAAAGGGACTCAGCTAGGATATAGTTCCGATGAGAGCTATGCATATTTTAACAACACCTATATTCATTTTAATGCTGGAGCTACATTCCGTCCCCTGGATGCTGCGTATGGACTATTTAAACAAAGAAGATTCAATCCTTATATTGTAGGACAGTTGGGATTAATGCAATTTTCAACCACAGAATATTGGGGAGCAGCAAGTGGTAACACAGAAGGTTCTGTATGGAGAGAAGTAAATGAGATGGCTCCTACCTTTTCGATGGGTGGTGGTTTAAACATCTATTACTCCTCGCAAATTAGCATCTCAGCTGAATTTATTGGCAGCTATGTTTTTAACGACCGGGTTGATGCACATGATGTATGGTATAAAGGAGATGGAACAGAAGTAGAAACTGATGACAGCGATTTCTTTTATGTGGCATCCATAGGTATTACTTACCTGATTAGTGATAGTAAATGGAAAAACTCTCCAAAATACAACAGAAAAGCATACCTAAGAACGCAAAGTTTGTATAAGGTAGGTACAAAAAAATATAAAAGGCCATCACGCCGAAAGACTAAAAGCTATAGAAGATATTAAAACAAAGGCTCCTGACAGGAGCCTTTGTTCTTTTAATAAACATTTACCACTTGTATTGGTTTTTACTATAATTTAAATACCATGATTATAAGCTATTGAAAAACCAGTATATTATCACAAACAAAAATAATGGACTTTAAAATAATTTCGGACTTTAAACCTACCGGTGATCAACCTGAAGCTATCAGACA
>JBFHEL010000228.1:0-6761 GCA_041584155.1 Saccharicrinis sp.
CGAAGTACATATCAATGCTATTACCGGCTCAACTGGTGCCGGACAAAAACCAACAGCAACTTCGCATTTCAGCTGGCGTAATAATAACATCTCGGTGTACAAAGCTTTTTCACACCAGCATCTGGGTGAAATCAAGCAATCATTACAACAACTGCAAGCAGGCTATCAGCAAGCAGTAAATTTTATTCCAGTACGAGGAGATTTTACCCGAGGAATTATGGCTTCGGCCTATACTCAATGCGATTTATCTGCCGAAGAAGCAGTGCAGCTATACAAAGATTATTATAAGGACCACCCGTTTGTGATTGTGTCGGACACAAATCCGAATCTTAAACAGGTGGTAAATACCAATAAAGTTATTGTGTTTGTTGAGAAATACGATGGAAAGCTATTTGTCATCAGTATGATTGACAATTTAGTAAAAGGGGCATCCGGACAGGCGGTTCAGAATATGAACCTTATGTATGGGTTGGAAGAAACAACAGGTCTTCGCCTTAAATCTGTAGCCTTTTAACGCAAAGGTAAGCTAAACATAACCAATACAGCAATACCACTTGCACATCAGGTGCACCTGGTATTCTTAAGCTTAAAACTTATTTAGGGAAGTGATTTTTTAAAGGTTTAAATTAGGTGTTACACAAATGGAAGACCTGTTAACAATCCTGCAGAAAGCCAAGAATTCTGCAGGATTGTTCCCGCTCCGCACAAATATTTAAACCCAATATAGTAAACAGTTCAAGCCTCGGATTTTCAGCCAATAAGTATGATTACTGACCGATCACTGATTCGCTTGACCTTATCATCTTAATATAAATAACTAATGAACTTACTTGATGTATATCCCCTCTTTGACATTGAACCGGTAAAAGCCGAAGGCAGTTACATGTGGGACAAGAACGGAAATAAGTACCTTGATTTATACGGTGGTCATGCAGTAATCTCCATAGGTCACTCACATCCGCATTATATCAAACGAATAACAGAGCAGCTCAACCAGATTGGCTTTTACTCAAACTCTGTACAAAACCCTCTTCAAAGAGAATTGGCAAAAAAGTTAGGTGAGATGTCTGGGCTGGATGAGTACAACTTATTCTTATGTAATTCAGGCGCCGAAGCAAATGAAAACGCATTAAAACTAGCCTCTTTTGTTACAGGTAAAAAGAAAGTAATCTCCTTTAAAAAAGGATTTCATGGCCGCACATCTGCAGCAGTAGCCATTACCGACAACCCAAAAATTGTTGCGCCCATCAACAGCAATCACGAATCGATACTATTAGACTTAAACGATTTGGAGAGTGTTGAAAAGACACTTAAAAATGGAGATATCTGTGCCGTCATCATCGAAGGGATACAAGGCATTGGCGGAATTATCATTCCTGAACCCAACTTTTTAGAAGAATTAGAAGTACTCTGTAAAAAGTATGGGGCCATTCTTATTTTAGATGAAATCCAATCAGGCTATGGTCGTTCAGGGAAATTCTTTGCCTACCAATATAGCAAGGTGATCCCAGACATAGTTACAACAGCCAAAGGCATGGGCAATGGATTCCCTATTGGTGGAGTATTAGTTGCTCCGCAGTTTAAACCCTGGCATGGTATGCTGGGCACAACCTTTGGAGGTAATTATCTGGCTTGCGCATCTGCATTGGCGGTATTAGAAGTAATGGAACAAGAAAAGTTAATTGAAAATGCAGCTCAAATAGGTGCTTATATAGTTAACAAATCTAAACAAATGTTAAATAACGCAGAAGTCAGGGGTCTTGGACTAATGATTGGCCTGGAATTTGATACTAAAATAGTCGAATTACGGAAAAAACTTCTTTTCGAAAAGAAAATTTTTACTGGCGTATCAGGCACTAATATCATTAGAATTTTGCCTCCCTTAAGTTTAAGCAAAAAAGAAGCTGATTTATTTTTAGATGAACTGGTGGATTGTTTGTAATTATACTGGAACCTGATACGTGAAGTTAATAACATATCAAAACTCACAAGTCATGGTTACATCATTCTGGAACGAAGAGTGGAAAGACATTAATTTTGAAGAAGGTGCACTAAAAAAAAGGTACGCCATTTCAAATTATGGCAGAATAGTAAGTTACCTTGATTCAATCAATCAAGGCACACTAATTAAAGGCGGGAAACTAAGAGGGTATGCTACCCTCCCGGTTAGACCCTTTGGTAAATCAAAAACTTTTTACATACATAAGTTAGTAGCTCAATATTTTTTACCAAACAACAGAGAAGATGCTAACTTTGTTATTCATGTAGATTATAATAAAAACAATAATTACATTGATAATTTAAAATGGTGTACAAAAGACGAGGTTTTTGAACACCAAAAGGGGAATCCCATAGTAATTGAAGCCCGATTAAAGCAAAAAGGCCGCAAGACTGTACAAGGACACAAGTTAACGTCTACGGAAGTAATGCGACTGAAAAGAAAGATATTTGACCCAAAACGTAAATCGCGTTTAAAGATTATTGCTAAACAATTTGGCATAAGCGAAATGCAATTATATCGCATTAAGTCTGGCGAAAACTGGGGACACGTTAAAATTGAAATTGATGGTGTAGAGCATTAGCATATGGTGACTATTGGTCATTGAGCTTTGCTCTTACCAATTAAAGTCACACTATGAAAAACAAAAAAATAACCATTATTGGAGGAGGGAACCTTGGACAAGCTATTGCCAAAGGAATTATTAACTCTAATATTATCGAAGCCAACAACCTCACCGTTACTCGCCGCAGAGTTAAGTTATTACAAAACCTTAAGGAACTTGGAATAAATACAATTTCCGACAACAAAGAAGCTGTTTCTGATGCCAACATCATTTTCATTGGGGTAAAACCTTATCAAATCAATGAAATATTAGAGGAAATAGATGATCATATACAACCTAATACGATTATTATTTCTTTAGCAACAGGAATTAGTTCACAACAAATTAATGATCAGCTAAGCAAAAAGCTACCCATATTCAGAGCCATGCCAAACACAGCAGTGGCTATTGGACAATCCATGACGTGTATTTCGGCTTTTAATGCCAGTGAGCAGGATCAGGAATATGTACTAACCCTATTTAAACAGGTTGGTGAGGCAATTATTATCACTGAAGAACTCATGTCTTCGGCCACTGTTTTGGCGGCCTGTGGCATTGCCTTTGCATTACGATTTATAAGAGCAGCAACACAAGGTGGTATAGAAATTGGTTTTGGAGCCGAAACAGCCCTGCAAATTGCTTCACAAACAGTGAAAGGAGCAGCCGACCTATTGATAAAAGCAGGTACTCACCCGGAACAGGAAATTGATAAAGTAACAACACCGAGAGGTGTAACTATATCAGGATTGAATGAAATGGAGCATCAGGGATTTAGCTCCTCATTAATAAAAGGATTACTAACTTCATTCAACAAAATTGAAAATGGTAAATAATATCTTTCATTCATTTTTCTAACCATCAAGTATCCGATCCGTGTTTAAATCAATTACCATAAAAATAGGTTCCAATGTACTTACTGATCAGAAAGGAACATTACACTACGAAAGGGTAAGTCACCTTGTTGACCAGATTGCCACATTGCATAAAAACAATAAGAAACTGATACTGGTTTCTTCGGGAGCTGTTGCTGCAGGCCGCTCAATGGTTACTGTAAACAAAAAAACAGATACAGTTTCCTCGCGCCAGCTCCTTTCCTCTGTGGGTCAGGTCAAATTACTCAACACCTACTCTACTCTTTTCGAAAAACATGGTATACAATGTGCTCAGGTTTTGGTAACCAAGCAGGATTTCAGATCAAGAGAGCATTACCTGAATATGAAAAACTGCCTGACTACCCTAATGGACAATCACATTGTTCCAATTATTAATGAAAACGATGCCGTTTCGGTAACCGCCCTGATGTTTACCGACAACGATGAGCTGGCAGGTCTGCTCTCATCCATGATGAACAGTGAAGCATTATTTATTCTTAGTAACGTAAATGGTATCTACAACGGAGATCCTAAAAAAGGAAATGCACAGGTAATCAGAACCGTAGACAGCACAAATGCAGATCTGTCTGAATTTATTTCCACAACAAAATCTGATTTTGGGCGTGGAGGAATGTTAACCAAATGCAATATTGCACAAAAAACAGCCTCTTCGGGTACTTCTGTTCATATTGCCAACGGAACCACACCCAATATCTTAATAGACTTAAACAGCCATCCTGATCAGGTGGAACACACCTGCTTTTTACCTGGAGTTAGATATCCGGCTATCAAAAAATGGATGGCCTATTCCGAATCTTTTACTAATGCTGAAGTAACCATCAACGCAGGAGCCACCAAAGCTTTAAACTCCAATAAGGCAACCAGCCTGTTATTGGCAGGCGTTGTTTCCATGGATGGAGACTTTAAAAAGGGAGACCTGCTTAAAATCGTTACCGAACAAGGGAAGAGCATTGGCATTGGAAAAGCCAAATACGATCGCTCCAAGGCTGAAGAACATATGTGTGATAAAAAATTTCAACCATTAATACATTACGATTATTTATATCTCTTTTAATGAGTTTCTCCTGACCCAAAGCAACAATCTTACATAGACAAACCTTTTACAAAACAGCATCATACAATACTTAAAACCAAAACCATGCAGTGTATAGACCAGTTTAAAAAAGTAAAAAAAGCATCCAGAGGCTTAACGCGGGTTAATCAATCTGCCATTACTCAACTCCTGAATAAATTGGCCGATAAGGCAGAAGAAAAAATTCCTGAGTTACTGGCTGCCAACCTAAAAGACCTGGAACGTATGGACAGTATGGATCCAAAATACGACAGACTTAAACTTACCAAAGAAAGAATTGAAGGTATTGCTGCGGATATTAGAAATGTTGCAAGGCTGCCGTTCCCCATTGGAGAAACACTGGAAGAAAAGGAGCTTGAAAATGGGTTACTCCTAAAAAAGGTACGTGTGCCACTTGGAGTGATTGGAGTAATTTATGAAGCTCGTCCCAATGTTACTTTCGATGTGTTTTCCTTATGTCTGCAATCAGGAAACGCCTGTGTATTAAAAGGAGGCAGCGATGCGGAGTTCTCAAACAAAGCCATTGCCTCTTTAATAAAAGAAGTACTACAATCCGAAGGTTTCGATCCTGAAGTATTACAACTGCTTCCTCCAGACAGATCAGCTGCCACCGAACTAATGAACGCAATAGGTTATGTGGATATCCTGATTCCTCGTGGCTCGCAAAACCTCATTAACTCGGTTCGTGAAAATGCCAATATCCCGGTTATTGAAACAGGCGCAGGTATTGTACATACTTATATAGATCAATCAGCAGACCTTAAAAAAGCTACAGATGTTGTTGTGAATGCAAAAACAAGACGTGTCAGCGTTTGTAATGCACTGGACTGCACCATCATTCATCAGTCCTTATTAACTAAACTGCCAGATATAGTCCAGGGCATGACCCCCTTTCACGTGGAAATTTATGCCGACAAGCAGGCCTATCAGCACCTGGAAGGGAAGTATCCATCCAACCTGCTTTTCAAGGCTACTGATAAATCCTTTGGCACAGAGTTTTTATCACACAAGATGTCCATAAAAACGGTTGCCAATATGGAAGAAGCGCTGGATCATATCTACCAGTACAGCTCTAAACACAGCGAGGCAATTATTGCCGAAGACCCAAAGGTTATTGAACGCTTTTTTAATGAAGTAGATGCAGCTGCTGTTTATGCAAATGCTTCAACCGCTTTTACCGACGGAGCACAATTTGGCTTGGGTGCTGAAATTGGCATCAGCACACAAAAACTTCATGCCCGCGGGCCAATGGCGCTTAAGGAATTAACCAGCTACAAATGGATTATCAGGGGAAAGGGCCACACCCGCCCTGCTTAAATAGAATACCCATACATCCAAAGTCAACCAATCGCTCCATGCTATGGTTTTCTTTTGTTTTTATAATATAAAAAAAATCGCAATGAAAAGATTCTTAAAAGTTAACGATATAGGTGATTTAAAGACAGCGCTTAAAGAGGCGTTTGAAATCAAAAATAACCCCTACGCTTTCTGCGAGATGGGAAAAAACAAAACCATTATCCTAATATTTTTTAACTCCAGCCTGCGTACCCGACTGAGCACTCAAAAGGCAGCCATGAACATGGGTATGAATGTAATGGTTCTTGATATTAATAAAGATGGCTGGAAACTCGAGACTGAAATGGGTGTTGTCATGGACAGCGATAAACCAGAGCACATCAAAGAAGCCGTTCCTGTGATTGGCCAATACTGCGATATGATTGGCGTTCGTTCCTTTGCCACCTTCGAAAACAAGGAAGATGATTATTCCGAAAAAATACTCAATCAGTTTATTGAGTATTCCGGTGTGCCGGTTATCAGCATGGAATCTGCCACCCGACATCCCCTTCAGGCCTTTGCCGATTTAATTACCATTGAGGAGCACAAGCAGAAAAAACGACCTAAGGTAGTACTAACCTGGGCTCCACACCCTCGCGCCTTACCTCAGGCTGTAGCTAACTCATTCACCGAATGGATGAAAGAAGCAGATGTGGAATTTGTACTTACACATCCCAAAGGCTATGAACTCTCTGAAGAATTTACACAGGGTATAACCGTTGAATATGACCAGAATAAAGCCTTTGAGAATGCTGATTTTATCTACGCTAAAAACTGGTCATCGTTTAACGACTATGGAGAAGTAAAATGTATGGACATGAACTGGACTGTTGACGAAAAGAAAATGTCATTAACCAA
>JBFHEL010000229.1:0-6749 GCA_041584155.1 Saccharicrinis sp.
GCGGTAAGTAAATAGGAATCCAGTGTATAGTTATCCTTATCCGTCCCCGATAAACTAATTCCTGTTACAGTAACAGTCTTATTTTCTCCAACATTAGCATCCTCAAACGCAGCAATAACAGAACCTGTATCCAGGGATACATCCTCTCCTGAAACAAGGCCTTCCAATGTAGCTACTCCAGCTAAGGAAGCCGATATTGTTCCATCATAATCCTTATCCTCTGCTGTTAAACCCGAAATGCTTAACAATTTATTACTTATACTGGCAGTAACTCCGATGGGTTGAACCAGAGAATAGTTGATTGCATCGGCTCCGGTTAACAGGTATCCACTAAAGGTAACCGACTTATCCTCTCCAATATTCTTATCGTTAAAAGTGGCCGTGGCAAAACTTGTATTTAAAGTAACATCATCACCATCAATAACACCACTTACCGTTGCTGTTCCATCTATTTCTGCATCGGTACTTCCATCATATTCCCTATCTATGGCAGATACTCCCTCTACAGTAAGTTCTAATTCGCTTATACTTGCAGTTGAATTAGCGGGTTGCGACAGGGTATAATTGGAGGCCGCAGTTCCTGACAAAGCAAACCCAGAGAATGACACAATTATATCGACACCAACATCCTTGGATTCAAAAGAAGCTGCTCCTTCGGACACATCCACAGTAACATCATCACCACTAATCGCGCCCTCTACTTCAGGTGTCCCTGTATAAGTAGCTTCTGTTGTACCATCGTACACCTTATCTTCTGCTGATAATTCAGAAACAGACACGCCTTTGGCCGTAATTGAAGCAGTACCACTGGACAGTGAAAGCGTATAATTACCTGCATCTGAACCACTAAGGCTATATCCCGAAAAGACAATTTCTTTATCTTCACCAACATACTTATCCTCAAAAGCAGCATCTATATCCCCTGTATCCAACGTTACATCATCTGAATCAACCACACCCTCTAAAACAGCAGTACCAGAAAAGCTTACCCAGGTAGTACCATCGTACACTTTATCTTCGGCAACGAGACCCGATAAACTCAACTCCTTTTGTGTAACTGTTACTGATAAGCTATCATATACTTCAACATAATTATCCACATCCTCGGGCGTAAAAACGACTCTGTATTTTACCGCTTCAGCAGTATATGCAGGAACAGTTTCCGTGTCGGTAAAGGAATAAGCCCCTGCTATAGTTGCCTCATCACGTTTATCCTTAGCACTTCCTCCACTTAGTGTGATTTCACCTAACGAAAAACCGTATTCGATGGTTATAGGATCCGGTAAAGTTAAGTCAATAAAGGCCGGTTCGTAAGCCCCTATATCAACCGTAGCATTGAACAGACGTAATTCACCATCCAAATCAGAAAAATTGTTTATATCATCATACGCATCTCCATCTCCATTTAAATCTCCATAAAGAGCTTCGTTAAAGGCATCATTATCTCCTGCTTCAATTAATGAAGAAGAAAAATCAATATTCCAGTTTGCATTTAGTAGACTTTCTTCATTGTCCGCATCATCACCACTTAACCCAACAAAATTAGTTGGCGAATAAAACATCGCATATAAAATCCCATCCTCACTTCCTGTATTATCTGAAGATATATTTAAATTATCCGTACCAACATCCTGACTGTCGAAGGCACAGTTCACAACTTCGCCGTCTGCAGACTTAATTTGAGCCGAAGTACCTGCCGTTTCATTGCCCCAGAAGACCGTATTATAAAATACTGTTTGCGAATCGCCATAGGCACCTCCTCCAATAGCTGAGGTATAAGTTACCTCATTGTTAGCTACCACACAGTTAGCAACATGTGCCTGTAATCCATACAGTCCTCCAGCATAAGCCGTAGCCTCGTTATTGGTAATAATTGAATTAACAACAGATCCTGCAAGCACATACATTCCACCTCCATATCCTTGGATTCCGGAGATATAGCTATCGGTGACAATACAATCGATCACCTGAGAACCTGAACAATAAACGGCTCCTCCAAAAGCTTTAAAATCATCTGCCGGCACTGCATAACAGGCTGTTATGACACAAGACTCCAATATGGCATCTTCGGCAAAGACTCCACCTCCAAAACATTCATCCCCGAAAAGCGAACAACTTTGAACTTTACAATCAACAAGCTCTGCATCACTAACATACACACCCCCACCATAACTTACTTCAGAAGAAACGCTTTGACAATCCTGTATCAAGCAGTTATGAACCTGGCCACCAAAAGCAATAAGCCCGGAAGCATACACAATGCTATTTTTATAGGCAACATCCGTATAACCGTTTACAACAGTAAAGCCATTAAAAACGGTATTCGAACTAACATCACTGGGTATAACAACAATATGTTGTGAATTATTACTTTCATCCTCATCTTCCTGAATTTCACCACTCAACACCGTTGGATAAAGAAACTCCCATCCGGAGACTGTCCCATCTCCATCCATATCACTGGTCAACCGATCCTCTATAGAGGTCTCCGAGCCCTCAAACCCCCCATATAGCTTTACTCCTGAGCTAAGCGTAAACGCGATAGTACGGTCACTCTCATCCGGAGTATAAGTTCCTGTTTTCACCCAAATTTCATCTCCCTCAACGGCCATATCAATAGCGCTTTGAATATCATTAAGTGCATCAGTCCAGGAAGTTCCCGTACCTGTTCCATCAGTTGTAATATAATAACGTGTTGAATAAGCCCGCTGTATAGAAGAAAAAAACACAAACAGCAGCAAAGCAATTTTAAATAGATTCATAAGTCTCATCCGGTTCCAATTGAAACGATTATAGGCATAAGTACCCCAGGAAAAATACTTTTCACTTCTCTATCAAAAAATGACGGGGTAAAATAACATTGAAATTGGATACGTAATTAATGGTGAACTGTTACATTATGTATAGCATTATTTTTCAGGTAACATACACACCTCTTTTCTTCCAAATATACGGTAGCGGTATTTAGCAACCTTATCGTACGCCAAATCAGTAAGCGACAAGGGCAGAAAAGAAAAATAGCGCAAAAGACTCATCGGAGGCTTTAAAAACGAAGCTACCTTAAAAACAGCCTTGCTTTTTTGGTAAACCTGACCATTAAGCACAAACAGAACAGTATCGGTATCAGCACTATTTATACTCCATTCCCGCATTAGCAGCTTCCCATTGGCAGTTTGCATTGAAACAAACTCGGCAAAGGGTCTTTTCTGGTATTTTTGAACCCATCGAACAACAGAACTGCAAAGCTTGCAACAACCATCATAAAGCAATATATTCTTTTGAGCAGAAGTAACCATATTGCATTAACGCTTTAAGCACATCAGGTGTTCAATAAACCAACATCTATCATTTATTTTTTATATCTATTCATTAACTTTGATAGATTAAACCACACAATAATGAACGGACAAAACAACTTTGAATTAAGTCAAATATATAAACGTAAAAAAAGTGATCAGGATATCTTTGCCGAGCTGATGGAATTTAAGGTAAAAGAAGTATTATTGGTTGCCAACTATTACGATGCCTATTCCATAGTTCGAGAAGGCCGTTTTTTTGATCGTATCTACGGAGAATTTTTGCAACTGAACCTCTACACTGCGCCTCGTATCACTTCCGTTTCAAACATCGAGGAAGCCTTGGAGATCATGCAGAAGAGGCATTTTGACATGGTAATTCTAATGGCCGGCCTCGATAAACTCACACCCATAGAATATAGTAAAATCATTAAGGAGATCGCACCCGATATGCCATTGCTGGTAATGGTAAATAACAATAGTGATCTTAAGTTTTTTGATGAGTCTGGCCCCAACATGGCCTATATCGACAGGGTTTTTGTGTGGAATGGCGACTCAAAGGTATTTTTGGCTATGATAAAGCATGTGGAAGATAACAGAAATGCAGCCAATGACACAAAAATAGGAGATGTAAAGGTTATTTTACTGGTTGAAGATTCTCAAAAATATTATACCCGGTATCTTCCATTGCTTTATTCCATTATCATGAAACAAACACAGGTCATATTAGCCGAAGAAGGGCACGACCTGTTGCATAAGATCCTAAAAATGCGGGCACGTCCTAAGATTTTACTGGCTTGTAATTACGAAGACGCTGTTCAGATCATTGAAAAATACAAGGATAACCTAATCTGCGTGATCTCTGATATGAAATATCTTCGCAATGGCGTTTCTGATGATAACGCAGGTCTTGAACTGGTGAAATACGTACAAAGCAAAATCAGCATTCCAACACTTATACAGTCATCAGATGCACAAAACAGCATTAAAGCACATAAAATTGGTGCCGATTTTATTGACAAAAACTCGGAATCCTTATCACAGGACATCTCTGACTTTATTCACAACAAACTTGGCTTTGGTAACTTTATTTTCAAAAACTCACGCGGACGACAAATAGCCACAGCACGCAACCTCAAAGACTTTCAACGATGCATAGAGAAAATACCACCCGAATCCCTGCTATATCATGCCAAGCGTAACGGCATAAGCACCTGGCTCATGGCACGGGGTGAGATTAATATGGCCAAAAAGCTCCGCCCCTATCGCATTACTGATTTTCATAGTTCTACGGAGCTGCGAAAAGCTATTCTTGATGTATTTGAGATGGTAAAGATAGAGCAAATCAAAGGAAAAGTCGTTCAATTCGACTCTTCTACAATTGACAGCAACCGATACATCACGCGTATTGGCGAAGGTAGTTTTGGAGGTAAAGGAAGAGGACTGGCATTTTTAAGTCACTTTGTTGAAAACGTAGACTTTGAACGCATACTACCTGACATCAATATAAGCATCCCCACTACTGCCATTATAGGCGCCGATGAGTTCACCAACTTTATACAGAGCAACAACCTGTATCATAAAATTTATGCTGAAAAACAATTTGATCAGGCTAAAGAGTTATTTTTAAATGCCCATTTTACAGAAAGATTAAAAAACAAACTACATAAATACGTTGAAGTCATCAATGACCCTATAGCCGTTCGCTCCTCCGGACTATTCGAAGATTCACTGTTACAACCCTTTGCCGGAGTTTACAACACCTACATGCTGCCCAACAACCACCCCGACACAGAAAAACGATATGAACAACTGTGTAATGCCGTAAAAATGGTATACGCATCAATATTTTCACCTTCGGCCAGAGCCTACTTTGAAGCTGTTAATTATAAAATTGAAGAGGAAAAGATGGCCGTTATTATTCAGAAAGTAGTTGGAGAAGAGGCCCATAATCGTTTTTACCCTCATATCAGTGGCATAGCACAGAGTTATAACTACTATCCATTTTCGTATATGAAACCCGAAGATGGATTTGCCGTATTGGGAGTTGGCTTGGGTAAATATGTGGTGGGAGGAGAAAAAGCCTGGCGATTCTGTCCCAAATATCCCAATCTGGAACTCAATGCCATTCAAGACCAGATAAAAGATTCGCAAACTCATTTCTACGCCATGAATATGAAAGCCTGTGAATGTGATATCAGCGAGGAACCTGAGGCTACTTTTATTCAAAAATTATCCATTAAAGAAGCCGAGGAAGACGGTAACCTGAAATACGCTGCCTCGGTTTATGACTACAGCTACGACAGGATAATAAATAACCTGAACAAAAAAGGACCTCGGATTATAAACTTTGCCCATATTTTGAAATACGAATACCTCCCCCTGGCAAAAAGCCTTGAACTACTGCTCAAATATTTTAAACAAGCCATGGGAGCCCCGGTAGAAATAGAGTTTGCTGTTGATTTAAATACACACCACAACAACCTGCCCACACTCTATCTGTTACAAATAAAACCTTTAATACGCCTAGAGAACAATGTTAAAATTGATTTTGCCGGAATTAATGATCAAAAGGTAATTTTAATGTCTGAAAAAGGCATGGGCAACGGTAAAATTGAAACAATCAAAGATGTCATATTTATGAATCCTGAAAAATTCAATCGCACCAAAACCACCGAAATGGCTAAAGAAATGACCCTGCTCAACAAAAAAATGGAGTCTTTACAAAAGGAATACCTGTTAATTGGACCAGGCAGATGGGGAACACGCGATAAGTTCACCGGCATTCCTGTATTATGGTCACAAATATCATTTGCCAAGGTAATTGTTGAAATGGGACTAGAAGAATTTCCTTTAGATGCCTCACTGGGATCCCACTTCTTTCACAACGTCACCTCCATGAATGTTGGATATTTCTCTGTTCATCATAACAAGGCTAACGAGTTTGTGAAATTTGATGTGCTTAAACAACAAACAATAATTCAACAAACAGAATATTTTACACATATCGAATTTGAGAAACCTCTAACTATTTTAATGGATGGCAAAAATCAAAAGGCTATTGTCAGCCAATAACACCTGTGTATTTTTCAAACAATTAAAATCCAGAACTGCACTTAACTGAGGATTCAATCCAATTAACAGAGGAGAAATTTATCAAACCATATATTTCGTTTTTATTACCTCATTATGGTGAGATGTTTAAGCCATACAGCTCATCTGACTTTATATAAACCGATGTTACATTAAAGGATAATATCATCCAACCAATACAGCCCTGCTTTTTTTCTTGACAACCCTGCCATTCTCAAATACGTATCATCCTGATCTTCTGTACTTATAATTAATCTCTATACTTTCATAAAAACTATCTATTTGATTTATATTACGACAGCATGTATGTTTGCATCAGTTAAAACGATAAACAAAATTATAAACAACTTAAAATTTAAA
>JBFHEL010000230.1:0-6736 GCA_041584155.1 Saccharicrinis sp.
GTTAAAGCATACCATCCCAGCCCTTTAAATATTTCAATAATCTTAGACGGATTATCACCGGCAATATCATTAACAACACCGGCCATCAGCGCAAAAACAAAGAAAGGAGCTCCTTTCATGATAATATCCACCATCTTGATAAAAACATCAGTAGCTCCATCAAAAAACAGTATTATTGTTTTCGATTTCTCAGGGGGGATATACAACAATGTGATACCAAAGAAGATAGAAAAGAAAATAATTTGTAACATGGTACCATTTCCACTCAATGCATTAAAAATATTGGTTGGAACCAACTCTATCAAAGACTGAAGCGGTCCCCTTCTCAAATCTGAGTTATCCTCAGTTTGTTTGTTGTTTGCTGGCACATCGACCATCTGCATCTTCTTACTCTCAACTATCAACGCATTCTCCGGTCTTTCAGATAAACGGATATCATCCTTAATTATCTGACCATTTTGTTTTGCCCATAACTCATAAGAAATACGGTTCTCATTACGTACATCCTTGGATAAAAATTTTCCCGGCGCTATGGTATTCACCAACACAAGTCCTAACGAAACAGCCAAAACTGTAGTAATCAAATAAATTACCAGCGTTCGGACTCCTAGTTTCCCCAGATCTTTAGGATTTCCCAAACTTACAATCCCACTAATAATAGAAAACAGAATTAAAGGAATGGCAATAAGCTTTAGAAGATTAATAAAAATCTTACCAAAAGGATCAATCCAGTCTCTGGTAAAATCCTGCCAACCAAGCCAACCCGATAGAACAGCCCAGGTAGCACCTAAAATAATTCCAATAATAATCTGTATATAAAGTGGGATATTCTTCATTATAATAAATATAAAAAGCAAAGATGTAAGCATTAAAAAACAGACAAGCTAAACACCAATCCTTCAAATACTTAAAATCCTTATCTAACTACTATTTTTGCGTATTAATCGCATTACCACTATCACTAGCGTTTACATTTATTTCAGCTAAATGAACAGCTAAATTGGCAACACCTAACAGTTAACTATCGATACATCTTATTTAAATAAATCATATCAACCATAACCATTGCAGCCATTGCTTCAACGATAGGTACTGCACGGGGTAGTACGCATGGGTCATGACGACCTTTCACGGTAGAGACAATCTCTTGGCCCTGTTTATTTACGGTATTTTGTTCTTTAAGAATAGTGGCAATAGGTTTAAAAGCCACATTCATATAGATATCTTCACCATTAGTAATACCGCCTTGTACACCTCCTGAACGATTGGTTTTGGTCCGAACTTTATCCTCATTCATATAAAACTCATCATTATGTTCAGAACCTTTCATTGCCGAAGCCTTGAATCCCATGCCATATTCAAAACCCTTAACCGCATTAATTCCCAACATGGCTTTACCCATTTGCGCATGAAACTTGTCAAAAACAGGCTCTCCAAGTCCCACAGGAGCATTTTTCACCACGCAGGTAATTACTCCGCCTACAGAGTCCTTATCCTGGCGCACCTGATCAATATATTCGATCATTTTTTCAGCTACTTCAGCATCAGGGCAACGAACAATATTGTCTTCGGCTTTGGACAAATCCATTTCGGCATATGATTTCTCAAGCCTGATAGATCCAACCTGTGAAGTATAGGCATTTATTTCTATGCCATAGTCTTTTAAAATCAATTTAGCTATAGCACCAGCCACTACTCTGGCAATAGTTTCGCGTGCCGAAGAACGACCACCTCCCCTATGATCTCGTATGCCATATTTTTGCTGATAGGTATAATCGGCATGTGAAGGACGGTATACATCTTTTATATTACCATAATCTTTTGAACGCTGATCGGCATTCCATATTAAAAAACCTATTGGAGTTCCTGTTGCCTTTCCATCCAAAACACCGGATAAAATCTCCACCTTATCCTTTTCATCGCGAGGTGTGGTAATGGCACTTTGGCCAGGACGACGACGATTAAGTTCGTGCTGAATAAAATCCAAATCTATATCAATACCCGGCATAACTCCTTCAATTACGCCCCCCACAGCCTTACCATGAGATTCTCCGAAAGAAGTAAGTTTAAAAAATTGTCCAAAAGAATTACCTGCCATTTTTTTTAAATTATTAGTAAAAAGACAAAGACAAAAGCTTTTAACGTTAAACAGCGTTTATCCTTAATCCTAATCTCTAAAGTTAATTACATGATTGATATCACAAAAATAGAAAAGATATTGAATTATACCCTTTCTTAGAAGGTAGTATTCATAAAAAAGCCCATTTTCGTAAGAAAACGGGCTTTTAAAATATTTTATAGTAAAAAACAGATACTAAACAAAAAGAATAGTCCTTTTATTCAATACCTTTTCTTCCTTAGCAATCAAAAACTCTTAGCTGTGTTTAGCAACAGCATATATTTAGCTGCTATCACTCTCTTTACTGCTAAAAACGAATTAAGAACATCCACAACCGCCTGAACCAGAACCATCAGATCCACAAGCACCACTGCTACATCCTGTTTCTTCACCAGAACCACAACCACAGCCAGAACCACAACCACCGCCTACAACAGCCATTATCTCTTCATCAGTCGCTTCGCGTACTTCTTTGATAGTACCTGCAAAGAAAAGATCATCACCAGCCAATGGGTGGTTAAAATCCATATTCACATGTTCATCAGTAATATCTAACACAATTCCGTTAAGACGATTTCCCTGAGCATCTTGCATAGGAACCATATTTCCTACTTTTATCAACTCCTCATCCATCTTACCGTCTACCTCAAAAATATTTTTTGGGATATTTACTTTTGCTTCTTCGTTAATTTGACCATAAGCCTCATCAGCTTTTAACTCAAATTTAAAATCTTCGCCAGCTTTTAATCCTTCAAGTTTTTCTTCAAACATCTGAAGCATACGTCCGGTGCCGAAAATAAACTCTAATGGGCTATCTTCTGAAGTTTCCTCAACAATCTCCCCTTCAAATCCTTTCAAACGTAACACATAAGAAAGTGTTATAAATTTATTTCTTGAAATTTCCATATGTACTTCTTTTAATAATTTCTGTATCAAAATATTTATGCAAAGAAAGCGAGTTTTTTAAAATATCCAAAACTCCTTATGATAAAAAAGACTAATTTATCTGAAATATCGCTTATTTCTTTGCATCGCAATCTCATAATATTTCCTTTTAATTCTAGCATATGGTGCCCCTTAAATGTTTCATATAACGAATAAGCATATATTATAAGATCTTTTAACAATAAGCACTCAATTACATTATTAAACACCTATTACTACGGTTCACAAACTACTCTCTAAATGCTTTCAAAAAACCATATTCCTTTGAATACCTGATCATTTGTTCGGCATACCCGGTATGGTAATCCACCTGCACATCCACACACTTATCATTTTTTTCAAGCACATTAAAGTTAGGATTTAAAAAACCAGTAAACGGTGGGACCTGTAATTTTTCAAATCTTTTTAACACCTCTCTATGCAACTCTTCATCAATTGACACGCCATACTGTTCAACTATATTTTTTGCTGCCTCATAATCTCCTTCTGACTTTATCCTTTGGATCTCCTTTAATAACTCTCCAAACAAGTGGTGCAACAGCTCATAATCCTTCACTACAAAATAGGTTTTCCCTTTTTCCTTTACCTGAGCAATCACTTCCCCTTTTCCCTTTTCAAACACCCACTTACAAATCAGCTGACGATTGCGCATATGAGCCTGTTCTATCTTATCCCCTAAACGAATACGTGTTATCTGGGTTAGCAAACCATTACGAATATACCCATTATAATGTGCTTTGGCAGCGTCAATATGAGGAATTAACTGCAGTTCCAATGCCTTGGGATGATACATATAATACAATCCGTATAGATCGGCCCGCGCCTCTTCAATAACCGAACCAAAGGACTTAAGAGATTCAGAAGTTACCCCCGGCATCATCTTACCTGAACCATGTCCAACGCACTCGTGCAAATGGGTGTGCAAGTTATCGGAGATAGCACCATATTTTTTTTCAAGCGCAACCTCCTCTTCTGACAAAGTAAACTCCTCTATAAATCCGGTACTTAACGAGGCCTGATGATGGGCATTGGAAATATTAGTCAGGGTTACCGATTTAGAACCATAGGCTTCCCTGATCCATTCTGCATTGGGCAAATTTATACCCAGCGGACTGGCAGGATAACAATCTCCACCTAAACATACCGCACTGATTGCATTAAGTGAAATCCCCTTTATCTGATCTTTTTTAAAGGTTTTATCTACCGGCGAATTCTGCTCAAACCAGCTTGCATAAGCAGCTATCACTCCTGCTTTCTTTGTTCCTTCCTCATCTTTAATCTGCACCAGACCTTCCCAGGTGGCTTTCATGCCCATGGGATCGCCATAGGTTTCAATAAAGCCATTGATAAAATCCACATCGCCCTCCAGTGCATTCACCCATTTTATGCTGAATTGATCAAAAGTAGCTAAATCTCCCGTACGGTAAAAACGAACCAATAAGTCAATTACCTCTTTCTGGACTTCATTTTCAGCATAAGCTGCAGCCAAGTTCAAATAGCTCACTATCTGATCAATGGCTTCACCATACAAGGATCCTGATTTATAAACCTCATCAGCAAGCTTATTGTTAACTTTAATTAACCGGCTATTCAAACCAAAGGATATTTTCTTATTATCCGATAGATCTTTTTGCCGTTGGTAGTATTCTTCTACTTCCTGTTGCGAAACACCCTCATAAAAATTATTGGCCGAGCTGACTATTAAATCCATCTCGGGATTTGTATTTACCCTCTTGGCATTAAATTCAGGGTCAAAAATAAGTTTTTCAAGCAAATCAATATTGGCCTGATCCAGATGCCTGGCGGTAATCTTATGCTCACCCGCCCTTAACTGTTTAATCCAAACCTGAAATGATGCTCTGGAAAACCCCGGTTTAAACTTATCCGTACTGTAATGATGATGCACACCAGATGCAAACCAAACTTTTTTCAGATACACTTCAAATTTTTGCCATTCATCCGGATCCCTTTCTGTCACTGTTAAATAAATGGCCTCTAGCACATCCCGCAGATACAGATTATATTTCCCATGCTGATCCCATAAGATATCCCTCCCGGCAAGTGTTGCCTGATTTAAATAATACACATATAGTTTTTTCTGAAGGCTTAACTTTTCGAAACCGGGTATTGTAAATCGTAATATTTTTATGTCGTCAAATTTTTCTGCAAATATATCCATATATTATCCTATTTAAGCGTTTAACATCTTAATCCTGTTTTTGTTTCTTATCCTGTTTCTGTCAGAAGAGAGAGAAGTACCTTAGAGGTGATTAGGTTTTATTTATGAAGGAAAGCAATTAAATTCAAAACTGATGTATTAAAAACAATTGAATTAGTTTCACTCTCAATCGTTTACCTATTGAATTAGTTGTCACGAACAATTGAAAATTCCGAACTTCTGCTTGAAGCCATAGATACTCAGAACACCAAAACAACTAAATATTGTAGCACACAAGGTCAAAAAGGTAACCAAACTAATTCTCATCCGGATTTCTCAAATCAACATCTTTATGCAGCACCCATCGACCTTTTTCAAACTCATAACTATCGTATGAAAAATCGGGACCATAAAAACGGTAATTGCCATTATACAAACTACTTGGAGGAGAAAGATGATCTAAAACAAAGCGATTATGGTGGCTGTCATACTTAAGCATCATATTGGTACTTGCTGCATATTCAAAAACTACTCTTTTATCCACGCCCCTCTCACGTTGAAAAACTGCACGCCCAAAAATAGGTGTACTATTATTCATTAACACCATTGGCTCAATAAGCTTTTTCTTTGTCATTTCATCAACAGGTTTATAGCCCAGTAAGACATAATAATTACCCTTACTTTTATCCTTCACAGTAACAATATCGTAATAAACAGCTCCAAACCATTTTTTAGCAGACAACATGGCTTTTTCGGGGGAACGCATTTTATTGGATTCATCATTTAAGGGGTGCACTCTCACATCCCCCTCCTTATCGCGGGCAACAACTGCTCCAAAAAATAATTGTATGGAGTTAGGTAAAGACACATTCCAGGTACATACTTTTACCTTTTTATCATCAGAAATAAGGGTTGAAACACGTCGCAAGCCCTCAAAACGATCTTCAAAATACTCTTTTCCTTTCCAAAGAATATTCATACGCTCAATAATGGAGTCATTTAAAGCCAGGCGTTCTTCCTTAGTTGCTCTTTGTTCCAATTGCTCAAACATACAAATAGAAGCGATATCACGATATTGGCGATAAATTTTCATATCGGACTTAAACGAGAAGGTTAAAGGATACAAGTTAATACCTTCATAAGCCACCTTTGACAGGTGTAAACGAAACTCTCCCAAGCCTCTTTTATCATTGGGATTAAAATTCTTATCATAAAAATGAAGCACCTGACGCCCATTTATATCTCCAAAAACAATATACCAATCTATGCGATAAACTACTCCATCGCTATAGGTGTTATAATAAAACACCTGATATTTTGAATCGCTCGATCTGGTATTTTGAATAAAGGATGTATCAGAAACACTTACCTGGCTACTAAACTTTTTTATAAATAACGAGAAGGTTTTTGATAATTCTGCCAAACGATATTCTTTCTCATTTTTATCCTCCAAGTTTGAAATTTCCTTCACCTGAACTTCAAAATCAGCCAATTTCAATTGAGCTTTTACCCCA
>JBFHEL010000231.1:0-6735 GCA_041584155.1 Saccharicrinis sp.
TAAACAGATGAAGGGTTTAAGTCTTATATTTTTAGTAGCAGCAATCATGCCGTTATCAATTTTTGCACAGAATAAACAGGCAAAGGTAATGGTTAAGGAATATAATGAAATGAGCAGCGACTCTGTTTCTCCATTATCTTTTTGGAGTACCGAATTTGATGTGGATAATCTGGCCACTTTACACTCGCAGCTGGATAGTATTTTTAACGAGCTGGATGAAGATTTCTTTAAAAGAGTTAAAGTGATGGCTTTTAGGATGGATTCGTTAAATGATAATGGAGAATGGAATTTCTTTGATGATTTAGATGCTGATGCGAACGTTGATTCCATATTTAATTATTTTTCAAAACTCTCTACCAATGATAAAAGAATAGAGCATATGATTCAATCATCTCATCTTCAATTTAATCAGGAAATAGAATTGGATTCTTTACTGAATAATACTATAAAAGATTTGGATGTTCAGGTGTATAATGATTCTACGGTAGAAAATGGTAAAACAATTATAACAAAAAAGGTAATTATTAATGGCTATAAAAATAGCCAGGACAATACCAATCCTGCTGTAGTTAAGAGTTTGAATGATAAAGGAGATAAGGAGATTATTGCCTATCATCATAAACAGGCGGTTGAGCAAGAGGGAAAACAAATAAGAATTGAAAAAGGCGATAGAGAAATAAAAAGGAAGGGTAGTGATAATAACAATATGCATTTTCAAGAAATTACTTTAAAGGATGCAGAACTGCTGGTAAAGGCGGGTATACCTCCTAAGCTTATTGTTTCACCTGCTTTAAGCCCTGTTAACACACAAGTGAATATTGAGGTAAAAGAAGAATATAGTAAGAAGTTAAAAGAAGTAACTGTATCTCTTGATTTTAATGATGAGAAATCAATGGAAGTTCTTTTGTTGGATAAAGATGGAAATATTATTTCCAGTGAAAAAAATAAGAAAGCAAGCCATTCATATTCAAAAGTAATTGAAGTAAGAGAAGGTTTAGCCCCCTATTATTTTTTAGTGATTAGAGACAAAAAATTATTTGGGAGGAAATTAAATTGAAATAATGTGTTATTTTTCATAGAATTAGGTTTAGGTTTAAATGAGAAAAACATGAGTCGTAATAGGCTCATGTTTTTTTTTATTTGTAACTTTTTGGAAAATGACTAGTCCATCTTTTAAAGTGAATGGTTAATTTATTTCCCGCTTTTTTATCTTAAGGGCAGGATTGCCTCTGTAAATATGGTAGGCTTCTAATACTCCAGAGGCTACTGAAAGAACCTCAAGTACGCAATGAGATTGACAGGTTGTTCCAGGACCTACAATAGATTGGGCACCAATCCATACACCATCTTCGAGCGTAATGGAACCTATAATCAAATCAAAGGTATGTTTCTTATAGTTGTGATTGCCGCAAAGTAAAAGGGCTCCTTGAGAAAGACAACAATTTTTGCCAATTTGCACTTCATCCAGATTATCAATCCAAACCTTTTCTCCAATCCACGAGAAGTCATCAATCTTTAATTTCCAGGGATATTTAATATTCACTCCTGGCTTAATGACAACGCCTTTGCCAATTCTGGCACCAAATTGCTTTAAAAAGAATTTTTTTAATGCCGATGATGGGTTTAAGGGATTGATGAAAAAAAGAATATTGATAAAATACCAGGTTATTCTTTTTAAAAAAAATCCAGGTTGATACCAGCTATTGTCATACTTTGATAAATCAGTTGTTTTCATGCTTTTATATTGCTGGGTTATTTGCTTTCAATAGCTTTTGTTTTATTGTTGCAAGTTAAAAATATTTGTAATTTATAATTTATACAAAGTTCATTTGTTGATTAGAGAGTGCTTAATATATTGCCATAATTGCTCTTTTGTAACATTATTAAGTGGTAAATTATTAAGGAAAAAGCACCAAAGGTATGGTCAGTCAGGTATGATTTTAGGTGTTTAGTGTTACTTTGTTCCAAAAATCAATAATCCGATTCCAATTAAAATCCCTGCCAAATAGATACTTTTTGTTTTAATATTTTTCTCTTTAAAAAGATAGGCACCAAAAGCAAAAGCTATCACCACACTTCCTCGTCTTAACGCAGATATTATTGAAATCATGCTTTCGGGAATATGCAAGGCATAGAAATAAAAGAAATCGGCAATAATCAGAAATATCCCTATCAGCGGAATACTCCATCGCCAGATAAAAGGAGAGTTTTTTTTTCGTTTAGGCCACCAGATAGCCCAAACAATAGGAACAAAAAGAACAACCTGATAAAAGGTAAAATAGCACTGTACAGCCATGCGGTTGATGTGGCGCAATAAGAATTTATCGTATAACCCACTTACTGCTCCAAATAAGGTACCCAATATTAAAAATAAGATCCATTTATTATGCCTGAATGAAATACCTTCGGTTTTGCCTGCTATGGAAAACATATAAAAAAAACTTAGTGTTGTAATTATCCCTATCCATTGATAGGTGGTTAATTGTTCTCCAAAAATAAGGATAGCTCCAATTAGGGTCCATAAGGGACCTGTAGCTCTGATGGGAGATACAATAGTGAGGGGCAAGTGCTTAAGCGCAAAAAAAGAAAATATCCATGAAGTGACTACAATAACAGATTTAAGAAATAGCAAGGCATGTTCCTTGCCGCTAATCGATGGGATGTGAAATAAATGGCTGGCAGGTAGTATGTTGTGTTGCGATAGCAGCAGCAGAGGAACAAAAATTACAGCTCCACTTAAGGAGCTGAAAAGTAAAACCGGTAATACAGCATTGTTATTTACTGATACCTTTTTGACTACATCATATACCCCAAGAAATATTGCAGAAATAAGTGCTAGAAGCCACCACATACAGAATTTGTTTTTTTTAAAGAGGCAAAAATAGATAAAAGATGAATACCAGAAAGTTAATTAACAAATGTTTTGAGAAGTGCAGAGAATGATGTATCTTATATAAACGCAAGATATCGTGCATTGGGAGTAAAAAGCAATACCAAAAAACACGGAATAATGAATTACTTATTAGTAAAAAATGGGTTTGTTGTTAAAGGTACTACTATTATTACCGAAGATATTTTAGTGGGGGGGAATAAGATTTTACAAATGGGAATTGATATTGAAAGACCAACAAGTGAAACACCTGTTATTGATGCAACAGGTAAATATATTTTACCCGGTGCTATTGATATAAATCGTCACTTTTTGGATCTGATGGATGAAACAGATACAAATGAACTTAAAAAGTTAAATCAGGCTCAGATTTTTAATGGAACTACAACAATGATTGATGCAGTGAAGGACTGCTATCATAATAATTATCTCTATAATATTTTAAAGGCCAAGGAAAAATCAAAAATCAATTTAATCGACTATAGTTTCCATTTGACCTTTTCTGAGCTCAAGAAAGATTCAGGGGAAGCATTTGATTATAGTTATTTGCACGAAGGAGTATCTACCTTTTTAATTCATATTTCGATGCTTGATCGTATGGAACCTGATGAATTTGAGGGGGTTCTTCAAAACGCTTCAAATCATCATCTGGTAGTGATATGTGATCTGCATTTAAGTGAAAATTATAATACTAATCCTGATAATGTTTCGTTAAGTGATCCGTTTATGCTGCAAGGGCATTTTAAAACCCTAAGCAAACTGATTGAAATGGGACTGCAGTTTAAATGTCCTTTGTTGTTTTTAAATGTAAAGTTTCAGGAAGAGCTTGATTTAATTCAGGACGGAATAGACAGAGGAGGTGATTTTTATGCCAGTTTAAGGCTGTGGTTTAGCCTGGGTACCTTTAGGCAGGTGAAATATGAAGAACAGGAATTATTGGCTGATATTGCTTCGGCTAATAGTCTGCATCCTATATTTGGAAATCAGCTTTGGGATTTGGTTAAAAATTTTCGTTATCTGATTAATCCTCCTCTTTATAATTTAACATTTGAAGAAGGTTCTTCGGAAGAGCTGGTTTTCAATCGGCCGGATGCTTATTTTTATATCCGTAATTATTTGAGTTTATTATATTCAGTGGGAGTGATTCAAAAAAAAATATCCATGTTAGAGTTGGTTGATATTGTTTCGGCACGCCCATCTAAGTTAATGGGTCTTTGGCCTCAAAAAGGTGTTTTATCGCCTGGAGCTGATGCTGATTTGGTTATTTGGAATCCTACTTTTGACCGTAATTTGTATTGTTCATTGCCTAACTCATCCACTAAAACCAATCAAAATATTAAACTAAAAGGTCGTGCGGATTTTGTTTTTGTTAAGGGCAGAATGATGTATAATGGAGAAAATTTTTACCCATTACATTCCGATGGGGCTTTTGTTTTCAGAACTTCAAAGATGTATTAATCAAAAGCTGTTTTTTTTACAGATTTAAGATAATGTCTTATACCATTTTTATAATAAAGTGAGCACTTCGTATTATTCCCATGGATTAATGACAGCATTATTGAGAGGCATATATAACGCTCGGGTCGTTAACCAATCGGTATTAATAGGTAGCGAAGGAAAAGATATAGATCTTTTCATAAAGCCTTAGTGAATAAAATTATTTTGTGTACCTAAAAGAGTAATGATTCTTGTTACTGTTTTTTGTATGTTCCATACGTTCTGTAAAATCACTTATAAACAGTGGTTTTGAACTGTATGAATACTATAAGTTCACAAATATCGTTTAAAACTCAATATTTATAAGTGATGCGAGGGGATAATGTAGTATCTCACTCAGGTAATAAATTAAACTATGTTGTTTGGTTTCAATCTATTATTTCAAAATATATTTCTCAACAACTTCCGCTACGCCGTCGTCATTGTTGGAAGCCACCACTGTATTGGCTTTATCTCGTAATTCGGGGGTTACATTAGCCACCCAAACGCCTAAGCCGGCATATTCCACCATTGTCAGGTCGTTACCTGCATTTCCTACAGCAATAATTTCCTGTTGTTTTATGTTGAGTTTACTTGCTAAACGTTGAATGCTGGCAGCCTTGTCAATACCTTTAGGCATCACCTCCAAAAAGAATGGCTTAGATATTGCGACACTTAAATGCTGCTTGGCTTGTTTTAGTTTGGGTTCAAAATCCTTCAAGCGTATCGGATCGTCCAGTAAAATGCATTTAACGGCCGACTGGTTCATAGTTGACTTAAAGCAATTTACTTTGTTGATGGGCAGGCCTGTTAATTCTTTTTCAACGTTTATGTATTCAGATTCGGTGTCGCTTACTATCTGCTTGTCTTTGTAGGTTAATATATGTAATCCGTTATCTTTACTATAGTCATGTAACTCGTGAATTTCTTCTTTGGTGAGTGTTTGTTCAAAAATAACCAGGTTGTTTTTCATGTCGGTTATTATAGCACCATTATACGATATAATATAGGAGCCATACTTGTCAAGTTCCAGCTCTTGTGCAAATTGCAACATGGCCTCAGTTGGTCTTCCGGAGGCTAATACCACATAAACACCTTGTTGTTGTGCCTGAATTAATCTTTTTTTATTTCTTGCTGAAATCTTATGGTCATCAGTAAGTAATGTGTCGTCTAAATCCAACACCAACATTTTATATTGCATATGCTTAGTTATTTTGAGTCAGCAAAATTATAAAAAAATGAAGAAGCTGCAGATATTAAGATGTTTACTTTAAATTTGTTTAACTATTAAGGTAAATAAATTTAATTCACTAACTTTGCATACCAGTGGATACT
Organism: Saccharicrinis sp.; assembly: GCA_041584155.1. Classification (GTDB taxonomy): domain Bacteria; phylum Bacteroidota; class Bacteroidia; order Bacteroidales; family Marinilabiliaceae; genus Saccharicrinis. The sequence goes on from JBFHEL010000231.1 coordinate 5,702, forward strand.
GGTAGGTAAAAGATATGGTTAAAAAGATAATTAAAATTACATCGGAGCATTCGCAGGCCAAATATAGGCAGATTATTCAATCTGTTATTAATGCTATTAGCGATAGCGTTATAAAAAAAGGAGATAAAGTTCCTTCAATTAATGAAATAGCCAAGGAGTATAATCTTTCACGTGATACGGTAATGTTAGCTTTTAATGAGTTGAAAGCCAGGGGTATTTTAGGGGCTGTGCCGGGTAAAGGATACTTTGTGGAGAGTGATAATATAGGTATCGGGAAAAAAGTTTTGTTATTGTTTGATGAGTTAAACTCTTTTAAGGAAGAACTTTATAATGCTTTTATCGAAAGCCTTCCTGATGATACTCAGGTAGATATATATTTCCATCACTTCGATAGAAATGTGTTTAGTTCCCTAATAAAAGAGCGGGTGGGTAAGTATTCGGCTTATGTAATTATGCCAGCCAATCTAACTGAAATATCAGGTGTTATCAATCTTTTACCCTCGGATAAGGTTTATATTATCGATCGTAAATTGGATGAACTAAAAGATTACCCGGTTGTTTATCAGGCTTTTGATGAAGATATATACAGTGGTCTTAATGCAGGTTATCACTTGATAGCCAAATATAAAAAACTAATTTTAGCTTATCCGGGAGGAAAGGAGCCTCTTGGTTTTTTAACCGGATTTAAACGTTTTTGCAAGGATAAGCACCTGAATAATGAAGTTTATGATCAAATAAAAACCAAACCCATAAAAAAGGGAGAAGTATATATTCTTCCCAACGACAGAATGTTGGTGAATTTGGTTAAGCGTTGTTGGGAGAAGGGTTTTGAAATAGGCAAGGATGTAGGCATTATCTCTATCAACGAATCGGCCTTAAAAGAAGTAGTTGCCAATGGTATATCTACTATTTCCACAGATTTTAAATTAATGGGGAAAACATTAGCCGACTTTGTGGAAAATAAAAAGACAGGAGAGGTTAAGAATATCTCCAGGTTTACACAACGAAATTCCCTTTAGTAAATACATATAACA
>JBFHEL010000232.1:0-6689 GCA_041584155.1 Saccharicrinis sp.
GAAGTGTATGCTCAAATTGAAACAGACCTTTTGGATGCTATTGAAGATTTGCCATTGAAAAGTGAATATGCTTCAGGTGATAAGAGTCGTATGTCTAAGGGTACAGCTCAGGCTTATCTGGGTAAAGTATATTTGTATCAGGAGGAATATGAGAATGCTATCACTCAATTCGAAAGTGTAATTAATAGTGGTGAGTATGCTTTAGTGGCTGATGTAGCTGATGTTTGGAAATCAAGTGAGGAGTTTGGAGATGAGTCTTTATTTGAAATCTCCTATACCTCTGGTGAGTCTTATACCTGGTCTACTTATTCATGGGATAGTTCTGAGGAATGTAATATTGAAGTTCAGCTTCAAGGACCTCGCTCTGATATATTTGACCTGTCTGGTTGTTCATTGGAGTTGAATAATGGCTGGGGATTTAATGGTGCATCTGCTGAAATTGGCGATGCTTTTGCAAGCGCAGGTGATGTTGATAGAAAAGCTGCTACTGTGATGTCAGAAGCAGAATTTGAAGCAACAGGTGGTGCTATTAAAGATGGGATAGAAGCTGGTGTTACACATGACTATGAAGGTTATTTGAGATTGAAGTATGCAACCTGGTCTGCTGAAACAAATTCAGATGCTACTTCGGAGTTAAATTACACTACTAACTGGAGGCTGATGCGTTACGCTGATGTATTATTGATGGCAGCTGAGGCATACTATTTTGATAATCAAGAAGGAAATGCCTTGAGTGTTTTGAATCAGGTTAGGTCACGTGCTGGTTTAGCTGATGAATCAGCTTCAGGAGATGATCTTTTTGATGCTATTGTATTGGAAAGAGAACTTGAGCTATGTTTCGAAGGTTGCAGATATTGGGACTTGATTCGCTGGGGTATGGCAGACGAGGAAATGTCAGATATAGGTTTTGTATCAGGGAAGCATGAGTTGTTCCCTATTCCACAGGATGAAATTGATTCTAATAATGCGATGGATTCAGATGATCAGAACCCTGGTTATTAATCTTATCTTTAATTAAATATACGGGTCATCTACTTCGGTAGATGACCTTTTTTTGTTTGCTCATTCCTTCTGATTAATGTAGTGTTAAAAATTAAGGGGAGTTTTACGCAATAGTATTACCAAAATAAAAAACAACAGAAAAATTATTGTAAATTAGAAAGCGTGTTCGCGTTTATTTTATTTACTAAATCTTCATCTGATGACCTTAATTGCTGTACCCAGGCTAAGAATGCAGGAGTTGCAGTCTTTGGCAGAACAAACCATCACTATTTGTAGTCCTATTGAAGAAATTCAAACCGGCGTTGACAAAGTAGTAAATTCCTATCAAACCTTTAAACAAGGAATGCTTAATGACAAAAGTACCGGAATAAGTAGGAAATCATTGGATCAGAACCGGGATTATCCTTTGTCAGCCTTTTTTCAAACCGTAAAATATGAGAGGTTTTATCCCTATGAGGATGATAAAGCAAAAATTGCCTTGCAGCAACTGGTCTTAATCACAAAAAAATATGGACCAACGCTTGTTAAAATGGGCTTCAATGAGGAGTCTATAGCCATAGATAAGCTATTGAAAGAGGTAAATCAAATAGAAAATTTGTCCCTCCTTCATTCCGGAGTTACACGTTGGATCACTGTTATTGACGAGGCTAATGCAGCCTTTAAAAGCGGAGCCAGGGACTCTGGTAAAATGTCGGATTCGGATTCTGCCACTAGGCTGGCTCCTTATTTAGTAGAGGCCTTAAATGGTTTATATACCTTATTATTTGCCCATGTACAAATATCAGGTGAGCAAAGACTGAAGAATGTTTATGCCGAATTACATGCTCTGGTCGATTCGTTTTTAATTTCCTGATTGAAGATAAGTGCTCTGTTAAAATCCCAATGTAGTGTTATAAATGTTTGTATTGTTGTCAATGCAATATATATAAATCACGATTTAATAATGATTGCACAATATAGGAGGCTAATGGTCTTTGTAAAAAGATTGTTCATGTAATTTTAATTATCATATAATTCAAAATAATATGATGAATCGATAGTTTTTTTATCTTTATGACATAGCTTAGATTTCATTCATTGTTACATGCAAATATCCAGTTTACTATTATTTGTTGCATTTATTTTGTTGCCCTTTAGCTTAAGGGGAAATAATTATCAGCAGCTCAGCCACCCTAATCTTCTTGAGGAGTCGGGTAGTATTTACCAAAAGGTATTAGAGTTAAAAAAACAACCTGATTTCCTGTCTGCCAGTCAAGGTTACCTGTCTTCTCTATACACAACGGCAGATAGTGAGGAGCTTTTTTATGCTCAGGCATACATTGGACTGGAGCTTTTTCTACAAGATAATTTAACGGAGAGTCAAATATACCTAAGCAACGCCTTGCTGCATGTTAATACTATATGGAAATCTTCGCTGATGCCTGGTCAGCTATATTTTGTTATGGGAAAAATTAATGCGATGTTGGGTAGGTATTCCGAGGCAAGTAGTGATTATGAGGAAGCATTAGTTTTTTTTTCAGATAAAAATAAAAAACAGTTTTTATCTGAGGTGTGGAATGCTAAAGGTGAGCTTGAATATGTAAAAAAAGAGTACAATCCGGCGATTTCTTATTATAATCGGGCTCTACAGATTGCCCAGGAAAATAACCAGTCAGTTTTAATGGCCGATATTTTATTGAATAAAGGTCGTTCCTTCCTGCGTAAAGGAGATTATGATCATGCATTATCCTTAATCAATCAGGCACAGGGAATTTATAAAAAGGAGGAATCAAAAAATGGAATTTGTGAGGCTCTTATGCTGTCGGGGAAGGTGTTGTATTGTTTAATGGACTATGAACAGGCTCTATTGATGTATAACAGGGGTATTGAGCTTTGTGAGGAAGCGGGTTTTCAAAAAGAGATTGAGGATGCCTGCCTGGATATAGCTGAGGTGCATCTGGCTCAGGATAATACCAGTAACGCATTAAGGTATTTAAACGATTATCTTACATTTAAGCAATTGAGGCATGATACAACTGGTTTAATAAATGCCCAAATTGGTTTAGGGAGATATTATTTTCAAATCAAAGATTACGATAAAGCCTCCTTGGTGCTTCATCAGGCTAAGGATTTACTGAGTAATAGGCTGGATGTTTCCCAGGAAGGAAAAATGCTGCTTGCTATGTCGAAACTGTTTGTTGCAAAAGAGGATCTTCAACAGGCCAAATCGTATGCACAAAAGGCATTGGTTATTGCATCAACGCTTGATGAAAAACAAATGAAGGCTGATTGTTATGGGGTGTTTTCTGATTTATATGAGCATTTAGGCGACTATAGATCGTCCTTGTTTTATAAGAAGAAGAGCACCGAAATCAATGACTCTATTTTAAATAAGAATACCTTGGCTGTGCTACGTACTATTAAAGGTAATGAAGATAACCAGGAGCGCAATAGGGTGATTGAAGAGTTGGAACAGGAAAATTTGTCATTGACTCAATATTGGTCAAAAGAACGAAGTAAAGGTTATGTATTATTGGTATCTACTATCCTGCTTTTTGTTTTTGTGTTGGTGCTCTTTTTGTTGTTTAGAGCGAAAAATAGGGCTGAGAAAGCCTTGAAGGCGAAAAATATTGAGCTTGAAAAATTGAATGCAACAAAGGATAAATTTTTCTCTATTATTGCTCATGATCTGAAAAGCCCGTTTAACTCCTTGCTGGGTTTCTCAGAGATGCTCTCTTTACATGCAGAGAGCAGGAGTTATAATGATATGATGGAGCAAAGTAAAATTATATATAATTCAACACGTAAATTATATTCATTAGTTGATACCTTGTTGCAATGGTCAAGAACACAGTTGGGTACAACGGAATATAGGCCGGAAAGGATGGATGTTGGTATTGTTACGAGTAATATTGTTTCTATTTTAAAAATCAATGCCGAAGAAAAGGATATTGTGATATCTGTTGATGTGGATAAGCGTTTGTTGGCCTGGGCCGATAAAAATCTGTATAGTGCCGTTCTGCGTAACCTGGTGAGTAATGCAATTAAATTTTCTAAGGTGGGTAGTGTGATTAAGGTAAGTGCCAGTGTAAATAAACAATTTATTGAAATTTCTGTTTCCGATAGCGGAGTAGGTATTACCAAAGAAAATCTGCAAAAGATATTTAATGTGGATTCCAATGTGTCTACTAAAGGTACATTCAATGAAAAAGGAACTGGCTTAGGGCTGGTTCTGTGTAAAGAGTTTGTTGAAATTAATAAAGGAACTTTATGGGCCGAGAGTAAATTAGAGAAGGGAAGTGTCTTTAAGTTTACGATTCCCCTAACGAGTTCATTCTCTAAAAACTAAAATAATGACTAAGAAGAAAACAGGGTATGTTGAAGCTATCACCGAGATAGAAGAAATATTAGCTCAAATAGAAAATAATGAACTGGATGTGGATGATCTAGCTGAAAAGGTTAAGCGGGTGTCTGTCCTGTTAAAACTCTGTAAAGAAAAACTCCATAAAACAGAGACAGAGGTGGAAAATATTTTAAAGGAGATAGAAGAGTGATGGAGTAATCAGTAAGCAATATTCAGTTATTATAATTTATGCTTGTTGCTCTTTAGTAGTTCGCTCTTGTATTTAAGTATATATGTGAATTCATTTTCGGGTTCTTTAAATGATCCATAACAAATATACCTTTGCATAGGATAGTTAAGAGCCTTATACCTATACTTAACTTTCAACTGAAAATTGCTTACTGCGCTTTATATATGCCTGTCTTTATTTGTTGACTTTTAAGACTTCCGTGATCGTTTTTTCTAAATCTTCTTTCGGCATAAATCCCATTACAGCCTGAGGCTCTCCATCAACGGGAATAAATACGATGGTGGGTAAATTTGTGATGCCAAACATAGCCGCCAATTCTTTCTCAGCGTCAGTGTCTACTTTAAATACCTGAACTTTACCGTTATATTCTTTTTGGATATTGTTTAAAACAGGAGCAAGCATTTTGCATGGACCACACCAATCGGCATAAAAATCAAGAATGGCAGGAACTTTCCCTTCGTAATTCCATTCTTTGTTGGTTTCAAAATTAAATACCTGTTGTTTAAAAGTTTCTTTGTTCAGGTAAATAACTCCACTCTCACTTTGTCCATCTCCTTTTTCTTTATTACCGGGTTCTCCAGCGCATGCTGCATGGCTAAAAAGAAAGGTGAACAATAATCCAAATATGATTGAACTTTTCATGCTTTTCAAATTTTGTCATTACATAAAGAATCCCTTTCCTGACAGTAATCAGGAGAGGGTAAATTATAGTTAGCTGATTAATCTAAACTTACTTTGAGAACATCTTTAAAGGCTTTCTCGAGCGATTCCTTAGGTAAAGCTCCTTGTGCCATTTGTGGCTGACCTTCACTGGGAATAAACAATAATGATGGGATGCTTTGGATACCAAACATACCTGATAAATCTCCTTCGGCTTCGGTATCTACCTTGTAAATATCTATTTTGCCATCATAGTCCTTTGCCAGTTCCTCAAGAATAGGGGCAATGGCTTTACATGGACCACACCAGTCGGCATAAAAATCAATTAAGCAAGGCTTATTTCCTTCGAATTTCCAGTCTTTGTTTGCTTCAAAATCAAATACTTTTGTTTTAAATGTTTCTTTGGTTAAATGTTCTAACATGATTATAAATTTTTAAGTTATTTTCTTTTTAATAATGCACATACAAATATATGTAAAAATGTCAATATATCCATATCAAATTATATGCCAAAATTTTAAGTGGATAAAATCTATATATTAAAAGAGTTAATAGGCCGAAAAGTTCAATTCAAAGTTTGCGGTCTTAAACTCTATTGATTCCTTTGTGTTATAATCACGTAAATATATTGTAATTTTGTCGTCCTAAATTAAAAATATGGCAGAAACAAAGATGCTGGAAAGTCTAAATGGTACCGTTTTCAAGGCAATAAGAGATGTTGCAGATTCGGAAGGGATTGAAACTTATGTAATTGGGGGTTTTGTTCGTGATTTATTGTTGGGTAAACCATCTAAAGATATTGATATTGTTGTCCGGGGAAGTGGTATTGAAATGGCTGAAAAGGTGGCTGCGAAGTTGGGGAAATTAAAGGTTTCGGTGTTTAAGAATTATGGAACTGCCATGTTTAAGTTTCGCGATGAGGAAGTAGAGTTTGTAGGAGCACGTAAGGAATCATATCAGCATGACTCGCGAAAACCTATTGTTGAAGATGGTACTATTGAAGATGATCAGAATAGGAGAGATTTTACCATTAATGCCTTGGCTATTAGTTTAAATAAAGATACTATCGGTCAGTTGGTTGATCCCTTTAATGGGGAAGAGGATTTGAAAAATGGTATTATTCGAACACCTCTGGAACCAGGGCTCACCTTTTCTGATGATCCATTGCGGATGATGCGGGCTATTCGCTTTGCAACGCGCTTTAATTTCAGGATTGATGATAAAACATTTGAAGGGATTAAAAATAACCGCGATCGTATCAATATTGTTTCAAGAGAAAGAATTGTAGATGAACTAAATAAAATGATGATGGTCGAAAGACCATCTATGGGCTTTAAATTGCTGGAACTGGCAGGCTTGTTAAAAATTATACTGCCAGAATTGCAGGCTATGAAAGGTGTGGAGGAGCGAAATGGCAAACGACATAAGGATAATTTTTATCATACACTGGCTGTC
>JBFHEL010000233.1:0-6689 GCA_041584155.1 Saccharicrinis sp.
TATATAATAATTAGGTAGCCACCTATGTGTGACTACCAAACTGCCCAAGGCAGGTATATATAATATAATCATACCTTAATATGATTAAGTTATGCTACTTGTAATTTTAAAATTTTAGTCATATGCAGAAGTAAACTATAATCAGTTAGACATCTTTAGCAAATCCGGATCGTAATTTATTCATTACCTTTTTGATTAATGATCGATACGGTTTATCTTCAAGAGCCTTCCCCTCTTCTGCCTTAGTATGGCTGCCATTTACCGGAATTTCACGATAATGAATATATTGCTGCTTCTTAGGAATGGTTATAGACAGAATGCCGTTTTTAAATTTCGCGTTTATTTGATCAATCTCCATATCTTTACCCAAAGAAAATGTTTTGTACAATGAATATTCGGAAACCTTACTGTTTTTTTTGAATAATTTGACTTTTGATTTCCGGCTACATCCTTCCAAAATCAATTGATTATGAGTAGTTTTTATCTTTAAATCTTTCTTTTTAAGTCCCGGAATAGCATAATCAATTTGATAGAAATATGGTGTTTCATTTACTAATTCCACTGAAGAATAGTAGTTCATCACAGGGTTAAATTGACATAAATCGGCAAAGAGAGTATGCCTGTCAAATAAGTTGCTGTACAAGCTTAAAGTTTTCATTGCTTTATCCTCCTGTAATTAGTTAAACATACTTATTATTTCATCATATATTTTATTAGTTTACTTTGTTCACATCTGTTTTTTTTCAAATTACATACCAAAAAAAGAAATTTATCATATGACATTATTTAAAAATATGCTTTGTTAAAATATATATACCATAATTAGCTGAAGATAAAGATTTAGATGCTGGACTATGAAGATACTGCATTCGCATGTCATAATGTCGTTTTGGTTGTTTATTGCACGACAACATGGCATCTAATTAAAGGCTCAAAGCCTATAATTTATATTTGAGCCAAGATAAAAAGTCATCTGAATTTTTGCAGTAAAAATGATGGTACATTAAAATATGATGGATAATAAAGGTCTATATAGAGAAATTCTTCTGTAAATCAGTTTGCCGATCCAACTGTAATTAAAGCAAAATTTCTTTAATAAATGTTAATCGAACAAGATAGGCAATAGAAAAGAGCAATAAAATGTAAAAATATGGCTTATTATTTTAAAAAATAAGGCAAAATATTGATTAAAATCACCTTTTTATAAGCTTTAAAGCAAGTAAATACAATGGGATGGTAATATTACGGAAAAATTTCTTTATAAAAAAACCCATGTTATATAATATGTATAAACCTTTGCCTAACTCTGTTGTTTATATAAAGTGTTTACGTATTTTTGCATGTAAATAATTAAAGTAATAACCGTAGCAAACCAAGAACATGTCAAAGAAACTATTAATTAGAGACCTAACACTAAGAGACGGTCAACAGTCTTTATTCGCAACCAGAATGCGACAAGAACAAATTGACCGCGTACTACCATATTATAAGGATGCTAACTTCTATGCAATGGAAGTATGGGGAGGAGCTGTACCTGATTCGGTAATGCGTTATTTAAATGAAAATCCATGGACTCGTCTTCAGACCATAAAGAAAGCAGTTGGAGATGTAAGTAAGCTTACAGCCTTATCAAGAGGTCGTAATCTTTTTGGTTACACGCCTTATACCAACGAGATTATTGACGGATTCTGTAAGAATGCAATCAGCTCAGGATTAGGTATTATGCGTATTTTTGATGCCTTAAACGACATCAATAACGTTAAATCTACCATTAAATATGTAAAAGAACATGGTGGTATTGCCGATTGCGCTGTTTGTTACACAATTGACCCTGTTTATCCTGAACCACCGAAGAAAAAAGGATTAGCTGGATTATTTGGCAAAAAAGAAAAAGGACAAGAACCTGTATTTACAGACGAATACTTTATTAATAAAGCCAAAGCTCTTGAAGAATTAGGAGCTGATATGATTACGATTAAAGATATGAGTGGACTTATACCTCCTACTCGTGTATCTAAATTAGTAAAAGACTTTAAGAAAAACGTTAAGATTCCTGTTGATTTCCATACACACTGTACTCCAGGTTATGGATTAGCAGCTGTTTTATCTGCAATTATGGCAGGTGTTGATGTTGTTGATACAAACATCTGGAACTTTGCAGGAGGACCTGCTGCACCAGCTATCGAGTTAATCTACTTATTCACTAAGAAATTAGGAATTGAGATAGATGTTAACATGAAAGCTGTGGCAAAAATCAATGCTGAGTTATTAAACATCAGAAAAGAATTAGCTGATGTTGATGGAGTTAAACAATTCCCTAATCCGTTTAATCCTCTTACTGATGAACTTCCTGCTAATATCGATGCGCAATTCGATAAAGCTATCGCAGCTGCTAAATCAGGTAATGAAGATGCATTATTAGATGCATGTCATGCTATTGAGGATTATTTCAATTTTCCAAAACCAAATATTTTAGTTAAAGATGCTGAGATTCCTGGGGGTATGTATACTAACATGGTTGCTCAGTTAAAAGCTCTAAAATCAGAAGATATTTTAGAGGACGCTATGAAGTTAATTCCTACTGTACGTATGGATGCCGGATTGCCTCCATTGGTAACTCCAACAAGCCAGATCGTAGGTGCTCAGGCTGTTAACTGTGCTATGGACCTAAAAAAAGGTCATGCCATGTATACCAATGTATCCAATCAGTTTATTAGCCTGGTTAAAGGAGAATATGGTGAAACACCAATTCCTGTTAAACCAGAGTTTAGGGAAAAAATTTGCGGACACAGAGATGAGCGTCCTTTTGATACATCTACTTACAAAATGCAACCTAATCCAGTATTAGAGGACTTTGGTGGTGTTAAATTAGCTGAAAACGAAGAAGAGGTATTGTTGATTGAGCTTTTCCCAATGGTTGCCAAAGGTTATTTAACCGGTGTTAAAAAAGCGGCATGGGAAGCTAAAAAAGCAAGTGAACCTCAAGCTGCAAAAGTAGTTACCGAGGCACCTAAGGCTGCTGCATCAAAAGTAGTTGGTAAAAAAGTGACCGTTCCTATGCCAGGAAGAATTTTACAATATCTTGTAAAACCTGGTGATAAGGTAGCAAAAGGTCAGGCTGTTGCTATTTTGGAAGCCATGAAAATGGAAAATAGTATTACTGCTGATTTTGCAGGTTATGTAAATACTTTAATGGCTGCAGAAGGTGATACTTTAGCTGCAGACTCTCCTATTATGGACATCGTTGACACACCAGTAGCTACTGAAGCTCCTGCTGCCACTGCGACTGCTGCTGCCAGTACATCTGCTCCTAAGGTAACCGGACCTACTAAAGCAATTACTGTTCCTATGCCTGGTAAAATTTTAGATATTCAGGTTAAGTCAGGAGACAAAGTTGCTAAAAACCAAGTGGTGGTTGTGTTAGAAGCCATGAAAATGGAAAATAGCATTACAAGTGACTTCTCTGGTACTGTAAACGAAATATTTGCTAATGTTGGTGATACCGTAGCAGCTGATGCTAAGATATTTGATTTAGTTCAGGATTAATTTCACCCTACAGATATCATTAAAAAGCCCCGACTAAGAAATTTAGTCGGGGCTTTGTTTTTAGCTGTATACAAGCAAATATATTTACTATATCATCTTCTAACAATAAATAATTTAAAAGTAGATAATTAGTTATAGTGATTGATTACAAAGCGATATACATTTTTATACATCACTTTATCTAGTATATCCTGAATGCTCAGGCCTTGATTTAAAGACTCAAAATCTGCAATCATGGGCAGTTTTTCCTCCAATATTTCTCTAAGATTATTAAACTCATCTGAAATAATACAAGAATCTATAGGGTTAATCATGCCATCAAAATCGGTTCCAAGCGACACAAAATCCCAGGCTCTTTTTTTAATGCTTTCTGCTAAGGTAGTATCATTCACAATTGCTTTTATAATACTCAGAAGGTTTATGGCAACTTGATTTCCCCAGAATTCAACTACATTTTTTCTATTGTGCTTAATATCCGAATTAGAAAAACCTTCAGCCTGTTTAATAACTTTATTGCCTGATAAAATGCGCTGATCAAGATTTAAGCCAATAAGTCCGTTTGAATGGGCAATAATACCAATTTCTTCATCCGAAAGATTAATACTCCAGGGATTAAACAAAGTGGATTCTTCATATTTTTCAGAATAAGTGTCGGGTGTGGTGATTGATGCCAACATAGTAGGATGCGAACCATAGCCCATATGACTGGCAATAATAGGTACTCGTTCTTTTTGAGGTCGGCTGTGGTTGTATTTAGTTATCTTTTTATAATACCAGATACGGGCAGCTACACTCATGTGCTTGGTATCTATTAAAATTCTGGGGCCGTTATTTTCATACTCATTAATGCCTAATAAACAATCAACTACCTTTTCTCCGCTGGTATTAACCGGCTCATTGAGTCCAACTTGCTGATCTAACAATAAGGATGCCACCCCATCGGGAATACTTCTTGCATGTCCTGATAAGCCATTATAAAAATGATGCGCCAATGTGATATACAAGGGAGGATGCTCCCATTTTTTTATCTCCGCAATATTGCGCAACATATCATCTGCTGTATTTTGGTTGTCGATGAGCTCAATGGCATTACCCGAGAACAAGGAATGTGCCCCTTCTACCGAGGGCACAATAACAATGGTATTTTCTTTATTTAAAAACTCCTTAACTTCTTTCCCATTGCGTGCTACTACATAGCTCCAGTTTTCACCTTCAAACATAAAGGGCTTCTGGCTGTCCTCTTTTAAAAAGGCGTACTCATTCTTTAGTGCTTGAAAATAATTAAAGGAAGAACTTTGTACTTCATTAATATATTTAATGGGCAAATGGCTCACTATTTTACTGGCAACAATATCAGTAAACACACCAGACCCGATCAATTCAGGACTTACCCAACTCTGTTCCAATGGGTAGAGAGCAGCCACGATCAGTTTCACATTGCCTCTGGCCAGTGCCGGCATACTACTTTGATAGTATTCAGGATAAGCACTTTTTCTTTGTCGCTCTTTAGGAGGATTATCGTACCACAGGTTATTTTTTCTTTTTCGCCCGGTTTTCTCATAGGCATATTGGTGCATAGTTGGATGACAATGCAGGTCGGCAAATGGCTTCATAAACTTTTATTTTTAATTTTTCAGGCTAATCACTTCCACCTTATACACTAAAGTTGAACGCCCTGGAATTTTGTCATCGTCCCCTACTAATCCATAGGCTCTGTGTGGAGGCATGATAAAGGTTGCTTTGGTGCCTTCTTTTAATAATAAGATACCTTCTTCCAGTCCGGACTCTACTCCACCCTGCCCTACTTTAAACGATTTATTACCCAGTGAATCAGAAGAATAGCACAAGGTTCCATCTAACAATGAAATACTGTAAGCTATTTCTGCCCTATCTCCCATAACAGCCTGTCTTCCCAAACCCTCCTTATCAATATGATACCACAACCCCGTATTGGTTTCTGTCATATTCAATTGATTCTTTTTTATATATTCTTTAATAGCTTCAGCATCCTTACCAACCATATATCTATTCACAGATATCAGTTCTTCAGCTGTCACTCTCCTTTTATTGTGCTGCTCCTTACTCTGCATTTTGCAATTAAGCAATAGGCCGGCAATAAGCATCAAAGGAAGAAATATGCGTGTATTATTCTTCATGTTTGTTATAGTTTTGGTAAAATTCGCATAATTTTGTTTTAAACTTTTCAAGTGTTTCCTGCATACTCAAATACGATTCACCACCTGCAGCATTTCTATGACCTCCTCCATTAAAGTTTAATTCAGAGAATTGATTCACAGGAAAATTGCCCCTTGAGCGAAAAGAACACTTTACCTTATCATCTTTTTCCATAAAGAAAGCAGATATATTGATCCCTTCGATACCCAATGGATAATTAACAAAGCCTTCTGTATCGCCGGGCTGGAAATGATGTTTCTCCAGCTCCCCTTTATCCAACCACATATAAGCGGCGCCTTGCTCATGCATGAGAAACATTTTTTCGCCCAAAACATGCCCCAATAATTTCATTCTGCTAAAAGAATTACTGTGAAAAAGCAGTTGATGTATTTTATCCTTATCAATCTCTTTTCTCAATAACGCGGCAACTACCAGATAGGTATCGGGTTGAGAAGAATTGTAGCTTAAAGATCCTGTATCGGTCATTATACCTGTATAAAAACATGATGCAGCTTCTTTATTCACATAAGGATGCAAATTTATTTTCGTGATGACTTGGTAAGCCAGTTCACATGTTGAAGATGAAGCTGGTACTGAGATCATAACATCAGCAATTGTTTCGGGAAAAGGATGATGGTCGATCATGATTTTAAAGGCGGATGACTCATCGATGAGCTCTTTCATGGCATCCAGCCTCTTGAGACTATTAAAATCCACAAAGATTAGCGTATCCGCTTCATGAATATATTCTTCGGCCCGTTCCTTTTCTTTTTCATAATCAATAGTATTTTCAATACCCGGCATCCAGCTTAAAAAATTAGGATAAGCCGAGGGACATACTATTCGAACCTTTTTATTAATATTGTTTAATACGTGATAAAGCCCCAAGGATGATCCCATCGCATCCCCATCGGGGTTTAAATGAGGGATGATTACAATTTTTTTGGCTGTGCTTATAGCTGAATTAA
>JBFHEL010000234.1:0-6683 GCA_041584155.1 Saccharicrinis sp.
GTTTCCCAGCCAAAACCACAAACAGAGAAGTCTCCTTATTTTGAATTGGCAGATAAAAACAATGTAAAAATTGATTTTAGACCTTTTATTCAAGTAGAGAGCGTACCAACCAAAGAGTTTAGAGCCCAGAAAGTAAATATATTAGACCACACGGCGGTTATATTTACCAGCAGAACAGCTATTGACAACTACTTTAGGGTTGCTGAAGAGATGCGCATTACCGTACCTGACACAATGAAGTATTTTTGTATATCAGAAGCGACAGCCTATTATTTACAAAAATATATCGTTTACCGTAAGAGAAAGATTTTTCATTCCACAGGCAAATTTCCTGACTTAATTGAAGTGATTAAGAAACACAAGGATGAAAAGTATCTGGTACCTCTATCCGATATCCATAAGCAGGAAATTCCTGACTTACTGGCTAAAAACAAAATCAACTATTCAAAAGCTATCTTATACCGCACGGTAAGCAGCGATTTAAGTGATTTAAAAGATATCGATTATGATATTCTGGTTTTTTTCAGTCCCTCAGGAATTGCCAGTTTATTGCAAAACTTCCCGGGTTGGGATCAAAAAGACACCAAGATAGCCTCTTTTGGACCTGCTACTGCTAAAGCAGTAAAAGAAGCAGGCTATAGGCTTGACATTCAGGCACCTATGCCTCAAGCACCATCAATGACTATGGCGCTTGAGCAATTTATAAAAAAACATAATAAAGCCCAAAAATAGTCCGGCTAGATAAACCATGTAAAAGGGCATTTTATAATGCCCTTTTTTTATCTCAATTTTGTTCTAAATCAATAGCTATCATACCTCTGATTGATATGGCCTCCACCAACTACTCATTCAAAAAAACCGAAAGGTTATGCAGCCATAACGTTATCGAAGCTTTATTTACAACAGGCAGTTCTTTTGTGTGTTATCCTTTTAGGCTAGTATATATGCAAACAGAATTACCCGATAACATACAGTCGCAGGTGATGTTCAGCGTCTCAAAAAAAAGATTTAAAAGAGCGGTACACCGCAACCTGATAAAAAGAAGATGCAAGGAAGCCTATCGTCTTCATCGACATGCATTTACGAATTTTTTAAAGGAAGAGCATCAACAAATTGCATTTGCAATGGTTTATCTACCATCCGAGCAATTACCCTTTACAGCCATCGAAAAAGGCATTAAAAAGGCACTGATTAAACTCGAAGGGGCTTTGTCAACGATTAACAAAAACGAATCAGGTGTTTAACACAATAGCGCTGTATATCAAAAAAGCATTGGTATTTATTTTAATTATACCCATTAAAATATACCAATATGCCATCTCTCCAATGCTTGGAGCGTCGTGCCGGTATACTCCCACCTGTTCAAAATATGCCATACAGGCATTAAAAAAACATGGCCCTTTAAAAGGAACATATCTGGCCATAAAACGCATTTTAAAATGCAATCCCTGGGGCGGTCACGGTCACGATCCTGTTCCATAATAATATTGTTATTACAACTAAAAAGTTTATTTTCGTAGGTTATAAAAATGGAAGATAATATGGAATCAACCAGACAAAAAAAAGTATCGAGATTGTTGGAGAAAGAGATAAGTGAAATGTTTCTTAAGGAAGCAAAGCCACTTACCTTAGGAGCTATGGTATCAGTATCGAAAGTTAGAATCTCTCCTGACCTGGCCAATGCGAAAGTATATATCAGTATATTCCCATCTGGGAAAAAAGATACTATTTTTGCTGAGATAAATACACATAACTCTTTAATGCGTCGCAACTTAGGGCTAAGAATAGGAAAACAATTACGAATTGTTCCTGAACTTCAGTTTTATGTAGATGATTCATTAGACTATATTGATAACATAGACCGTCTTTTAAAAGAGTAAACATGCAATACGATCCAATAAAAAAAAGCTTAGGAAAGGTATTTAACCGTTCTCCTTTTATGCGCATTATTTTTTACAAGCTGCTTGATCTCCTGCTGCTTCGTTCGTGGCATATACGCAAAGAAATTAGAAAATGGTCGCGCAAAGTTGGAAATGACTTAAACGTATTGGATGCAGGTTCTGGTTTTGGTCAGTATGTATATTTTTTATCCTCGCTGAATAAAAGCTGGAATATCACCGGTGTTGATGTAAAAACAGAACAAATAGAAGACTGTAATCAGTTTTTTACCCAGATTAACCGTCAGGATAAAGTTAAATTTCAATTCGCCGATCTCACCAAGCTTGACGAGGAAAATAAATACGACCTTGTTGTTTCGGTTGATGTGATGGAACATATTGAAGATGACGAAGGAGTATTTAGAAATCTGCATAAAGCAATGAATAGTGGCAGCATGCTTATTATTTCCACTCCAAGTGATCAGGGCGGATCAGATGCACATCACCACGAAGCAGAGCACGAAGATGGAGTTACCGGATTTATTGACGAACATGTAAGAGATGGATACAACCTTCAGGAGATTATTCAAAAATTAAGGAAAGCAGGATTTAAAGAGGTTAATGCTAAATACTCCTACGGATGGCAGGGTAGTATCTCATGGAAGCTATCGATGAAATATCCAATCATCATGCTCAATATTTCAAAAATATTCTTTATCCTATTGCCCTTTTACTATTTACTTACATTTCCTTTTTCTTTAATATTAAACACCTTAGATCTCTTTGGACATCATAAAAAAGGAACCGGGTTAATTGTAAAGGCATTCAAATAAGTTAAAGTAAAACACAAATTGAAACTCACCCTGCAAATAGCATTAAAATTCCTTTTCGGTAAAAAATCGAAAGGAATCATTAATGTCATCTCTACCATATCAATTGTAGGTGTTTCGGTAGGTGCGCTTGCCCTATTGGTTATTCTATCGGTTTTTAATGGGCTGCACGGACTAATAGGAGGTCTATACGGCTCCTTTGATCCCGACATTAAAATATCAGCCTTAGAAAGCAAATATTTCTCAACCGATTCATTAAACATGAATGAGTTGCAGAATCTTGAGGGTGTGAATTACATTGCTGATATCATAGAAGACAATGCCCTGCTGAAATACGGTAAGCGTCAGGGTACGGCAGTAATTATGGGTGTAGACTCCTCCTTTTCCTATGTCAGCGGAATAGACTCCATCATAGTTGACGGACGTTACCTGCTCTCTGACAAGCAAGGCTTTCGAGGAGTTATTGGCTATGTTTTAGCTAATCAGCTTGATGTGCGCTTATCCTTTATGACCTCGCTGGTAATACATGCACCTCAACGCAATAAAAAGATTAACCTCATGCACCCCTATGAGGCCTTCAATACCCATTACATTCATCCCTCCGGTATTTTTCTGGTGAAACAGGTAGAGTATGACTCCCAATACCTCCTTGTGGACATCGGACTGGTTCGTGATTTGTTTCAGTATAAACCCAGCGAAGTGACTTCATTAGCCATTGATATTGACGACTATGTTATGCTTGAATCCGTTCAAAAAGACATAAAAAAAATCCTGGGAAAAGATTTTAAAGTAGAAAACAGACAAGAACAACATGCTAATTTTTACAAAATGATGCGGGTAGAAAAAATAATGGCCTACCTGATTCTTTGTTTTGTACTTGTTATTGCCACCTTTAATTTAATTGGCACCATGTCGATGCTTATATTCGATAAAAAAGAAGGCATTAAAACACTTAAAAGCATGGGTGCCGACAAACAAATGGTAACACGCATATTTTTACTCGAAGGCTGGCTTATATCTCTTATCGGGGTATTTACAGGTTTAATTGCAGGTACAGCCCTTATATTGATTCAACAACATTTTGGATTGGTTAAATTTTCCGGCGGCACTAACTTTGTGGTCAGTGCCTATCCTGTGGCCTTAAAAATTACCGATATATTTTACACCCTCATTACCGTTACTTCAATTGGTTTTCTGGCTGCTTATTATCCTGTTAGAGTAATTGTTAGAGGCTACTTTGACGAGAAAATATAATCCCTAAAACAGCTGCCGTTTCAGTAGCTCATAAAACATACTCATGCTTTTTGGGTTTACACACAAACCTATGCGTAATGAAACACATAGCCTTTTCCTTATGATTTCATGCAATATTCGGCATGCATTTTTAAGATAAATACACCTATTGGCAAGTACACAGTATCGTATAGCAAGAGAATATTCACTTGTTATTATGTAATATTTCCATTTTTTTTCTGCCCTTTATACAGAACTTTCTTAGTATAAAATATCTATATTTAAAGTCCAAAATATTATGTATGCCAATTCTTAATTCAATCATATCACTGGTTAACCTGCGTCGCTTATCTCAGATTGATCAATTTAAAAAATATCCGGAAGATGTTCAGCAAGAGCAGCTTTTTAATTTAATTAAAAAGTCGAAGGACACGCAGCACGGCAAATACTATGATTTTAATTCTATAACCAGCATTAAAACATTTCAAAATCGCGTTCCTGTTCAAAAATATGAACAAATGGAGCTGGTGATTGATAAGATCAGGCATGGCCAAAAAAATGTATTATGGCCCGGAGATATTAAATGGTTTGCCAAATCATCAGGAACAACCTCGTCTAAAAGTAAATTTATACCTGTATCAAGGGAATCGCTCGAGGAATGTCATTTCAGAGGAGGCAAGGATGTATTAGCCATATACAACCAATTGTACCCCGAGAATGAGATATTTAAAGGTAAAGGCTTAACACTGGGAGGCAGCCAGCAGCTAAACAAATACAATAACGATTCTTTTTATGGCGATTTATCTGCTATCCTCATCGACAACCTACCTTTTTGGGTGAATTTTATCAGGACACCAGATCAGTCTATTGCCCTAATGGATAAGTGGGAAGAGAAGCTGGTAAAAATGACAGAAGCAACCATCAACGAGAATGTAACCTCTCTATCGGGGGTACCTTCCTGGTTTTTAGTACTCCTTAAACATATACTACAAACCACCAATTCGAATAATTTATTGGACATATGGCCTAACCTTGAATTATTTATTCATGGCGGAATTAATTTTGGTCCCTATCGCGAACAATATAAAAAAATCATTCCTTCGGATAAAATGCATTATATGGAAACATACAATGCCTCTGAAGGTTTTTTTGCCATACAGGATGACCCCCTCTCATCGTCTATGCTTTTGATGTTAGATTATGGCATTTTTTATGAATTTATTCCCATGAGTGAATTAGGCAAGGAATACCCCAATGCACTAACACTCGGCGAAGTGGAATTAAACACCAATTATGCACTGGTTATTTCTACCAATGGGGGGCTATGGCGCTATCTGATTGGTGACACCATTCAGTTTACCTCCAAATATCCATTTAAAATTATTATCTCAGGCAGAACCAAACACTTTATCAATGCTTTTGGTGAAGAAGTGATTGTTGACAACTCAGACAAAGCCTTGCATTTTGCCTGCGACAAAACTGGAGCCATCATTAAAGAATATACCGCAGCTCCTATGTATATGAGTACCGAAGAAAAAGGAAAACATCAATGGATCATTGAATTTGAGAAAAAACCGGAAGATATGGCGGTCTTTACTGAATTACTGGATGCTAAACTTCAGGAAATAAACTCCGATTATGAAGCCAAGAGATATAAAGACATTACCTTATCCATCCCGGAAATAATGATTGCGCGTAAAAATCTGTTTTTCGACTGGCTAAAAAAACACAATAAACTGGGAGGTCAAAATAAAGTGCCCCGATTATCCAATAACAGAGAGATTATAGAAGAACTCCTCTTAATGAATAAAATTTTATGATTGACAATGATTAAAATAACCGTTGATTTTATACTTTTTCTCCTAAATTTGCCATCAAAAATATTTTAAAATGCATATTGCTATCGCCGGAAATATCGGTTCCGGAAAAACAACATTAACTACCCTACTTTCAAATCATTACGGCTGGGGTACACATTACGAAGAAGTTGACGACAATCCTTATCTGGCTGATTTTTATGAGGATATGCAACGTTGGGCCTTTAACTTACAGGTGTACTTTTTAAACAGTCGTTTTTCGCAGGTGAACCAGATTCGTAAAATGGGCAAGACCGTAATACAAGATCGTACCATTTACGAAGATGCTTATATTTTTGCGCCTAACCTATATGATATGGGCCTGATGAGTAAACGTGATTTTGATAACTACGCCTCTCTGTTTGAGCTGATGAGCAACCTGGTTCAGGCACCTGATTTATTAATCTATCTCCGCGCTTCCGTACCTAAACTGGTAGAACAAATTCAAAGCAGAGGAAGAGAATATGAAAGCAGTATCCGTTTGGATTACCTGAAAAGACTCAACGAACGCTATGAAGCTTGGATTGAACAATACAATAAAGGCAAGTTGCTGATTATTAATGTGGATGAATATAATTTTATTAAAAACAAATCAGACTTAAGTACCATCATCGACAAGGTTGATGCTCATGTAAATGGTTTATTTTAATTAATCCGTAACAAATACACAAAATCTCCAAACAAAAATATGTTTGCTGCTTTTTTTAAACCAATAGCACTTTTAACCATAAAAGATTTGCATACATTTATCTTTTAACTATATTTGCACCCGCAAAAATGTTATAGACAACATTTGCCCAGATGGCGGAATTGGTAGACGCGCTGGTCTCAAACACCAGTGAGGCAACTCGTGCCGGTTCGATCCCGGCTCTGGGTACTTTTAAAAC
>JBFHEL010000235.1:0-6620 GCA_041584155.1 Saccharicrinis sp.
ATAATGGTAAATTAACTCAGCACCCTTATTCCAAAATTCAATATAGCCATCTGCGTCAGTTGTTATGATGGCATCATTTGTATTGTTAAGGATGATAGTACTTTTATTAAGTTCTCTTTCCGCTTTTTTGCTATCGGTAATATCAATAAGCATTGTCAGAAACATATCTGCTTTACCTTGTTTATCCCTGTAAACAGAAACGGAAGCGTCTACCCATAATAAATTACCTCTTTTATGTTTCAATCGTTTTTTTATACGATAATTATCAATCTTTCCTTGCTTTATTTGTGTAAAAAGGACTTGTTCTTTTTTCAGATCTTCGGGGTAGCTTATGTCGCTGATATTCATTAAAGATTCAGTTTTATCATAGCCTATCATTTGTAAAAAATAATCATTTGCTTCTATCAACTGGCCAGTATCATTGCCCAATGTGACGCCTACATTGGCATGGTTAAAGAGACTTTTGAATTTTTCTTCGCTTTCTTTCAGCGAATCTTCAGCTAACTTTTCTTTGGTTATATCTTTAAAAGTGCAGTAAGTTTGTTTAAATTTTCCTTCAGAAGAATAACCTATACAACCTTCTAATGAGATAAAAATATAAGATCCGTCCTTTCTAATCATTTTAAACTGGGCATTATGAATATACCCTTGTTTTTTAAACCGTGGGAAATAGCTTATAAAACGTTCAACAGAATCAGGATGCATAAAATCCCCGAACCACTTACCAATCACTTCCTCTTTTTCATACTGCATTAACGTAAGCCATTTGGGGTTTACATCAAGGATGCATCCTTCTTTATTCAGAGAATGATAGGCTAAGGGGGCAAATTCATATAAAGCACGGTGCTTTTGCTCACTTATTGTCAGAGATTCTTTTTCTTTTTGAAATTGAATTTCTATTTCCTTCAGCGCAGTAATATCCTGATGAGCTCCTAACATGCGTATTGCTTTTCCTTCGTTATTTCTGATGGCCAGTCCCCGGCAACGTACCCATACTGTGGAGCCATTTTTATGCGTAAATCTGACCGTTTGATTATAAGGATAACCAGGATCGGATACGTGTTTGTTAAAGTTATCCAAAGCAGTATTTAAATCGTCCTGATTGATGATATTTTGCCAGGAGCTGGCCAGATGAGGCATTTCTTCAGGTTGATAACCCAGAATGAACCAAAATTGTGGGTTCATCCATTCGTTTTCAGGGTGCTCTAAATCCCAATACCATAAGCCGTCGAGAGAAGCTTCCTGAATAAAATCAAAAATCCTGTCGTCCTTTTTAATTAGGTCGTATAATTCTTTCTTTAAATAATGCTCCATGCCCAATGAGTTTATACTTTCAAGTTACGAAAAACCACATCATTTATCCATCAGAAAACATCGATATTTCGTAGAAAATGTAAAGTGAGTGGTGTAAAGAAAAGCTACAGAAATTTATATACAATAGAAGAATTAGTTATCTGATAATGTAGAACTAATAAAATGATGATAAAGTATTCGTTGCTTTTAATTTATTTAATAAGTTACTCTTTTTACTCTGACATAAGTATCAGATATAATGTCAAAGTATTACTTAACACTAAAGGTAATAAAAATCTTTATGACTAACCACTATTAGCTTAATGCCAATAGTAATCAGGCCACTTTTTATTTAACAGGAATATGTAAATATTGTTTAGACAGTCTTTAATACCAGACATTAAGGGAACGGGTATTATGAATCCTTATCTTAGTATTGCAGGGTAATTATTTAACGTAAAAAGGCCTCCAGTTCATGGTTGATACGCTTGGCGTGTTCATAGCCAATATCGTAAGCCATTTTAAGCTTAGCCTGATTTCTTTCGGTTCGGCTAACCGGAATTTTTAAATCAGGACGAATTACAAACGCTTTTCCTTGTTGCTCCAGGGTGGCTAACTCTTCAAGGCTATTGTTGTAATTCTGATGTCTGATGTTTAATTTTTCTATCAGGTGAGCGTAGCCTTTATACTTTACCCGGCCAATGGTTTTAAACTTACCGGGCTGTTTACGATAGGCTTGTGGTTGAGTGAGAATAACAACTAATTTTTCACATCCGTCGCGTAATGCTTTTTTGATGGGTATGGAATCGCTAATGCCACCATCGAGCAGTTGTCGGTTATGGAGATTCACCATTTTATTGGCAAAGGGTAAACTGGTGGATGCTCTCAAAGCTAAAAAAGAATCGTGAATATTGGTGTTGTCTACATAATAGGGTTCTCCTGTGTGGCAATCGGTGGTGACATATACCAATTTCTGTTTGGATGAGCCAAAGGTTTTATAATCAAAAGGAATCAGTTTATTGGGGATATCATCAAAAATAAAATCCATACCAAAAAGTTCGCCCTTGGTGAGCATTCGTGTAAAGCTCATATAACGTTTATCGTTGATAAAGGTATACGGAACCTTAAGGTTACGTCCTATTTGTTTCGACAGGTAGTTGGTTCCATTGCTGGCACCCATGGATACCCCAATCACATAAGGAAATTCTATCTGTTTTTGTAAAAAATAATCGAGTACCCCCGCTGTAAATAACCCGCGAAAGCCACCTCCTTCAAGAACAAGGCCAATTTTTGAATTCATGCAACAAACTTAATAATTTTAGGCCGATTGAGGTTTATTGACCCAGCGTAAAAAATCATTTAATAAAGGAAAAATCATTTATCAGAACGTTTGTTAATCAAAATTTGCTCACAGAGAACCGTGCGTCCTCTAACGTTTGGGGGCGCTTTTGTTTTGTAATTCATCCAGGGTAATGTAACCATCGTTATTGGTATCCAGCATATTAAAATTTTCTTTCAAGGGTCCTTTCGCTTCATTGTGGTTTATTTTATTATCTCCATCTGTATCTAAACGTTCCATGGCCATTGCCGGGGCATGGCTGTCCTGATTTCGTGATCTGTTTTGATTGTCCTGACCAGGAGACTGACCACCGAGGGTTTTTAAATTACTTTTTTGGGCTGTTTGCGGCTCAGTAAGCAAAACGCTACTGCCATCCATATGTATGTTTAAAAAGTCTTCTGCTATAATCACTTTCCCCTTGAATCCTAATGCGGCATATTTTTCTTTTGTAGCTTGCTGATCTACGGTTTGTGTTCCCAGATGTGTTAATACTAATGTTTTAACCTGACATGCAATGGCCATCTTTGCAATCTCCTCAAGCGATGCATGAGCCTTGTTAGTACCTTGTTGACGGGGTCTGTGATTGTTTGGTGTGGAAGACTGCTTTGTCTGATTTATAGCTACTATTTTGCCATCAATAACCATGATATCAGCGTTCTTTCCTATTAAAGGTAAATCCTCGGTGTAAGTTAAATCTCCGGTTATTACAATCGATTTTCCCTCTACTTCAAATCGGTAAGCCAGTGTTTTAATGGAGTGAGGTACTTCAAGTGTTGAAATCTCAACCCCTTTATAATTAAATTTATTTCCTCCGTCTAATACCTTTATGGTGGCGTTGATATTGTTTTCATTAAATGTTTTTTTTCCGTTTCTTCTATAATCCATATCTTCTTTGTAAAACTTACTTACATATTCTGTCATCTGATCAATAGGTGATGGTCCTGCAATTAAAAATTCTTTTCCTGCCATAAATTTGGCATGAACCATATTAATAAACTCACCGGTATGATCGATATGGTTGTGCGTAACGAAAAGCGCATCAGGGCTGTTTTGGCCTGTTAAGCCCAGTTTGTTTAAGTGATCTGCAGTGCCATTTCCCATATCAACTAACAAGCTAAGTTCCTTATATTGAACCAAAGCCGAGGGTTGTGAACGCGAAGGGTTGTATTGCGGACTACCCGAGCCAATAATGGTGACAGAGAAATCGGAGTCTGGTATATGCTGACTTGTTTTGGGCGTATTGTAATGCGGTGCATTACTTGTAAATACCCTACTGTCCTGATCGTTATATATCTCTGTATTTATCTCATTATCAAACACGGTAATCTGTGAGCGAAGCGTATTGGCGATGTCGGCTCCGTATGTTGCCTCGTTAGCATTAAATAGGCATTGGGTAATCTGCGAGGAGGCTATGTTATAGTTATGTATGGCTCCACCGTAATAATCCGCTTTATTATTTTTAAATACGCATTGGTTTATCAAAGGTTTTGTTCCTCCATACTGTGATGCCTGATCATCTACCCAAATGGCTCCTCCATTTCCTTTTGTTGCATTGTTGCTAAAGGAAGAATTTGATAATACAATATTTGAACCGTAGTTTATAGCTATTGCCCCGGCACGTGCTTGGGCAGTATTATTTGAAAAAGTACAGTTTTCCAATTCGCATGAAGATCCAAACCTAAAGGAGGCTGCACCTCCAATGGCGGCTTTATTACGATCAAACTGCACGTTTTCGAAATAGGATAATACATCTTTAAAACAAAAAACGGCAGCCCCGTCTTCCGCGTAATTATTGATAAACAAGCAGTTTTTAACTATTGAAGATTGCTCATACCCCCAGCAGAAAAGTCCACCACCAAAACGGTTGGTGATTTCGCCATTGGCATATCCTCCAGTGATGACAAGCCCATCGATGATAGAATTTACACTACCTATGATGACATGATAGCTATTGTCCAGCTGTGATTTTTCATCGCCGATATTGCCATTTAAAATTGTTTTGATGATCTGCGGGTTGCGTTCCGACTTACTTTTTTCATTGCCAACAAAGCCACCATAAATAGCCACATGTTCACGCATGACAAAGCTTCTACTTCTGTTGTTATCTTTTGTAGGCATATAATTGCCGGCCGCCATCCATATTTCACCACCGCCTTTTTCATATACAGCATCGATGGCCTGTTGTAAATTGTTAAACGCCTTTTCCCAGCTTGTTCCATCTCCTTGGGAGCTTGTATTGTTGACATAAGTTACATTGTTCGGGATAGATGTTGTTTTTGATAATATATTATTGGTTCCAAAACCCACTTTTCTTTTTTCACCTTTTCTTTGTGTATGTGTGCTCCCAATAAAATTTTTGATGGCAGTTAAATATTGCTCATGAATAGTTGAAGCGTCTTCATTTTTTATTTTTTCTGCGATATCAATTAAATCTTCAAATTTATCATCTAATTCAGGTAAGGCATACTCAAAATCTTCAATCTCAGATTGCCAGGCATATATCCAGTCCTCACCCCAATTAACGATATTGGCCGAACCATTTGTTTTTGATGTATTGTTTTTGATCACAGAATGAATAACCAAGGGCCTGTTTCCTTCTCCTGACATATTTGCATTATATGATCCCTGATATAATCCGGCACCCTGAGATTCTGCCGTGTTGTTAACAATGGTAGTATGAATAAGAATAGGACAGGAGGAACCATCATTACCTATAGCTGCGGCATCGTGAGCCGTATTATTGCTAAATAGGCAATTCAATAAAATAGGGGAACAGTTAAAATCATTGTATAAAGCTCCTCCTTTTGCATCGCAATGGTTATTGGTAAATTCGCAATTTAGGAGTACCGGATTTGTTGCCAAATCATTTTCCATTCCACCACCACGGGCCATTGCGTAGTTATGTTCAAATTTCACATTGATAAAAACAGGACAGGAAGATGTTATACCTGATGTTCCGCTCATATTAACCATATTATACACTCCTCCTCCTTTTCCGGCGTAGCAGTTTCTGATTATGGTGTTGCGAATAATTGCGCAGGATCCAAAATTTAAAATACCTCCTCCGCTATTGTTATTCGACGATTGCATAATGGCATTGGGTGAGGTGTGTGTTTGAGGTTTACCCTGTTCTGCATTTGGTCTGTTGCCTTTACTGCCTTGCCCATTGCGCATGGCATAGCCATCTTCTATAATAAAACCATCTACTATTGCATGGTTGGCACTAATTACCACGTGAGTGGTATTGTCGGTAATGATTGATTTGTCGCCAATATTTCCACTCAGAATGGTAGGGTTCTTTTCCCAATGACGTTCCGATATATTTTTTTCATTGCCCCTAAAACCACCATACAGCCTGATGTCTTCTTTTAGTTGAAAGGAGATGCTTTTGTCCTCTGAATCGGTGGGTACATAAAGGCCTGATGCAACCCATATCTCATCTCCCGGTTCAGCTTCCCCGAGTGCCTGCTGAAGATTGTTATATGCATTTTTCCAGCTTGTTCCATTTTTGTTCCCCTGGGCATCTGCCTGAACATATAGTTTTTTTGCTCCGGCATGAATGGTGATGAGTAAAAGGGCCAGGATTAAATGTATCTTTTTCATAGAAATAAGGTATATAGACAGAAGAATAATTTTTCACTAAAGCATTAGACGTTATTGCTGTTTAAATTATGTGCTTCTATTTAAAATATTTCATTATGAGGTTTTTATTATTTTTACAGCACCTAATCATTTTTGATATTTAGTTTTTTATAATCGGTAATAAAATATGGGATATATTTTTGCTTCCGCAGGATTAGTAACCAGTTGCTTTTATATTTTAATTATTCTGTTCTCAAAGGATAGACATATAAGTAAGCGATGGCTGATAGCGTTCATTATTCTTTTAGATTTAACATTGCTTCCTTATATACTGAATAATCTTCAGGTATTTACAGGTTCCTGGATGAATTCGAGTTTTGTGCTGTTATGGGGACCTGTTTTGTAT
>JBFHEL010000236.1:0-6617 GCA_041584155.1 Saccharicrinis sp.
TCCTCTGAACTGCAAATTTTCTGCAGTTAAAAATTTGTACTCTGCAATAAAATAACTACTTTTGCGCTCGCATTAAATAATTTAATTTTTTAAATATGTTGAATCATTATGAAACCGTTTTCATTTTGACTCCCGTTTTATCTGATGTACAGATGAAGGAAGCGGTTGAAAAATTCCGTTCTGTGATTACAGAGAATGGAGGCGAAATTGTAAACGAAGAAAATTGGGGATTGCGCAAGTTAGCGTATCCAATCCAAAAGAAATCAACAGGTTTCTATAACTTGTTCGATTTTAAAGTAGAACCAGATGTGATTGCTAAGCTTGAGCTTGCTTTTCGTCGTGATGAGCGCGTTATCCGCTTTTTAACTTTTAAAATGGATAAATACGCAGTAGCTTATAGTGAGAAAAGAAGAAAAACAATCAAAGAAAAAAAGGAGAAATAGGCCATGGCACAAAATCAAAGTGAAATTAGATATTTAACTCCTCCATCGGTTGAGATCAAAAAGAAAAAGTACTGTCGTTTTAAGAAAAACAAAATCAAGTATGTTGATTACAAAGATGCTGAGTTTCTTAAAAAATTCTTGAACGAGCAAGGTAAAATTCTTCCTCGTCGTTTAACAGGTACGTCTTTAAAGTATCAAAGAAAAGTTGCAACAGCTGTTAAAAGGGCACGTCACCTTGCTTTGTTGCCTTATGTTACTGATTTGATGAAATAAAAACAGGAGGATAAAAAATGGAAGTTATATTAAAAGATGATGTTGCCAACCTTGGACACACAAACGAAGTCGTAAAGGTAAAGGCCGGATATGGTAGAAATTACCTGATCCCTCAAGGGCTTGCAGTCTTGGCTACTCCTTCTGCTATCAAAGTTCATGAGGAGAATATGCGTCAGAGAGCTCATAAAGAGGAGAAAATCAAGAATGATGCACTTGAAACAGCGAAAAAAATGGAAGGTCTTGCATTGACCATTGGTGCTAAAACAAGTACAACAGGAAAAATCTTTGGTTCTGTAAATACTATTCAAATTGCAGAAGCATTAGAGAAAGCTGGTTATGCTGTAGAACGTAAAAATATTTCTATTAAGGAAGACCAAGTGAAAGAAATTGGTAAATACGTAGCTACAGTTAAACTACACCGCGAAGTTAAGGTAGAAGTTAACTTTGAAGTAGTTGCTGAGTAATTTAGTATAAAAATATACAAGATACATTTTTCAAACAAACAGGAGAGCCATTTCGCTTAGCGGAGTGGCTTTTTCCGTTTATGGCAAGCATAAAATAATAGTTGTTTTATTTAGAAAATTCTTCCTTATTAACCAAAAAACGCTCATGTGCACCTATTGCTGCAATGTCTTTTTGGTCGTTGAATATAGCAAAGTCGAAAAATAGCTTATTTTCTTCTACAAATTTAAGATGAACAGAACAGTTTACTTCATCTCCTTCTGCTAAAGGAATAAGGTGTTTGATATTGATCTCTGCACTAACGGAAGTGTATTGTGTCGGTATTCTTTCTTGTATTACATTACAGATTGTCTTCTCCATTAGGATAATCAATGCTGGTGTAGCTGCGTATGCTATTTCCCCGGTTTTTAATGTAGATGCCAGATCGTTATGGCTGATAGTATATCTTTCAGATCCTTTTATTCCGGGTTTGAGAAAATTTTCCATATTTTTCGATTTTTTTGAAATTCAGGTATTGTGTTTAGTTGCTAAATTATACCTAAATTTCAAAAAAATGTTTTGATTTATCGTAAAGTTTTGCCAATTATTAATAATTAATCAAAATTCACTGGTAAAATGGAACTCTATGTCTTTGAAATTCTGCTGAGCTAATTGCAGCATGTATTGAGAGTCGGCAAGGAATACATCCCGTCCTTGTTTGTCTTTAGCCATATATTGGTTTTTCCGCCTTTTAAAGTCATCTAGCTGCTCTTTGTTATCTGATTCTATCCAGCAGGCCTTGTATAAATTAATAGGCTCATATCTACATTTGGCATTGTATTCGTGGTTTAAACGATATTCTATCACTTCAAACTGAAGAGCCCCTACTGTACCAATTATCTTCCTTCCATTAAACTGGCTTGTAAATAACTGAGCAACACCTTCGTCCATTAGCTGGTCGATACCTTTTGACAATTGCTTTGACTTCATAGGATCATTATTCTCAATATAACGAAATAATTCAGGTGAGAAACTGGGTAATCCTTTAAAGGTTATTTTTTCTCCTTCGGTAATGGTGTCTCCTATAATAAAATTACCTGAATCAGGTAAGCCAACAATATCACCTGGGTAGGCTTCATCAATAATTGATTTTTTCTCTGCCATAAAGGCTGTTGGACTGGAGAATTTAAAATTCTTTCCTTGTCTTACATGCAGATAGTTTTTATTTCGTTCAAATTTGCCTGAGCATATTTTAACAAAGGCAATTCGGTTGCGGTGATTGGGATCCATATTGGCATGTATTTTAAATACAAAGCCAGAGAAACTATTTTCTTCGGGAGCCACTTTACGTTGAACCGTTGTAGATGGTTGTGGGGTAGGCGCAATTTGTAAAAAACAGTCCAATAGTTCATTTACTCCAAAATTATTTAATGCACTACCAAAAAATACGGGTGCCAAATCTCCTTTGAGATATTCTGTAACTTCAAATTCAGGGTAAACACCTTCTACCAACTCTAATTCCTCGCGTACTAATGAGGCTGCCTGATCACCTATGTAATTTTCCAGTTCAGGATTGTTAATATCTGAAAAGGCAATGCTTTCTTCTACAGTCTGTTTACTGGGTTCAAAAAGATTAAGGTTTCTCTCAAAAATATTATATACTCCCTGAAAGGAGGGTCCATTCCCAATAGGCCAGCTAAGCGGACGTACACTTATCTTTAACTCTTCTTCTACTTCATCCAATAAATCAAAGGCATCTTTACTTGGACGATCCATCTTATTAATGAACACCATTACCGGAGTTTTTCTCATACGACAAACCTCCATTAGTCTTCGGGTTTGTTCCTCAACACCTTTAGCAGCATCAACAACAATAATTACACTATCTACAGCTGTTAGAGTACGAAAGGTGTCTTCTGCAAAATCCTGGTGCCCTGGGGTATCTAAAATATTTACCTTATGGTTTTTGTATTCAAACCCCATGACAGAAGTGGCTACCGAAATACCACGTTGTTTTTCTATCTCCATAAAATCCGAAGTAGCTGTCTTTTTAATTTTATTTGATTTAACAGCTCCGGCCACATGGATAGCACCTCCAAAAAGCAGTAGTTTTTCAGTTAGTGTTGTTTTTCCGGCATCAGGGTGACTAATAATCGCAAAAGTCCTTCTCCTTTGTATCTCTTCAAGTAAGCCCATATTCTTCTTTAATTTTAACGCGCGCAAAGATAATCATTGTAATAGAATTTCTAATGTTTATTATTGTTTTGTTTATCGATTCATATGTAGACTGATGAATACATATTGTCAATTAGTTAGCAGAATTGAAAAACAGGTCGTGAGGGAGAAAAAATATCCTTTTTATAAAATACGATGGCCGTTATGATATTTTAAGGTTCTGTTGCTATATTTATGCGCAGTTATTCTAAAAAAAGAAATATTTATGGGTTGGACTAATTATCATGGACATTGTAATTACTGTGATGGTCATGGAAAAATGGAAGAGTATATTCAGTACGCCATAAAAAATAAAATGCCTGTTATTGGATTTTCTTCACATGCACCTGTTCCATTTGATTGTTTTTGGACAATGAAAGAGAAAAATCTTTCTCTATATCTTCAGGAGCTGGATGCTTTGAAAAAGAAATACAGTCGGGATATTGCCGTTCTTTGTTCGTTGGAGATGGATTATATTCCGGAAATAGGAGGTTTTAATCCTATTTTAAATGAGGTGAATTTAGACTATAAAATTGGCTCTATTCATTTTATGGGGCAATTCAATGATGGGGAATATTGGGCAATTGATGGTAGTTTTGAAGAGTTTAAAAAAGGTCTCAACGAAATCTTCAGGGGGGATATTGAATTATTGGTAAAACGTTTTTATCAGTTAAATCGGGAGATGATAGAAAAACAAAATTTTGAAATTATAGGGCATCTCGATAAAATTAAAATGCACAATATTGTAGAACCCTTGTTTGATGAGCATGCTCCATGGTATAGGCAGGAAATTAATACAACGCTCGATTTAATTGCAGAGAAAAATATTATTGTTGAAATAAACACTAAGTCATATGAGGCTAATGGACTACTGTTTCCTGGTGTTGATCTATTTCCTTTGCTGAAACAACGTAATATACCGGTAACAATCAACAGCGATTCTCACTATCCCGAGAAACAGCAGTGCGGATTTACTTATGTGGCTGAAGAGTTGTATCAGGCAGGATATAGATATTTAAGGGAATATAAAGATGGACAATGGATAGACTTGTCTTTTAATAAGAATGGACTAATATGGGATTGACAAATACAAATAATCAGTTTGAACTGGAAATAATTGATTTAAATAATGATCTTCATGTGTGCGCTTTACTGGCATTGATGAATGATTATATGTTAGATGATATGGGCCTTGGTGCTGAACTTCCTCAAAGTTTGGGCAAAAGGATCATTGAAGGTTTAAAAAAACAAAATAATTACATTGGCTTTTTGTTGAAATTTAAAGATCAATATGTGGCTTTAGCCAATTCATTTGTTGGGTTTTCAACATTTAAAGCTAAGCAATTAATTAATATACATGATTTTATTGTAAGCCCTGCATGCAGAAAACAAGGAGCTGGCTATGCCTTGCTAATGCAGATTAAAGATTATGGTCGGAAAAATGATTTCTGTAAGGTGACTCTGGAAGTTCGGGATGATAATCAAAAAGCACAACGTTTATATCAAAAAACCGGTTTTGTGGATTGTGAACCTCCAATGTATTTTTGGCAAACTATTCTTTAATTTCTTTACTTTACCGTTGGGTGTAAATTATGATTACTATAAGTTGATGATTTAACTACGAATAAAGTTTTTAATAATTGACTATTTGCCCTTTAGGACCTGATGAATATGCTATTTTTTTTGATGAAAGGCTGTAAGTTTTTTTTCATAAAATGCGTTATCGGGTTTGTAAATTTGCCGTAAAATCCTATTTTTACACGAGTTTTATAATCAAACACAAAAATAGAGTAACATTTTATGTTATCTGTCGTAATATTAATGTGCTAATTACAAGGTATTTGAAGTAAATCAACTGGTAATAAATTTATTTTGTTATGTAGGTTGTTTTTATAATTTAAATAATGTATTTCAATAGTACAGTTAATTAAGGGTTCTTACGGCAATAAAATCAGTTTATGGCAAAGAGCAAGTTTATATACGATCCGGAAAAATTATCCTATATCCCTGTAGAAACGACCTTTAAAGAAAAGGTGATGAAGTTTGTTCCCTATCTTTCTGTAGGAACATTAATGGGAGTTGCGTTCTATGCTATCTCGGCTGTTGCATGGTCTACACCAACAGAAAAAATACAAGCTCAAAAAATTAGTGATATGAAACAACGTCAAACGGTTTTTGTGGAGCGATTAAATGAAATAGATGACGTTTTAAAGGAGCTTGAAGTAATGGATGATAGTGTGTATCGCACAATGTTAGGCAGTGATCCTTTGTCGCCTTCATTACGACAGGCAGGTACGGGAGGGGTGAATGCCTATGAGGAAATGATTGCTTCCAATAATCCTAAAGATTTAATAGATGCTTATAAGAAGCTCGATAATTTGGTAGCAAAGATAAATGTGCAAAGAGCTTCCTATAATGAACTCTTTAAAAAAGCCTCCTTAAACTTCGACCGTATTCAACATTTGCCGGCTATTATTCCTATTGCTAATTGGGATTTGCATTATATTGGATCGGGTTTTAGTAAACGTTTTCATCCTATTTTACAGGTGTGGCGAATGCATAAAGGAATTGATTTTGTGGCATCAGAAGGTACTAAAATATTTGCATCGGCCGATGGTGTTGTTTCTGTAGCTCATTTGTCAAGTAGTTTTGGAAATGTAGTTGAGGTTGACCATGGTTATGGTATAGTAACTTTATATGCTCATATGAGTAAATTTAATGTAAAAAAGGGTGATAAAGTTAAAAGGGGAGATGTTATTGGTTATGTTGGTGATACCGGACTTTCTGCAGGACCTCATTTGCATTATGAAGTACATGTTCATGGCGAGGCGGTAAATCCGGTTAATTATTTCTTTAATGATTTATCTGCAGATGAATATAAGCAGGTTGTTGCTCAGGCTGAAAGTATAGAGACTTGTATGGAATAGATGATTTATAATATAAAATATGGAGTACATAAAAAAAGGAATCTGATCAGATTCCTTTTTTTTATGCCTGTTTTTTTGAATGCAATTAAATGTCTTTTTAGAACTTAATTGATGTTGAGCTGTTTTGTAAATATTAAACAAAAAATATATCTATTATGAAAAAATCAATATTCTTTCTTTTGATATTAGTTGGTTGCTGGCTTGGTACTGATGCACAAAGTAATTTTTACGATTATACAGTTAAAACTCTTGAAGGAGATGAATTTAATTTTAGTCAACTGAAAGGAAAAAAAGTGATGATAGTCAATACAGCCTCCAA
>JBFHEL010000237.1:0-6566 GCA_041584155.1 Saccharicrinis sp.
GCAGGGCAACATTATTTCTGGCGATTTCTTAAAGATGGATTTAGATGAAATAACCCCAGGGAACATTAACATCATTGGTAACTTCCCTTACAATATTTCCAGTCAAATATATTTTAAAGTATTGGAGTACAAGCATAAAATTCCTCAGGTGGTAGGTATGTTACAAAAAGAAGTAGCGGAAAGACTGGCCTCTCCTCCGGGAAACAAAAGCTATGGCATATTAAGTGTTTTTTTACAAGCATATTACGACGTAGAATATCTGTTTACGGTTCCTAATCACGTATTTAACCCCCCTCCTAAGGTTCAATCCGGTGTTATTAGGATTGTACGAAACAATGTTGAAAAGCTCAACTGTAATGAAAAGTTATTTTACAGAGTTGTAAAAGCCGGGTTTAACCAACGACGTAAAACATTAAGTAATTCTCTAAAAGCCATTCCCTTTGATCGGGAAAAGATTGGCGATTTAGATTTATTTAGCAAACGTCCCGAACAGCTTTCGGTTGCTCAATTTGTAGAGTTAACCAATTTTATAGAGCTAAATTTATTGGAATAGAAACAGGCAACAGCAAAAAACAAGAGATATGGCAGATTTCAAATTAACACGCGAATTTGTTGATAGCGTAAAAGAAAAAATAGAGCTGAAAGATGAAGCTCGAATTATTCAGCTTATTCAGGAGCTTCACCCTGCAGATATAGCTGAACTATATCGTGAACTGGAACTCGAAGAAGCCAAATTCTTGTACCTCCTGGCCGACGATGAAACTGCTGCCGATGTTCTGACGGAACTGGAGGAAGATGAAAGGAAACGTTTCCTGAATGCTTTACCTAGTGAAGTTATTGCAAAGCGCTATATCGACAAAATGGATTCGGATGATGCGGCCGACGTACTGGGTGAGATGGAAACAGAACGCCAGCAGGAAGTACTCTCCCACATGGACGACCTTAAATCAGCGGGTGACATTGCGGATCTGTTAAATTACGATGAAGATACCGCAGGGGGTTTAATGGGCAAGGAATTCATCAAGGTAAAAGAAAACTGGACCCTGCCTACCTGTCTGCGTAGCCTGCGTAGGCAAGGAGAAGAAGTTGATGAAATTTATTATGTTTATGTTGTTGATAATGATGAGGTTTTAAAAGGTACACTTTCTCTAAAACGCCTGCTGCTAAGTAATGAAAAACAAACTGTAAAAGATATTTATAACGACACGCTCATCTCAGTAAATGCCAATGCTCCTGCTGAGGAGGTAAGTACCATCATGGATAAATATGGTCTGGTAGCTCTGCCGGTAGTCGACAGCATTGGGCGCCTGGTAGGTCGCATCACCATTGACGACGTGGTAGACGTTATCCGCGAAGAGGCTGAAAAAGATTACCAGTTAGCTTCGGGTATTACCGATGATGTAGAAACTTCAGATAAAATATGGATGCACACCCGCGCCCGTATGCCCTGGTTATTAATTGGCCTGATGGGAGGTATATTCTCCTCAAGAGTAATCGGTAGTTTTGGCTTGTTAATCGCTCAGCATAAGGAACTTGCGTTTTTCATGACTCTGATAGCGGCTATGGGTGGAAACATCGGTATGCAATCTTCAGCTATCATTGTACAATCACTGGCTTCCGGCAGTATGGGACTCGATACTTCATGGGGTAAACTAATGAAAGAAATTACCATTGCTTTGGTTAATGCCATTATTCTTTCAACATTAGTATTGAGTTATAATTTATTGGTGGGTGCCAGCATATCGTTAACCTATACCGTAGCCATAGCGATGTTCTCCGTAGTCATTTTTGCCTCATTATTCGGTACATTTATTCCGCTCTTATTGAAAAAAATGAAGATTGATCCCGCCGTAGCAACAGGGCCCTTCGTAACAACTTTAAATGACATTATTGGCATGTTTATTTATCTGTCTATTGGTACTGTTTGCTACTCACTATTTACTTAAACACTGTAAATGACCGATATAAACACACAACAATTTAGCAGGATTCGTTGTTATTATATTTATCATTGTTTTTAAACTTTATATTCATTTATTTAGTCACTTGACTCTTGTTTACATGGGTCAATATTGTCTTGTCAAAAAATTCATTAAAATTTTATACATGAAAAAATTAGGAGTACTTTTTTTTGCACTGCTTATTAGTTTTAGTGCTGCCATCAAGGTAAAAGCAGATGAGGGGATGTGGCTTCTCCCGTTAATTTCAAAGCTGAATATGAACAAAATGCAGGAGATGGGCTTAAAGCTTAGCGCTGAAGATATCTATAGCATAAACAAATCCAGCTTAAAAGATGCTGTAGTCATTTTTGGAAGAGGATGTACAGGTGAACTTATATCCGATCAAGGCTTAATTTTAACCAATCATCACTGTGGATATGGAAACATTCAGGCACTAAGCTCGCTTGAGCACAATTATTTAAAAGATGGTTTCTGGGCTAAGTCACTGGAGGAAGAATTACCTGCAGAAGGTTTATCGGTTACTTTTTTAAAGAGAATGGATGATGTAACCGACAAAGTACTTGAAGGTGTAACAGATCAAACAACTCCGGAAGAAAGAGAGAAAATAATAGCTGAAAATATTAGTGCCATAAGAGAGGAAGCTTCAAAAGACAACGATTACTCCATTAGTGTAAGAGATTATTTTGAAGGAAATCAATACTTTTTAGTGGCTTATGAGGTCTTTACTGACATTCGTTTTGTAGGAGCACCACCATCATCAATAGGTAAATTTGGTTTTGACACTGATAACTGGATGTGGCCACGACACACTGGTGATTTTAGTATGTTTAGAGTATACGCAGATAAGGATGGCAAGCCATCTGCATATTCAGAAGATAATGTACCCTTAAAACCTAAACACCACCTGCCTATATCATTAAAAGGAGCTAACAACCAGGATTTTGCCATGACCATAGGATACCCCGGCAGCACCAGCCGCTATTTAACATCATGGGGTATTAAGGAAAGAATGGATGTGGTTAACGATGCCCGCATTATCCCTCGTGGTATTAAGCAAGATATTTGGCACGAAGATATGATGGCCAGCGAAAAGATCAACATTCAATATGCTACCAAATTCAGTCATAGCTCAAACTACTGGAAAAATAGTATTGGAATGAACCGGGGCCTTAAAGCTCTCAACGTAATTGCCAGCAAGCAAGAAATAGAAAAAAACTTTGCATCCTGGGTTGCGGCCTCTCCCGATCGTCAAAAGGAATACGACAAGGTACTTACAAAATTAGAAAATGTGTATACGCAGAGAGAAAGTGACTTAAAAGCACAAAGCTACCTGATTGAATGCATGTTGAGAGGAACAGAGATTATTAGTTTTGGCACCAACGCTTTTCAATTAGGAGATGCACTTAAAGATGGTGATCAGGATAAAATAGACGCTGCTGTAAAAAGCTTATCGTCTTCTCTGGAAAGCTTTTATAAAGATTACAGCCCCAGCACAGATCATAAAGTATATGCTGCAATGCTTAAACTCTATTATGATCAAATAGCCAAAGAATTTCATCCTTCCTTTTTTAACGATGTAGTAGTGAAGAAATTTAAAGCTGACTTTTCTAAGTATGCTGACTTTGTATTTAATAAATCAATATTTATTGACAAGGACAAACTTGAAGCGTTTTTAGCCGATCCTAAGTTAAAAGTACTTGAAAAGGATCCTGTTTATATAGCAGCTCAATCAACCATCGACACATATCGTTCATTATATAGTTCTCTTGGCAAATTCAGTGATGATGAGCAAGAAAACAACCGTTTATTTTTAAAAGGTTTGATGGAAATGAATCCTGAAAAAGTATTCTATCCCGATGCGAATTTCACCATGCGTTTGAGTTATGGTAAAGTGGGCAATTACGAACCTAAGGATGCTGTTATTTACAAATCGTATACCACCCTTGCCGGTGTAATGGAAAAAGAGCAACCTGACAACTACGAGTTCGCAGTACCTGCCAGGTTAAAAGAACTTTATGAAGCTAAAGACTATGGTCAGTATGCCAATGAAGATGGTTCTCTACATGTATGTTTTACTACGGATAATGATATTACCGGAGGAAATTCAGGCAGCCCGGTTATCAATGCCAACGGTGAACTTTTTGGTCTGGCTTTCGACGGCAACTGGGAAGCTATGAGTGGTGATATAGCTTTTGAAACAGAATTACAGAAATGTATTAATGTAGATATTCGTTATGTATTATTTATCATTGATAAATATGCCGGAGCAACTAATCTCATTGACGAAATGACCTTAGTAAAATAAAAATACACCAACAAATAAAAAAGGGGTTGAAAGCAAATACTTTCAACCCTTTTTTTATCTTAACATATGAAGTATCACTTTGGCAGTTCAATAAGCAACAGGCATTTCCGCTATGCAGCAAAACAAGTAATACAATTTGTACTATGAAATTATAGCGCTCACTTCATGGTATTATTGGTATAATAACATCTGGCACAAGGCCAATACCTATCTGAACTCTGACCAAAATAAACAATAATACCATTTTGATAATAAAATGAGCACATGGTATTATGCCGATGGATTAATGACAGCGTTATTGCGAACCACATATAACGCTCGGGTCATTAACCCATCGGTATAACACTGAAAGTAAACCTGAGAACTATAAATTATTTCATCAATCAGTAGGTATTGAAATCGAATTAGGCACAAAAAAACCTGCTTTTATAAAGCAGGTTTAATAGGTATGAAAATATATTGGGAAAAAATATTAAATAATAGCTTTCATCGCAGTCATTGCATCACGTAATTCAGCTCCAACAATTTCTATATCATGGAAACGAATAGCTTCATTTACATCAACCAACTCCTTATTACTTACGCCAGCACCAATACCTTCATTAAAGTTTTTACCTATAATATTGGTATCCACCTTAGTCATAAAGTTGGCCAATAAAGGCTTACATGCATGATCAAACAAGTAACATCCATACTCAGCTGTATCAGAGATAACACGGTTCATCTCAAATAATTTTTTACGTGCAATAGTATTTGCAATCAAAGGTGTTTCATGAAGAGACTCATAATAAGCGCTCTCTTCTTTAATTCCAGCCTCGGTCATTGTTTCAAAAGCCAACTCAACACCAGCTTTTACAAAAGCAACTAACAAAGTACCCTTGTCAAAATATTCCTGTTCGCTTATTTGAACGTCGCTTGCAGGTGTTTTTTCAAATTCTGTTTCACCAGTCTCTGCTCTCCAACCTAATAAATTTTTATCATCATTGGCCCAATCTTTCATCATTGTAGATGAAAATTCTCCACTCATGATATCATCCATATGTTTCTGAAATAAAGGACGCATAATTTCTTTAAGTTCCTCAGAAATTTTAAATGCTTCAATTTTTGCAGGATTAGACAGACGATCCATCATATTGGTGATACCGCCAATTTTTAAGGCTTCAGTAATCACTTCCCATCCATACTGTATCAATTTAGAAGCATATCCTTTATCAATTCCTTTTTCTACCATTTTATTAAACGACAAGATAGAACCCGTTTGCAATAAACCACAAAGGATAGTTTGCTCACCCATTAAATCTGATTTCACCTCAGCAACGAATGAAGAACGCAACACTCCTGCTTTATGTCCTCCTGTAGCAGCAGCATAAGCTTTAGCTATCTCAAGTCCATCTCCATTAGGATCATTTTCAGGGTGAACAGCAATAAGCGTTGGCACACCAAATCCTCTTTTATACTCTTCACGAACTTCTGAACCTGGTGATTTAGGAGCAACCATCACCACAGTAAGATCCTTACGAACCTGCATTCCTTCCTCTACAATATTAAAACCATGTGAATATGACAAAGTAGCTCCTTGTTTCATCATTGGCATTATTTGTGACACTACGTTAGTGTGCTGCTTATCAGGTGTAAGATTTACAACCATATCGGCAGTAGGAATCATCTCCTCATAAGTACCAACAGCAAAATTATTCTCAGTGGCATTTTTCCACGACTGACGCTTTTCTTTGATAGCACCCTCGCGTAATGTATAGGAAACATCTAAACCTGAATCTCTCATGTTTAAACCCTGATTAAGCCCCTGGGCTCCACATCCTACAATTACTATCTTTTTACCTTTTAACTTTTCTACTCCGTCGGCAAATTCTGAGCTGTCCATAAACTCACAAACTCCCAATTGATTCAACTGCTCACGTAACGATAACGTATTAAAATAATTAGCCATTGTTATAAATTTAAATATTTGATATTTATTTTCTATTAAAATATTGATACTATGCACAATTCCTTATAGTATTTTTGCGCTATGCAAGGTACATAACATCACTATACAAATCAACAGATAATTTACAGAAGTTTTGTCGTAAAAAAGCTTATTATTTAGGTACTTTTCATGGATTCGCTGAAAATAAACTGCATTTTATATCTTCACGCAAACCTACCTACAAAAACTGCGAGCGAAATTTACCCGGCGTTACTCCTGTTGCTTTCTTAAAAAATTTAGTAAAATAGGACTGATCACTAAAATGAAGTTCATCAGCAATCTGACTAACAGTAAGATTGGTATGAATCAATAA
>JBFHEL010000238.1:0-6560 GCA_041584155.1 Saccharicrinis sp.
CCTTTTAAACAAAGAGTGCCTGATTGCTATTCATGATGGAGTGCGCCCTTTGGTTTCCAATGAAACACTAAAGAACTGTTTTCATATGGCTCATGAATTTCATTCGGCCATACCAGTAACAGACGCTATTGAATCTATCCGGAAAATCGACAAGGACACCAGCTATGCCGTTGACAGGCAGCTGTATAAAATAGTACAAACCCCACAAGTTTTTCTTTTATCGAAATTAAAGGAAGCCTATACCTATCCATACAAAGATACCTTTACCGATGATGCCAGTGTATTTGAAAATGCCGGGTTCCCTATTCATCTAGCTCAAGGCAACAGAGAAAATATAAAAATCACTACGCCCATCGACCTAATTATAGGTGAAACTATTCTGCATAACTGGAAGAATAACGTAATTTAATAAACAACCAGTTTGCTGATTTTACAATCATCCAAAACAAAATTAAAGTGAATATGATAATTGCTCCCGAAGGAAGATTAAAGTAATACGAGCCAATCAGTCCGAGAACAATGCCTCCTAATCCCCATAAAATTGACATGACCATTATTTTTTTGAAATTCTGAGTAAAAACAATAGCAATAGCCTGGGGTATAGTAAACAACGACAGCACCAGGATAATACCGGCAATACGAATACTTATTACAATAGTTAAGGCAATAAGTGTTGCAATAATATACTTTGACAAGCTCACATTAAGTCCCATTGCCTTGGCATATTCGGGATCAAAGGCAATATGAAGCAACAAACGATAAAACACTATCACTCCACCTACTACCACCAGGGTTAACAGGCCCATAAAAATTAAATCTGACACCGTAACGGTTAAAATATTACCGAACAGAAAACTCATTAAATTAGGCGTATAACCAGGTGTTAAAAAAACAAATATAATTCCGGTAGCCATACCCAGCGACCAGAGTATAGCAATGGCAGAATCCTCCCTTACCTTGGCCTTACTGGTTGCCCATTCGATACCAAGAGCCGATAGAACAGCAAAAAAAGCCGCACCGAGAAAAGGATTCAGACCCAAAAAGTAAGCAAGTCCGATTCCTCCAAAGGATGCATGAGTAATACCGCCACTAATAAATACAATTTTCCGGGAAACGATATAGGTACCTGTAATTCCAGCTAAAATACTGGTTAATAAACCAGCAATTAAAGCATTCGTAAAAAAAGAATATTGAAATAAATCAACTATTTCCTGCATTTGATGACAATTAGTGTTTGTAAAGTACGCGGTGAGGTATTTGTCCATGAGTAATCAACTCAATAGGACAGTTATATGTTTTTAATATCTCCGCCGATATCTTATTTGTATTATGATAATGTAATTCTTCATTAACACATGCAATGGTTTTAACAACAGATGAGATGGTACCCAGGTCATGCGACACCAATAAAATAGCCATTTTATTATTCAGCTCCTTTAATAAGTCATAAAGCTCCCCTTCAAATGTCTTGTCAACAAAAGCATTTGGTTCGTCCAATATTAATATTTCTGGCTCATTGATAATAGCCCGACACAAATAGACACGTTGCATTTGTCCACCTGACAATTGACCAATAGGACGATTATAAAATTTATCAAGTTTGACATGCTTTAGTAAACTAAATGCTGTTTCTTTATCATCTTTTGAATAGCGTGTCAAGTAATTATTTCTCCCCATCAAACCCGACAATACCACGTCGAGAACTGAAATGGGAAAATCTTTATCATTACTGTTTACCTGCGGCAGATAACCGATTCTGTTTTTTCCTAATTTACCAAGATGATAAACAACCTCTCCTTTAAATGGTTCCAACAAACCAAGAATAACCTTGAGCAGCGTTGACTTACCCCCTCCATTAGGACCAATGATGCCTATAAAATCATTACGAAACACCTGTAAACTAACATCCTGCAAGATACTTTTACCTGCAGAATATCCGGCATAAACATGATTAACTTCAATGAGAACTTCAGGCTTGATCATTGTATTGCATTTTCAAGTTT
This sequence comes from Saccharicrinis sp., assembly GCA_041584155.1. GTDB lineage: Bacteria > Bacteroidota > Bacteroidia > Bacteroidales > Marinilabiliaceae > Saccharicrinis. The sequence goes on from JBFHEL010000238.1 coordinate 2,004, forward strand.
ATCGAGCAGCTGCAACATCTCTCCAGACCAATATTCGGCTAAAGGATTTACCGTTACAACAGGAATATTGAGCTCCTGCGAAATAATTTCGGCACTTCTCTTATCAAACTCTTTCTGTATAAAAATAGCCCTTATATTTTTCATCTTGGCTTCATTCATGATCTTTTGAAGCCATTGAACACTAGGCTCCTTTCCTTTATGCTCAATAGATATTTGTTCCAACCCGTAATCCCTGGCCAAATAGGTATAGGCAGGATGAAAAATTAAGAAACTTTTATTCTCAAGTCTATCCAGAGACTCTTGAAACAATGAATCCATCTTATTCAACGAATCCACCAGAAGAATGTAATTCGATTCTATTAAACCCTTCAACTCAGGGTAATGTTGAACAAGAGCTTCTCTGGTATTCTGTACAATTATTTTCATTGTCTTAGGCGAAGTCCATGTGTGAGGATCAACACCCCCTTCATGAACATGATCACCATGCACAGCATCTTCCTCACGAATCAATTCAATTCCCGATGACAAATCAACTAAGTGAAGATCGCCATTTAGCTCTTTAAAACGATCGCACCATGCCTGCTCGAACCCCAGATAACCAACTTTCAAATAGAGCGAAGAAACACTAACCTCCTTAATTTGCTCATGTGTTGGCGAATAGGTAGCAGGACTATCCCCTAAAGAAATCATCGTGTTTACCTTAACACTATCCCCGAGTAAGGCTTTTACAATATATTTTTGAGGTAAAATACTCACACTTATCTGCCTACTTTCCAGCGTCTTTTGTTGCACACATCCTTGTGTGAAAACAAGCAAAAGAATTGCAGATAGAATAACATTACAAATTTTAATTCTCATACTATGATTTTTGGTTATTACACCATTTACAAACTCCTTCTATAATAATTTTGCTTTTAATTTGTTTAAAACCCTCAGGCATTTGATATTCGCCTACCTTATATTGAGGCATACAAATCACCTTGTTACAAACCGCACAATGAAAGTGAGCATGTTCAGCATATTGTTTCCCAAGGTAATTATGACTACTCAGCTTATAGGAAGTAACTGATTCACTCACCTCAATTTTATGGATAATGCTCAGATTGCTCAATGTTTTCAGATTCCGATACAAAGTTACTCGATCAATATCTTCCCCCCAACGCCGTTCAATTTCCTTCTGTTGAATGGGATATTGAGCCTCATATAAAATATCCAACAAGCGTATACGAACGCGTGTAGCCTTTATTCCATTATCTCTTAAAAATCCGGAAAAATTCATTCCACAAATATTTAATGTTGTACAAATATAAATCTTTTAATGACACAAATGCAACGCGGTTGCATTTTAATAACACACTTATTTTATATGATATTAAAAAAATAAACACTAAACAATCCTGTTGAACCTGATGTTTACTGTTTAATTATTGAAACAAATAGATAAATAAAATATGAATAACTTAGCATGTCCTGTATCATCAGCACGAATTTCTGAAAACATACCCCGCATCAATGCCCTGTTAACCATATTCCTACTAATAGTATATGGTTATAATAATTTTTTGATTATTCCCCTGTTTCTGGCATATGATTTTTTCATCCGTGGCTTTGGAAATAGCAAACATAGCTTATTGGCTATCATTTCTAAAAAGATTGAGAATCTTATTTCTAACAAAGGTAAACTAATAGATAAGGCACCAAAAATATTTGCAGCAAGATTAGGTTTTGTTTTTACAATATTAATCCTAGCAACACACTTATTAGGTCTAACAACCATAACATACAGCCTTGGCATGGCTTTAATTCTTTTTGCAAGTCTGGAATGTTTTTTGAATTTCTGTGTTGGCTGCTGGGTTTTTACTTTATTTATACAACCATTCTACAAAGCTTAGGATTTACCAAACAATTGAAAAACCTCGTCGAGGTACATTTTTGATACAGGAACTTCAATCATTGGTTCTGTTCCTATCTCAAGCACATGTCCTCCTCTGACTTTTCTAATAACACTTATCTCATTAAAATTAACCATATATGAACGATGGCAGCGTGTTATGGGCTGTTTTTCGAAGCTCCTTTCCAGATTTTTTATGGTATTTCGCAGTAAAAACTTCGTAACTTCATTATTCTTTTTATAATAGATGGTTACATAATTATCAGTAGCCTGAATATACAATATATCGACCAATTTAATTGAAATACGCATGGTTCCTTTTTCATCAAAGAACGGCACCATTACTTTAGAGTCAGCTTCCCACGTCTCATCAGGATTGGTCAATTGCTTTATCTTATTATTTTTATCCTGCCAAGAAAAATAAAGCCACAACACGGCGTAAGGCAGAAGCAAAACCAGAGCTGTATTTTGTACCGAAATCCTAAATACTTCAATATACGTTCGGTGATCATCCTTAATAAAGGCTGATTCATATATCGTATAGAACAGCGCCATAAAAAAAACCTCCAGTCCCATAATCAACAGAAAAGCCCAAAGCTTGGTTCTCACCTTCCTTCTATTAAAATAATACAGCAACACCCTCGAAACAACAGCCACCAAAACACCTGTTAATATAATCAGGCTGGAATAAAAGAATAGTTCCTGTGATTTTAAATCCAATCCAAACCAATTGCGTACATCAAAAGGAGAATATAAGTTGATAAAAAGCAACGCAAAGCCAGCCGTAAAAAGAACCAATCGAATATTGTTCTTTTTCGACACCAAATAAGATGGTATAACTTGATTTAAATCCATTGCGCACGAAAATAAGCATAATATTGATTCCCGAATCGAATTTAAACAAAATTATCATAGGAAAGCACAAAAACAGCATTGAAAAATTCGTCCCACATATGCATAATTCACCCCTAAATACCCGTTTTTACACCAATACAGCTACTGTAAGACCATAATATTGCATAAAAACTAATTGTTTTGTTTGTTTGCATCGCAAGCAGAAAAAAACAGCTTGCAAAACAAACTCATGACCGATCAGATATGATTTGTTAATGAGAATGAAGTTAAAAAAGTAACTACTATTTTTTTACCCTTTTCGATTTTGCTAATACAAAAAAGCTGTTGCCAAAACGTTGGAACAGCTTTTTTAGTTTTATAACCAGTACTAATGATGAAGGAAGTTGTACCCAATGGTTATACAAATTATCAATCCTTGTGCAAATTAAGTGTAAAGGCAAAACTTCCTTCGTATACAACTATACTTAAAGATTTGCGTGATAAGCCACTTTCATTACTTTCGGCTGCACAAGCCTGGCAAAGTCGGCATATTTCATTTGAATAAGCATACTGTGCGTACCTGCATTAAAAGCAATAAAAACACCTTTTGTTAATGCCTCAGCAACAAACACAGGCATATCATATAAATTTCCGAATGGAGGCATGGCTCCTACCTCACAATTTTTAAACAAGTCCTTAAACTCCATCTCTGTAGCAAGGCGAATAAATTTTGCTCCGGTGCTCATTTTTAACAGGCCCAAATCAACCTGCATATCGGCAGGCAAAACAACCATACACATACGGTTATCTATTTTCATGATCACCGTTTTAGCTAATTCCTTTCCTGAAATATGCGCATCAGCAGCTGTACGTTGGGCAGTATAAGTCTTATGATGAACAATTTTGTTGAATGAAACATCTTGTTCTCTAAGATAGCTTTCAAGTTTAGATAGTGGCATAACAGATTCCTCCAATTAAAAGTTATTTCATCTTTATAAGTTATGAAATAATGGGCTCATTACAAAGAGAAAACAACTTAATTTACCACCCCAGACAACAGAAAAATCCTACAATTTATCTCAAAAACAGACTAATAATTAGACAAAGCCTTACGTAAAATATCGAACCTTGAATCATAATCTGATGCCGATAGCTTAATAATCTCCTTCGCTTCTGAAGCATTATAGATATGGGTTATTTCACAATCCGCATCCAAGCCCGGCATATCTTTATAGGTTAAAAAATAATGTTTTAACCGATTGACAACCAACTCGGGCAACTCACTGATATCCTTCATTTGGCCATAAACAATATCTCCTTTTAAAACAGCAATAATTTTATCATCGGCATAAGTACCATCAATCATTCTAAAGCCTCCAATAGGAATAGCATCCGCTAAAATATCGCCATGAGGCACATCTTTTTCTGTTAACACACAAATATCCAGCGGATCGCCATCCCCTTCAATACCTTTTCTTCCAACCTTTTCTGAGCAAAACTCCCCTATCTTCTGACCACAATAGGTTTGCGGAATAAAACCATAAAGAGCAGGAACTACATTAGAATATTTCTGAGGACGATCAATCTTCAGATACCCGGTTACCTTATCGATTTCATATTTAATACTATCTGTTGAAACCACTTCAATAAAACAAGTAACTATTTCTGGAGCTTCCACTCCTATATTAATTCCATGCCAAGGATGAGATTTATAGCGTAAACCCATTAAACGTCCTATAGGGTCCATCAAACTGTTCGTTGTAAATTCGTCTGCCATATTAATTGATTATATTTTTGAACCGCAAATGTAGGCAAGAAACAATTTCCTTACA
>JBFHEL010000239.1:0-6524 GCA_041584155.1 Saccharicrinis sp.
AAATACCTGGCTGCTTTTGACCAGGCAATGATTCATTTAGCTAAAGACGAGTACCTCACATCCATTAAGCCTTGTTATGGTGTTGCCATCAATGAACACGATCAGGTCATGTGCTTTAAACGCGGAAACTACTACCTGGTATTTAACTTCTCTCCTACCAACTCCTATACCGATTATGGTATTTTTACAGAACCCGGAAAGTTTAGGATCATATTAAATACTGATAGTGTTGACTTTGGTGGTTTTGGAAATATTGACCAGTCGTATCTGTATTTTACCGAACAAATGCCCTTCAATAAAGATCAGTTTCAATTAAAATTATATATCCCCTCCCGCACGGCAATGGTACTGGAGCGCATACCTCCTAAAAGTGTATACTAAACAAAAGCCACTCATACTGAGTGGCTTTTTAGTTTTATCTTAGCAACATTACATGCTATTTATGTATTTCATTCAGACATCCGCATTAAATCCAGCGCACGCAACACAATTCTTTTTCAAGTGGTATTTTATCTGATTTAGGATACATACGTATACCAAAATTATAAACACCGGGCATATTTAACATATATTCCAATTTGAAGTATAATTTTGTTCCTTCCGTTTTTTCAAGCTCGAAATCCTGAACACTTAACATTTTAGCTGATCCATCCTGCTGCAATTCAGCAAAAATAGCCTGAACGGTTAAGTCAACGCCTGCCAGTGATTTTAAGTCAATCAACACATTAATCCGGTAGGTATCTCCAATCCCTAATTGATTAGCATAGATATCAGGCATATCAACATTCACCACTTCCACCTCATTCCAGTTAGACTTAATCCATCGTTTCCAGGATGAAATATCCCGGACCAACTCACAGTCATTGGATTTAAGCTCTTTCAATCTGCTATCCATTTTCAGATAAAACCGTTCCAGATAATCATCCATCATTCTTTTAGTGGTATAAACCGGAGCTATCTCAGCAATGGAATTACGGATGTATTGAATCCACTCGGCAGAAATTCCTTTATTATTCTGGTTATAAAACAAAGGCACAATCTCATTCTCAAAGATACTATAGATGGTTGCAGCATCCAGCTCATCCTGAAGTTTCTGATCCTGATAAGTACGGGTATCTGTCAGGCACCATCCGGCTCCTTTACGGTAACCTTCGTACCACCAACCATCGAGCACACTAAAATTAAGCACCCCATTAAGTTCTGCTTTTTCACCACTGGTACCAGAAGCTTCAAGCGGACGAGTAGGAGTATTCAACCAGATATCAACTCCACTTACCAGCCTCTTGGCTAATTCCATATCGTAATTTTCCAGAAAGATAATTTTTCCCAGAAACTCAGGTTTTTTGGATATCTCAACAATATGTTTGATCAAAGATTGTCCTCCTCCATCAGCAGGGTGCGCCTTACCTGCAAATATAAACTGAACCGGTCTTTCCGGATTATTCACAATTTTAGAGAGCCGTTCCTCATCGGTAAATAAGAGATGCGCTCTTTTATAGGTTGCAAATCTGCGTGCAAAACCAATGGTAAGAGCCTTATCGTCTATTTTATCAAGCACTTCCACAATTTGCGATGGATCAGAATGACTGCTTACCATATTGGAGGCCATTCTGTTTTTAACAAAATCTATTAATTTTTTACGTAAGGCAAGACGAACATTCCATATTTTCTGATCATCAACCTCATGAATTTTACTCCAATACTTTTTATTTGAAAGATCTGATTTAAAATCTCCTCCAAATTTTTCCTCATACAGGTTTTGCCATTCACTCGAAGTCCATGTGCCGTAATGCACACCATTGGTTACATAGCCAATAGGCAATTCTTCGGGGAAATAGCCCTTCCAAAGATTCTGAAACATATCTCGCGATACTTTTCCATGCAGCCAACTCACCCCATTAATTTGCTGAGATGTTTTTACAGCAAGTACACTCATGGAAAATTTCTCATGATGATCCTTCGGATTTTCTCTTCCCAGAGCCATAAACTCATCCCATGATATCTGTAGTCGCTCAGGAATCTGACGGAAATAGATACGAATCATATCTTCATCAAATTTATCATGACCTGCAGGAACAGGTGTATGTGTGGTAAACAAAGAGGAGGCTCTTACCAGCTCCAAGGCTTCATTAAAGCTATAATGTTTATCCACCAGCTTCATTAATCTGGAAACGTTAATTAAAGCGGCATGGCCTTCGTTGCAATGGTAAAGGTTCTTTTCAATACCCAGTTCATCCAATAGCTGTATACCTCCCATTCCGAGCAAAATCTCCTGCTTCAATCTATTTTCCCAGTCTCCTCCATAAAGGCTATGTGTAATATGTTTATCACTTTCGGTATTGAGATCCACATCTGTATCTAACAAATAAAGAGGAACCCTACCCACATCAGCCCGCCATACCTTAGCATAAATAGTTCTACCCGGCGCACTCATTTTAAGCATCATGGGTGTTCCCTTCTTATTTTTTATTTCGGTAATAGGAAGAGCCGAAAACTCCTGCCTGTCGAAATTTGATTGCTGATCACCGTTAATGGATATGGATTGACGGAAATAACCAAATCTATACAACAAGCCTATAGCAGTCATATTCACATTTGAATCACTGGCTTCTTTCAGATAATCACCAGCCAAAACACCAAGTCCTCCTGAATATATTTTAAGTATATCGCTGATTCCATATTCCATACTAAAATAAGCAATGGAAGGATTGGGATTACGTTCCCTATCCATATAAGTACGAAACATTTGATATACCTTATCCAATTCAGTCACAAACTCATCCTTTTTGGCCAAATGTTCCAGGTCATCGTAGCTCACTTTTTCCAGTAACTTAATGGGATCTTTACCTGATTTAATCCACATATCCTTATCGATAGACTCAAATAAATCAGCAGCCTGGTAGTTCCATGTCCACCAAAGGTTACGGGATAATTCATTCAAAGATGCAATTCGTTCAGGGAGTTTAGATTTTACAAAAAGCTTTTTCCATACCGGCATAGGCGATTTTTCGGCTTTAACATGGATTCGCTTGTCTCTTTCCACCACATCAATTTTCTCTTTACGTGCCGAAACAGCCGATAAGGCCACATGGTAGGCCTTAAAATAGTTTGCCATCAATATATCCCACTCCACTTTAGCTGAGATAACCTGTGCTTTTGATCTGACTTCCGATACTTTTTCATCGGGCAGTGAAGCATACTTAACAATGGTATCCGCAATATTCCGGGAGGCTTCCTCCATATTATGATCGTTGCGTTCAATAATAGCCACCCCATCTTCAATGCCTTTTGAAAACTGGGCACTCCAAATGCCAAAGCCTGCCAGGTTAGTTGTAATGGTTGGAATGTAAAAAGCCAAGCTTTCAAGAGGTGTATATCCCCAGGGTTCATAATAGGATGGGAATACCGTTAAATCCATTCCAATCAGAATATCGTAATAGGAGAGGTTAAAGATGCCATCATCACCATTTAAATAGGAAGGCACAAAAATAAGCTTAACAGTATCTTCCTGATCGTTATTCAAATGAATATCCTGAATTTTATTAATAATCGGGTCGTAGCCCAAATCATTTAATCCATGGGTTAAAAATGAATTATCCAATGCTTTGGTAGATTCTCCATTTAACTTCGCAATAAGATCTTTTCGAGCGCCAAAGTTATTTGCAGGTATCAACACAAATACAACTGTTTCACGCTCATAATTTTTAAATTCATTGAGATGTTTCAGCCCATCCAAAAATACATCGATACCCTTATTTCTATATTCATAACGCCCACTATTTGCTACAAATAGGGCATCTTCAGCAAGAGTATAACCCAATAAAATTTCGGATACCGCTCTTAATTTATCACGTGCTATTTTTCTTTTCTGCTCAAATTCTTCGACTTTGGGAACAAAATCACTTTCGAATCCATTAGGCGTAACCACATCTACGCTTCTTTCCATAAACTGAGCACATTCTTTGGCTGTAATTTCAGATACCGTTGTAAAACAGTCTGCATTTAAGGCACTCTTTTTCTCGAGCGAGTGTTTAGCCACTACCCCTAAATCATGGGAACGAATATCTGCGTTGAAATTCTGTAACTCATCATACAAAGGTTCGCCGTGCCCTGCAAGGGAACGACCAATCACTGTAGCATGCGTTGTAAACACCGTTCCTATTTGAGGAAGTGTATTTTTAAGATACAAGCCTCCACTACCTGTCATCCACTCGTTAAAGTGAGCAATAATTTTAGTATTGGCATTCAAATAACACTTGTAAAAGCTTTCAATCACTTTTCCTGTGGCATAACCAAAGATAATGGACTCTATATAGTCCCATTGTCCCGACAAGGAGTCGACACGATACAATTCCCAAAAACGGGAAAGGATTTCATTTTTCTGTGGCACCAGGGTACTGAAATCAATCAGTAAAGCAATAGGATTACCTACCACTTTCCATCTTCCTGTTTTAACCCTTAAGCCCTCTTTTTCCAATGCCTCTTTCCATTCCGGAAAAAGCGCATCATCCTGTTCAAACTCTGATATTCCACCTGGACCTGAAAGAAGATCAGGTCCGATAAAAATCACATTATTGCCAAAATTCTCAACTAACGTTAAAGCCTTGGTTGACAAAACGGTATGAATACCGCCCATTTTATTGCATACCTCCCAACTCGTTTCAAAAACATAGTCAGGCTTTAGATAATTCTCCATAATCACACTTTACAAATAAAGATATTGTATTTGCGGTATCAAACCGTTTTTTCAATTAGTAAGCTACCCTGTACACAGGGGGGAAGTTAGTAAAATTTTATAGTTGAAGCACTCCATTTTTCTCCGAATTACCTAATCCGGCATCCACAAAGTCATCAGCTTCTTCGTCGTTGAGCCAAAGGCAGCCATCGACCAGATAACGAAACTGAAAATTCTCCCCACTCGTGAGGCTTAAGGTTTGAGTAAAATCTCCTGACTTAAGTGGCTTCATGGGTTCGACATTGATATCCCAATTGTTAAAATCACCGATTACTTTAACCGATTCTGGTGTAGTACCATTTTTTTGGGTAAATTTAAAAGTAACCTTACACTCAGGTTTACTCTTTAAAAATTGCTTTTTAATACTCATAATTCTCTGTTTAATTAATTAAAGACTATTAGGCTAAAACCCTCCATATCAAATACAGAGGGCATATAAAATTAACTCACTTTACTTTTTTCTTTTTTCTTTTTATTGCGTAATTTTTTTACATCTGCCTCGAGTTTGGCTATCAGATCTTCCTTTTCTTTCAATATATGTGTAAGCTGAGAGACATACTCATCGAGCGAATTTTCGGGCACCGCAGCATTTAAGCGCAAGGAGAAGTCGCTCAGTACATTCATGTAATTAATAAACGCCTGATAAGGTGATTCATAGGGATTAAAATATGCATGCACATCACCATCTGAAAAATATTTGGTACACATATAATAAAAATGATCACTGGCCTGAAGGTAATCCCAATCATCGCACAGCTTATGATCTTTACACTTTTCTATTTTAGGTAACAGAGCATAGAGCTTATTAAATGCTTCTTCCTGCATTTCGTTACCTAACCAGGCTGTTAAATCCCTTTCCTCATCAGCCCAGGATATTGGATAGGGCACATTAATAGCGGAAACAGGCTGCAAACGATCTACTACCTCCGAAGGGGTTGAAAAGGAGAACTCATGATGCTTTAGCACTTCATTGGGCCAGTTTTCAAGGAACTCAAATATACCGGTTTCTTTCCATTGATGCTCTCCAAAGGTCTCATAGTCCATAAACAGGTTAATTACCTCTGATTTAGGCTCCAAATCTTTTAACCATTGTGTATATTTTTGTGGTGTCAGAGGCCACTCGCTCCACCCTTTATTTCCAAAACGAAAAGCAATATCATCACTCAACACAAAGTTCTTAAGCAATACTTTCAACTTTGGGTTCACACTGTTACAATACAGATAATTAGGACTTTTCCATCCTAAAACATGTTTAGCGCCTTCAGTAAGCATGGCCTTGTAACCCATCTTATACACCATGTCGCCCATCTCATCCGAATATATCAACTCAGTATTTCGAAACACCTTAGGCTCCTGACCAAAAAACTCTTTAATCATGGCATCATGTTTTTTCACCTGTCTTTCAAATTCATTGCGGTCTTTAAGGGCAACCAGCGAATGACAATAAGTCTCCGACAGAAATTCTACTTGTCCGGTATCGGCTAACTTTTTAAAACTTTCCAATACCTCTGGAACATATAATTGAAATTGTTTCATGGCTATTCCCGAAAGAGAGAACGCCACCTTAAATTTACCTTTATTACTTTTTAGCAGCTTAAGCAGAATTTCATTGGCAGGCAAATAGCATTTTTGGGCAATTTTAGCCACAGTACTCTCGTTGGTATAGTCATCGTAATAATAGTGATTATTACCAATATCAAAGAAACGATAGCGACGAAAACGAAAGGGTTGATGAACTTGGAAATACAGACAGATAGTTTTCATAATACTCATATATTTTAAGGTTAGT
>JBFHEL010000240.1:0-6522 GCA_041584155.1 Saccharicrinis sp.
GCATCAGAAAATTTGCTTAGTGATAAGGAGTTCTTTATTCACAATAATACTAAGCATCTGATGTTTCCCTTTCAAACAAGCAATGGAACCGTTAAATTGCTTTTGCTGGTAAGAAATTATGAGAGTTTGGATAGTTTGATACAAAAAAAGAAAATAAATAAGTAGCTTTCAATTCGATCAATTTAATTTAAGCAACCAATAGTATGATATACGTGACTAAAAGCTTTGGTGTATAAGCCATTTATTGTTCAATATGAATATTTTTGATGACTTCTAATCCTAAAATCCCTTTTTTAATCTTATAAGTAATTAAGCTATTACCTATTACTTTTTCTCCAATCACAAACATTCTAATGCCTGGATATTCAAAGTAGGCATTGTTTTCAAGCGTGATAGTAGTAAATATGGGTGAGGGATTATGATAGCTGTAGGTGTATCTGTAGCTTTCTGTTTTGGGCGAAAAAGCACACAGGTAATTTGTTAAAAATACAAAGCTGATAATGCCTGGTGAGCAGCCAAAGCGAATTAAATATTTATAAAATCGGCTGCATGTTTTTGTGGTGAGCAGGTAGCCTGTTATCATTGCACATCCATAGATAATAAATATCCAATGAAGCTTTATCAGTGTATTAAGTGTTACCTGAAAAAATATGTAAATATTAAATACGCAAAAAAGTATCAGGTATAAGGCTTTGGTATGTATTGTGATTTTGTCTTTTTTATAGAGTGTTTCTATATGTAGCTTACTAAACGTTTGAACAAAAAAACGAAACCACAATGGAGAGGTTGGTAACACAATAACAGCGAAAAAAATGAGAGAAATGGGACCGTACTGTAGGTAACTGAATACAGGTAAACCAATAAAAAATAATAGTCCAACTATGGTGCCAAAAAAATCAGCAATTACGTTTAAAACCTCAGTGGTTTTGTAGATATCTGATTTTAAATAGGCTTGGTATTTCATACGAGCATAGGCCCGGGCTCTTTCTCTTGCTTTTTGGCGCTCTTGTTGTTCCCACTCTTGCTGATAGGCGGCCTGTTTTTGTGCCTGCTCTCGCGCTCTTTGAATATGGTTTGTTGCATTTCCACTAGTACGTAGCAAATATTCATAGGCTTCGTTAATTAAAATAAACTGTTCGTCAGCATCACTGGCTTTGTTAATATCTGGATGTAATAGCTTTGCTTTTCGTCGATAAGCCTTTTTAATTTGGTCGCGTGTGGCATTAGGTGTTAGGCCAAGTATTTGATAGTAATTGTTCATGATCATCCCGATATTTGACGCAGTAACTGCCTCAGCTTTTTGCTAAACTACATAAATATTTTCAATAGATCAGACTTAGGAAAAGATTAACTTTTTAATTATCTTTGCCACGCATTATTTTAAGACAGTTCGCTTACGCCATCCTGTCTATAAACAAAACCAGGGTAGAATATGAAATGCTTTTCATAAGTACAGTTCTGTACGTTTATTCTGCTGGTTCTTGTTTTGTATATTGATACTGTTGTCCATTGTATTTTGGCCCTTAGTATCCATAGGATAGTTTTTGGTTAAACAGAAGCTTTTGTCATTTTGGTATATGTCAAAATATATTTAATGCATGAGTGTAGAAAAAAACTAAAGGTGAATTACCAATAGAAAAAAGGTAAACGAATGAAAGCAGTAGTATTATTATCGGGTGGATTAGATTCTGCCGTAGCCTTATATTTAGCCAAGAGCCAATTTGATGAAGTTCACGCTTTATCGTTTAATTATGGCCAGCGCCATGAAACAGAATTAAATCATGCCAAAGCCATTGCACAAAAGGCAGGCGTGGAGGCGCATAAAATTGTTACACTTAATCTGGGTGATTTTGGAGGTTCTTCACTGACAGATAAAAGTATGGATGTGGAAGATGGAGATGTGACACGTACCGATATTCCGGTGACGTATGTGCCAGCGCGTAATATGGTTTTTCTTTCTATAGCGGCTTCCTATGCCGAAAGCATTGAGGCTCAAAATATTTTTATTGGAGTCAGTCAGGTCGATTATTCTGGTTATGTGGATTGTCGTCAGGAATTTATCGATGCCATGGAGCAGGCTATTAATAAGGGTACAGTTATGGGTGCTGCAAATAATAAGCCCATTAAAATTCATGCCCCTTTTGTTAATAAAACCAAAGCCGAAGAAATTAAACTTGGTATGCAGCTGGGCGTGGATTTTGGTTTAACCTGGTCGTGTTATCGTGGAGGTGATAAGCCTTGCGGGACTTGTGATAGTTGCCTGCTCAGAGCAAAAGCCTTTGCCGAGGCTGGGTATGTTGATGCTGCGCTGGATAAATAGACTAAGGTTATCAGTGCTTGATAAATAGAAGTCACCAAAGGTTAATATGGGTAAACAAACCCATTTAAAATTAAAGAAGATGTTTGTAGAGGAAAAAATGATAGAAGGCAAAGAGGCACAAACAAATAAGGTAAATGCTCAATTGGTTTTAGTAGGAGAGGGAGTGTTTCCTGTAACTAAAGACCATGAGGGTAAGGCAATAGCGGAGAGGCCCAATACGGGTATCGATGTGGCAGGTACCATCCAGGGAGAAGGTAAGCTGGCAGGTACCCCTTCTTTATTTATCCGTTTAGCCAGCTGTAACCTGCGTTGTATATGGCAAATGGAAGATGGTCGCTTCTGTCGTTGTGATACTTCTTATGCCTCCTTTCATCCTGATGATAAAAAAGCCTGGGATGTTAATGATATAGTGGCGTTGGTAAAATACAATATAGGAAACATGAAGCATGTGGTGATTACCGGCGGAGAACCTTTATTGCAGAAAAAAAGTGTTGCTCAATTATGTAAGCAGATAAAAATGCAGCTGGGTCTGCATATCACTATTGAAACCAATGGAACTATTTTCGATAAGGAGGTAGCCAGTTGGGTTGATCTGTTTAGTATATCGCCTAAACTAAGTAATTCCGTTCCTTCTCATGAAAAGTTAAAATCGTATAACGAAGAAGAAACAGGTGCTTCCAGATATCATCATGAGATCCGAAGGAATATTGAGGTGTTGCAGAGTTATATTTATTTTGCCAATACCACGGGTAAAGATTTTCAATTGAAATTTGTGGTAGGTAAACAGAGCGATGCCGCAGAAATTAAAAAGGATTATCTTGAGTTATTACTGGCATATAATCAGGGAGATGTGATGTTAATGCCTTTGGGAGCTACAAAAGAGCAAATTGAAAAATCAAACCCCATTGTTCTTAAGTTGTGTTTAGAGAATGGATGGAAGTTTTCTCCCAGAATTCATATTGATCTTTTTGGCTCAAAAATGGGGGTGTAGTGCCCATACGTCCTATAGTAAATAGTGAGCTGTAATTTTTTAAAAAATCATTTATTTTGTGAATGGGATGATTATTGCCTGTATACATTAATAAAACCAGATTACCATGAACCTGATAGAAGGAAAAGTTCTCGGCAAACAAATCAGTCACCCTCGTGAATATGCTCCTGAAATATTAGTGGCAGTTCCTCGGCACTTAAACCGGGAACAATATCAGTTACAAGAGGATAAATTACCCTTTGTAGGGGTAGATGCCTGGCATGCCTATGAGTTGGGGTTCTTAACAGAAAAAGGATTACCAGTTACCGGAGTTTTAAAGTTCGTTTATGCGTGTAATAATAAATTTCTGGTAGAGAGTAAATCATTAAAGCTTTACCTGAACTCATTTAATATGGGTAAATACGGACAAAACAAAGAAGAAGGGGTTGCGATTGTTTTGGCCACTATTAAAAAAGATTTATCTGCCTTGTTACAGACGGATATAGAGGTATCCTATCATGATAGATATGATCAGGAGGTATTTGATTTTACTGATTTTGAGATGTTGGAAGATATGCCTGAGCTTGATGATGCTTTGTTTACTGTTTATAAGGAAGATGCAGATTTGTTGACGGGAGAATACACTAATCAACTGTGCGAAATTAAGGTGGCTACTCATCTGTTACGTAGTAACTGTAAAATTACACATCAGCCCGATTGGGGGAGTGCCTTTATACATATTCAAACAAAATATACTATTAATAAAGTTTCCTTATTAAAATACCTGGTTTCTATAAGGGATGAAAACCATTTTCATGAAGAGATTTGTGAGATGTTATATAAACGGCTTTGGGATAAATTTAAACCCGAGAGTATTATGGTAGCTTGCTTATATACGCGTAGGGGTGGCGTTGATATTTGTCCGGTAAGAGCTAATCTTTATGATCTGTTGCCAAACAATTTAGTTCGTTCAAATATTCTTACAGCATCTGCATTTCGACAATAATTTGATGAAGAATATTTTGTTTATCAATAAATTACAGGGCAAAAGGAAACCTGTAGGCTTACTATAAATCATTTAAAGTTTGTTATTTTCCTGGTGAAAAGATGAAACGAGCATGAGAAGTGATATGTATACAGGTAGTCCTGTCTCGGTGGAGGGGAATGATGATTCCAGCGAGTACTCCCGTTAAAAGTGGAACAGGTTATATGGTAACTGTGAAATAGATTATAATCATATATTGAAGTTGTTTTGTGTAATTATCAGGGATAGTATATGTATTGATAAGTTTTTGTATCAGACTATCTAAGTATCAGATTTTCTCATGGGCTTACTGGTGTAATCTACCCCAAATAATTTTTAATATTTCTCACAATAAATTATTACAATTGTGGGTAACTTTTTTATAGTGTATTGAAACTTTAAGGTGATATGAATATAGCAATAATTGGAGCCGGCGGTGTAGGTGGTTATTTTGGTGCCCGCTTGGCTCAGGCAGGTAATAAGGTAACTTTTGTAGCTCGAGGAGAGCATGGAGACATGATAGCTAAAAATGGTTTGCAGTTGATCAGTCCCAAAGGAGATTATTGTGTGCAGGATGCCCTTGTGGTGGATTCTCCATTAAAAGTAAAGGATGCGGAATTGATTCTGCTGGGGGTAAAGGCCTGGCAGGTAAAAGAGGTTGCCAGCCAGCTTAAGAAAGTGATCACAAAGCAAACCATTGTTATTCCATTGCAAAATGGGGTGATGGCTGCTTCTGAGTTGTTGGAAGAGTTATCTGCAGATCAGGTAATGGGCGGTCTTTGTAATATTTTTAGTAAGATAAAACAACCCGGAGTTATCGAGCATATGAGTGCTGAACCGCATATTATCTTTGGGGAATTAAATCATTCCATCTCAGAAAGAGCTCTAAGGATACAACAAACCTTTGACGATGCCGGTATAAAAAATAAATTGTCTGACTATATTCAGGCTGATACCTGGAAGAAGTTTATGCTGATATGTTTAGGTGGTTTAGGTGCTCTAACACGAGCCAATTATGGTTTGCTTTGTCAAACTCCTGAGTTAAAAGGGATGATGGTGAGGATGCTTGAAGAGATTTATGCTGTAGCACAGGCTGAAGGAATTGAACTGCCTGATCAGATCAAGGAAAAAACATTGGCCGCCACTTTAAAATTTGCTCCCTCAGCCAACTCTTCCATGGCTCGTGATATATGGGCAGGAAGACCATCGGAACTGGAATACCAGAATGGAAGTGTTTGTAAGTTAGCCCAGAAGCATATGATAGATGTTCCTGTAAATTACTTTATTTACCATACTCTACTGCCCCGGGAAAAGGAGGCGAGAAATAAGTAATATCCTTGCCGTAAAAAGGGATAACTATGAAAAATAATGCTTGTTATGTGGGTGTAGATGGTTGTAGAGGAGGATGGCTATGTACTCTCATTACTGAAGATAGTATTCAAGTCAGCTTGTTTCCTGAATTGAAGGCAATTATCCCTTATGCACTGCAGGCAGAGTGTGTTTTTATTGATATGCCAGTTGGTCTAGTGACTACAGCAGGTGAGGTGCGTGAAATAGATGTTCAAATGCGAAAGGCCTTACCATATCCGTTTCGTTCCTGTGTTTTTACCATTCCATGCAAACAAGCTGTTTATGCCGATAATTATAAAAAGGCTAATGAAATTAATAAGAAAATACTCGGAAAAGGAATATCCATCCAGGCTTGGAATATATGTGCTAAAATAAAGGAGCTCGATTTGTTGCTAAGCCATCATCCGCATCTCAAAAAAAAATTTATAGAGTCGCATCCTGAATTATGCTTTATGAACATTAACGGCACATCTCTTGAGCATAAAAAGAAAACAAAGGAAGGAATTGAGGAAAGAATAAATCTTATAGCACTAAAAGTTCCAGCTGCTAAAACATATTTTAATGTATTCAGAAAGAAATTTTTAAAGAAACATGTGGCTGATGATGATTTATTGGATAGTTTCGTATTGGCATTAAAAGCTCTTTAAAAATAGCAGTTGGAAATAAATATTTGTTTCCAACTGCCTATAGTATGATGCAATAAGGTGTCTTCTTGTAGACTCCAAATGTATGCGACTAAGCCATACTGTTATTGTTCCTGATAAATCCTCCAGGCCAACTTGTTAATGATGTATTTGGCAAAATATACATCTTCCATCGATTCAAATAAAGTATTCAGTTCGTCCTGAGTATCTCCCA
>JBFHEL010000241.1:0-6511 GCA_041584155.1 Saccharicrinis sp.
CCCTGTTATTTATAACCCGCTTTTTTAAAAATATAAAGCAAATTAAAGACATGGTAAATATTTAAACAAAAACCACCTATAACAGCAGTATTAAGAAGAGCTAATTGCGAGAATTCCTACTCATATCTTTTTGCATATTTGAAGGCAGCACGGCTAGAATAAAGTAATACCTGTTTCATACCTGTTTAAATTAATTTTTCAATGGTCAGATAGCCTGTCCCTCGAAATGCGAGAGAACTCCCAAAAAATACCATTTTGATAATAAAATGAGCACTTCGTATTATTCACCAAATTTTATACGAAAAAGCGCTCATGAATACTATGTATTTCATTACCCTGAGTGCAAATGAATGGATTAAATTTGCAAGGTCGTTCATCTATATTCAAAATTTTGTGGTAGTAATGATTACCACCAGTCAGGATAAAAGCAAAAACCAATGGAAACAGGGTGCAATTCAAGTGCTTTATTTGTATCAAATAAAGGCGACAAATAATAGCTTCCATAAATATTAATTGAACGAAAGCCTATGCGAGCCTGAAGGCCATATTTAAAATCATTTAAGGTAAAGGATCCCTGATTTTTATCTTTGTCTTTTTTACCATCCTCTTCTGTAACCACCTTAGTATGCGAACTGAGTCTGTAACCAACAATACCTCCTGCTGAAATATAAAATCCATCCTTTTTTTGCTCACTAAACTGAAGTTCAAAAACCAAGGGTGCGGTAAGATATAAAGTGGTTAATTTGGTTTTATTCACATTGCCATCAATATTTTCATAACTCAGATTACCCATATCATCATTCACCAGCACAATATCATTTTCAAACCTGTAATTATTATAGTTTAAACCTAAGCCGGTAACAAAACCCACATTTCCTTTCCGGCTTAATGAAATATTTTGTTGCAAAGCATTTACCGTAACTTCAATAGATTTTCCGGAATTAAGAGAAAGATAGTCATATTCATTCGGTAAACTCAAGTCACCTGAAGAAGTAAGAAAGCTATTAAAACCCAGATCAAGACCCCAATAATGGCCTTCAAAACGTTTTTTAACCGGCTTTCTCTCTTTGTCATTCTCATGTTTATCGGAATAAAAACTAAATTTTTTAGACCGATCTTCACTTACAATCTTCATCTCAGAACCTAAAAACTTGATGCTTGTGGTATCTTTATGTGAAGAATCCTGTCGACGATACACATCCGTTGAATCCTTACTAACAGGCGTATTTACTTTCACAATATCCTGATTTACCCGCTCTCCTTTTTCGTCGATATAGTAAATCTCTCCATTTTTAATTACTCTGGCCACCCCATTTTCAAAATCAGAAATATGCTGATAAACGCAAGGAATAATCTCCACCCCTGCCTGATTAATATAGCCTAGCTTTCCATTTTTTAGAACCTTTGCTTTATCCCGATTAAAATCCCAAATATTTTGATACTGAACAGGAATAATCTCCTCCCCAGCTTGATTGATATAGCCTATCTTACCATCCCTTAAAACCCTGGCCTTACCTTCGGAAAAGTTCCATATTTGATCATAAACACAAGGTATAAACTCAAATCCAGAGGTATTCACACAACCAATCTTTCCTTCCTTCATCACACGAGCACGTCCTTCACTAAAATCCCATATCATATCATAAACAGGTGGAATAAGTAATTGCCCACTCACATTATACAAACCTATTTTGCCATTTTTGAGCACTTTGATATTACCATTATCCTGCAGATTCCAAACCTGCTCATTTTCGCAAGGAATTATTACATTACCCTCGTTATCGATTAATCCTATTTTATTGGATAACATAACGCGATAATAGCCTTCGTCAAGCTCCCAATATTTATCATAAATAGATAAAAAGAGATTTTGCTCCTGCGCTATGGTCGAAAAAGCAAAGAACACAGATAATACAAGGATAAATGCATATTTCATGGGTAACAATTTTATTAATAACACTAAAAAGTTAACAGACTTAAACCAATACTGTAAGGGTATAACTCAGGTCCCTTATTAGGCTCATATAATTGCGAAAAATTAAAAGTTGCATATAGTTTAATTATTTTATAACCTACCTGAAACATAGCGCCATACTGAATAGGATTAAGGTTAATATTATCCCTTGACTTTTGTTTATCACCATCCGTATATACCGTTTTTGTATGCGATCCTATTCTAAAACCACCATACACTCCGGCGGAAATATAGGCTGTAGAACGAGAATTGGAAGATGGTATTTGTGCTTCAAAAAGTAAAGGTATATTAATAAAGGAAGTCACTAGCTTACTTTTTTCAACAGTCTTGTCGGTAATAGCTTCTCCATAAGTAATACCATCATCGTTAATTTGCAGTAAATACTGGTTATCAAGTCGATAATTATATACAGTCCAACCCAAGCCAGTAACCAGCCCAATATTATTTCGTTGTTTTTGTAAATTAACATCATACTGTAAAAAATTTATAGAGAAGGCCATTGATTTACCTGCGTTTATATTCATAAAATCAGCATCATCGGCAAGGTTGTTAGTAAAATCAGATCCCAGATAATTACAAAAACCCAAATAAACGCCTGACCAATGTCCTTTAAAGGATTCACGAGGAATATGGACCATCCTTACATTGGTTTTATTGTTTTCTTCAATAAATTCCCATCTTTTATGACCAATAGTTACTTTTGCCACAGTATCATTATTCTCCTGAACTTCCATTTTTGCTCCTGGAAAACCCACTATCGCTTTCTCTCTGTTTTTATCAATGTCAATTATATCAACCGATTTTGATTCCTTTTCCTGCTTAGAACTCTCTTTATTGATTACTTGTGCACCTATTGTCATAGACAACAGCAAACAAAAGAAAATAAGTAGCTTACATTTTTTTTGTATCATTTCAATTTCTATTAAAATATATTTTACAAAACATTTCTTTAATAAACACTCACGACAGTCTAATTTGTAACCGCCATAGGTTTAATTTTTTGCGACACCTGTATATTCTCTGAATCTATCTGATAGGCAACCATTTCACCATCCTCATTTAAATAGGTTTTTACAGTAGCCGTTGAACCTGATAAAAAATTAATTACCTTAACCCCACTACTCAAAGCCCTTGCAGAACGTGATAATCGTTGACTTTCGCGTTGAACATGATTTTGCAAAGCCAGTTGTTGTTTTTCTGTTTGCTTCAGGTTATGCGCAATCACAAAAGGCATCATAACATTTAAACCCTTTTCAAAAGCATTAATCTCTTTATTTTTTAGGATATTATCGTATCCTTTAGAAACTAAGGCTTTAACCAAAATATCCTCTTCTGATTTAACTATATTAGACATAGCCGGTTCACCCTTTTTATATTTATTAGCACCTGATTTTACTAAATGATTGGTTTCAACAGGACTCCCCAATACAGAACTCCCCATAATATCATATTCGTTATTTTTAGGTGTTTGAATAAGCACTGTTTGATCATTAATAACAACCGATGGGGTATCTGGATATGATAGTTTAAAAAAAGTTCCTCCACCCATAGTTAATAATAAAGCAATTGAAGCAGCTATTCCTGTATTTCGTATGGCAGAAAGTGTTAAAAATGGAATAAGAACAACCCGCTTTAAGGACCGTTTTTTAGTATATTTTACATTATTATCAGACTTAACCAGTGTATTTTTATAGGTATTAACTAAATGATTACTTTCAGCATTTAAATCCAACCTCCATATTTCTTCTTCATCAGTAAATGGAATACCTTCAAGTTTTTTTATGGCTAAAAAATCATCATAAGGAATTTCTAATGCATCAGCCTCATTTTTTATTAATAGTTTTTTATCGGAAAAAACATCATTATTGAAAGGTTTTACCACACAGGTATCCAATCCTTCAAGTTCAGTTTGAATAGCAGGATTATTTGCTAAAAAAGCATTAAAAAGCCTTAAGTCAGCATCAGATAGAACCCCATCGAGGTAATCCATCATCCATATTTCATAATTATCTTTAGTAATCATAACTCAAACTATAACTTCTATTTTACCTATATAATCCTTTAAGAACTTCCTTCCTCTGAAGATATATACTTTAACCTGTGACTCATTTAAACCGGTAATTTCGGCTATTTCTTTATAAGTATACCCTTCATAGTCGCGCAATAAGATCACATTCTTCTGATCCGGCGGCATTTTATCTAAAGCCACGTGCAGCACTTCGTTAATATCAGAATAGCTTTCATTGGTGAAATAGCTATTATCATCAGCATTATCCCAGCTTGCCTTATATTTATCTCGTCGAATAGAATCTATAAGGGTATGGTAAGCTGTTGAAAACAAATAACTCTTTGCTTTCGCATAGGAGATATTCTGATGGTTCTTCCATACCTTTTCAAATGTATCCTGTACAATATCCTTTGCACGTTCTGTATCCTTACTATTCTTCAGAACAAAGCGATAAATATTATCAGAATAATTATCTACACATGTATTATATTCTTTTACTGTCATTCTGAATCACAGGATTTTCATAGTTTAGGATACAAAAGAAAAAAACTCAATTAAGCTATTAACTACTAGTGGGACGCCCTACCCAGACTAAAGTTACAGCAAATAAAAAATAAGAATAAGACAGGAGTTTTAAATTACCTTAAGATAAATACATAAATAGCTCATTGATGGAACGATAAGAATTATTAAAATACCTAATGCACAATGATTTACACTGGCTGTTCTTAAATATTTACAACATGATAAATGAAAACACGGCTAAAAATATTCCTATTCTCTATTTTTACTATCAATAATAATAGTCACAGGTCCGTCATTAATCAAAGAAACCTTCATATTAGCCCCAAATTCACCTGTTTGCACCTGCTTCCCTAACACCTGTTCCAGATAGGACACAAAACGCTTGTAAACAGGTACAGCAGTGTCAGGTTTGGCCGCATCAATATAAGAAGGCCGGTTTCCTTTTTTGGTTTTGGCATGAAGTGTAAACTGACTAACCACTATAATGTCTCCATTAATATCCAATAACGAACGATTCATCACATCATCTTCATCAGGAAAAATTCTGAGGTTGGCAATTTTATTAGCTAACCATTCAATATCATTTTTATCATCTTCATTAACTATTCCTAATAATACCAATAAACCTGTTTTAATGGATGATTTTATATTTTCATCAATACTTACTGATGCTTCTTTCACTCGCTGAATTACCACTTTCATTTTGGATTATTTATTAAATAACATATTAATATTTTATTAAACTTATTATAATTACATATATTAATATTTATATAGTTTGTAAATAAACTTTTTATCGTCATATTTTGTTGATTTGAGTAAAAATAGGATAAATTCATAAAAATTTAGCTGGTTTAAAAATATCAGGCACAACAAATAATCATCTATTTATTAATTATATAATATTTACAATCAGGTTCTTATAGTATTTATATATAGTATAGCTTTAATTTTTAATCCCTTGAGATTTTAATATTTTTTTTAACACGATAAACAATACATAGATATGCTCATCATTTTAAGTGAACACAATGACCCTTTTCAAAATATTGCAACGGAAGAATATTTACTCAAAAATTTTAACGAAGATATATTTTACCTTTACATCAATTCAAAAAGCATCGTAGTAGGGAAACATCAAAACACACTTTCTGAAATAAATTACAAATTTGTGAAAGAAAATAATATTCCTGTTGTACGAAGATTATCTGGAGGAGGTACTGTTTTTCACGATCCGGGAAATATCAATTTTTGTTTTATTAGCTCCGGGGCCAAAGGAGAATTGGTTAACTTTAAAAAATACACTACCCCAATTGTCAATTTTTTAAACTCAATAGGAGTAAAGGCTCATTTTGGAGGTAGAAACGATATACTCATTGATGGATGTAAAATTAGCGGCAATGCTTCTCATGTATTCAAAAGCAGAGTGATGCATCACGGTACACTTCTTTTCAATAGCCAATTAAAATCATTAACCCAGGCGTTAAAAAACGATCCGCTAAAATTCAAGGATAAAGCAGTAAAATCGGTAAGAAGTAAAGTAACCAATATACATGAACACCTTACTAATAATAAAGAGGTGAAAGTATTTGTAGAAGAATTATCAGCTTATATTATAGAAAACTATGAGTGCAGCAGTTACACATTATCGGTAAATGATAATAAAGAGATTAATAAGCTGGTAGAAAATAAGTTTAATACCTGGCAATGGAACTACGGTTACAGTCCTAAATACGAATTAAAAAAACGAATTAAATCAGTATCGGGTAAACGTTTCGAAATCGTTTTAAATGTAAATAAAGGACTAATCACTGAAGCATTTATTAAATCAAATGCGAGCTCTTCGGATAAGATAAAAGAATTAGAGAGGGCATTTAAAGAGAGTTTACATGAAACCGAATCAATAAAAAATAGAACAAAAGATATTTTTATGGAATGGAACGAATTAAATCAAGAAGAATTAATTGACGCTTTATTTTAATTTATCACTCTATAATTAAAAA
>JBFHEL010000242.1:0-6505 GCA_041584155.1 Saccharicrinis sp.
AAGGCTCTGGATTGGGCCTGTCTATTACAAAAGGGTATGTAAAATTATTAGGAGGAGATATTACTTTTGAATCTAAGGAAGGTAAAGGTACTTTATTTCAATTTACCATACCTGTAACTGTCTCAGAATGCTAATCCTTAAAGGTAAATCTTAAGCGTATTTGTCGAAAACTATCCCCAGTGGTTGTACTTAAATTATTAGTACTCCAATATCCCATCTCCTTTATTTTATTTTCAAGTTGTTGAATAAAAACGGTATCGGCAGGAGTTACAGAATGAATTTTTTTAACAGAACCATCGTTGGAGATAAAGATTTGTACCGTAATTTCAATGTGATCTGAGTCATAGTTGACAACAGGATAAAGGAGACTGCGTTCTATTTTACGAATAAATCTCTTCATCCCCATAACTGGTTCAGGAAGCGTTTTGTTATAAGTGTCTTTTGCTAACGTTGAGACTGTGGTTTTGGACATTGAGTCGGAATGTATTTTTCTTTTCTGTGTTCCGTAGCCAATGGTTATTACCTCGTTAAGTGCATAATTTTCATTTTCCAAAGTAATA
Source organism: Saccharicrinis sp. (assembly GCA_041584155.1). Taxonomy (GTDB): domain Bacteria; phylum Bacteroidota; class Bacteroidia; order Bacteroidales; family Marinilabiliaceae; genus Saccharicrinis. The sequence continues at coordinate 561 of JBFHEL010000242.1, forward strand.
TCTCCTATCGAATCATTTTCACTAACCATAACCTTTTGCTTAAATCCTATGTAATCTGCAATAAGGGTGGTGCCTGATTTATTACCCCTGATGCTGAAGTACCCATTAATATCTGTCAAGGTATTTTGTGCTGAAGAGGCAACAGAGACCGTTACACCAGGTAAGGGCTCTCCTGCCTGGTCGGTGATACGTCCATGGTATTGAATAATTGAATCTTTTTGTTGGGTGCTTACTCTTCTTGTGACTATAGGTATGGATGATGTGTCCATTGTTTTTATTTCTTCTGATTCGCCCAATAATGCCATATCTGAATCGTCAGTCATTAATTCACCAGCTTTAACCGAGGAGATAGGTTTTTTATTATTAGCATTGTTTTTTAAGCCTGTAACAGGATTAAGGTACTGCTCTGAATGACTTGGTTTAGGGGCTAAAGCGGGTTGGTTGTCTATTTTATTTTTTTTGGGGTTAGCCAAGGAATTCCTGTCTTTCTTAATGGCGTGATCTTCTGTTTTTTTAGTTGTTTCTGATGTAAAATGCTTTTTGTTTTCATTTACATATGCTATCTGGCTTATACTATCCTTTTCAATAGACTTGTTTTTGCTGAGTAGAGGTTGTGATTGATTGGCATGGTCAATATAAACTAGGGTGGAGAGGCCAAGCAACACCCATACTGCCGCAGCAATTCTTAGTCCAATGTGGATCTTTCGTTTAGAATGTTGGCTTTTGATTTTCTGGCGCAGAGCTTTCAATGAAGATGTTATTTCCTTAGAATTTAATCTTTCGTAACCATCAACGGCATCTTTTAAAAAGGGATCTGTCTCCATGCTTCGCTCAAAGGCATAACGCACCTTGTTTGACAATTGATTTGTCAAATACTTTTGTATTTGTGATATGTATTAGTTTTTATCTGACATGTTTGTTCTCCAGACAAATTTTTAAATAGCGCTTCGCATTTTGAATGTAGCTCTTCACTTTTTTAACCGCAATCTCCATTTTTAAGGATATTTCGTGGTAACTCATTTCCTTAAAATAAAATAACTCAATACTTTCTTTTTGTTGTAATTTAAGTTTTTTAATGCAATCGCTTAATGCAATTTCGTTTTGTTCGGCTTCATTCTTATCTATAGGATGAATTTCAAAGTCAGATTCCATAAATTCTGGCAGCAAAATATCTCCGGCATCAATCGATAGGGTATTGTGTTTCATCTTACGGAGTTCCATCAGACAGTGATTTTTGGCAATAACATATAGCCAGGCTCTAAAGTTATTTACCTCCGTTTGATTTAATGATACAGCGATTTTTTCGAAGATTAGAATGACGGCATCCTGAGCATTATTGATGTTTTTTTAGGTATTTAACACAAACGCCAAAGACCAAATCCATATACCGGGAATATAATTCACCCAGTATATCCATATCCTGAGATGACTGGTATTGACGAATCAACTCAGCATCTGAATCAGAAGTGTTTTTTGAAAAAATGCGCTCATGAATATGCTTTATAGAATCAGTTAAAATATATAAATAATGCAGATAAAGATATTTATTGCGCCTTCGTCTTTTTAATACTACTTCATTATCCAAAAATAATGAGCAGTTGGTTGATCTGAAGAATATTTTTTTTTTACTAAAAAAACAACTATTCGAATGATAGGAGTTTGTATATAAAAAATTAGAAGCAATACTCCTTGATTTGGTTATTCATTGTCAAAATTTATGTGTTAAGTCTAAAAAGTTATTTCTTTTTTTGAACGTCATTAGCAGATATTATGAAGGGGTAATCTTAAAAAAACATAAAATAATTGGTAAAATTAATTCAAAACATATGTCTTTAAGCTGTAAATGTTTAGTTTTACAACTTATGATAATAAAATGTAAGAAGAATTAAAATAGCAGATCAGTAAAAATTAAGACACTAAATGGTTTATTTAAATGGCTTAATTTTATTTAATCTAAATAGTTTATTAATTTTGAGCATTCAAAATTGTAATCTTGTTGTTATCCCAAAACAATTTATTTGAACTCATTGGGTCTATTGTTGTTCTTGGATAATCTATAGCAATGTAATTATGGCAGAAGATCAGGATAAAATATTAGAAGAGGTTACCGGGAGTGACTATAAATACGGTTTTACAACCGATATTGAGACGGAGTTGATTGCCAAAGGACTGAATGAGGATGTGGTCAGGCTGATATCCAGTAAAAAGAATGAGCCGGAGTGGATGTTGGAATACAGGTTAAAAGCTTTTAGGCATTGGCAGAAAATGGAATCGCCTGATTGGGCTAAACTAAATATTCCGGATATCGATTTTCAGGAAATCATTTATTATGCAGCCCCGAAGCAAAAGCCTCAGTTAGAGAGTATGGATGATGTAGATCCTGAACTAAGGGCTACATTCGATAAGTTAGGTATTCCTTTGGAAGAGCAGAAGGTGTTGTCGGGAGTGGCTGTTGATGCGGTTATGGATAGTGTGTCGGTAAAAACAACATTTAAAGAAACACTTGCCGAGAAGGGAATTATTTTTTGCAGCTTCAGTGAAGCCGTGCAGGAATATCCCGATTTAGTGAAAAAATATATGGGTTCGGTAGTTACTTATACCGATAACTTTTTTGCAGCCTTAAATAATGCAGTGTTTAGTGATGGTTCTTTTGTGTATATCCCGAAAGGAGTGCGCTGTCCCATTGAGCTGTCTACTTATTTTAGAATCAATGCTAAAAATACAGGACAGTTTGAACGTACCTTAATTGTAGCCGATGATGATAGCTATGTAAGTTATCTGGAAGGATGTACTGCTCCTCAGCGCGATGAAAATCAATTGCATGCAGCCATTGTTGAAATAGTGGCCATGGAACGCGCCGAAGTGAAATATTCAACGGTACAAAACTGGTATCCCGGAGATAAAAATGGCAAAGGAGGTATTTATAACTTTGTTACTAAGCGGGCACTTTGTAAAGGTGATTATTCCAAAGTAAGTTGGACACAGGTTGAAACAGGTTCGGCTATCACCTGGAAATATCCAAGTTGTATATTGATGGGTGATCATTCTGTGGGTGAGTTTTATTCTGTAGCGGTAACAAATAACTATCAGCAGGCAGACACAGGTACTAAAATGATCCATATGGGTAAAAACACCCGAAGTTTGATTGTCTCTAAAGGTGTTTCGGCTGGTAAGAGTCAGAATAGTTACAGAGGACTGGTAAGAGTAAATAAAAAAGCAGAGAATGCCCGTAACTTTTCTCAGTGCGATTCCTTGTTAATGGGGGATAAATGTGGAGCTCATACCTTCCCTTATCTCGAAATTAATAATAATTCTGCTGTAGTGGAGCATGAAGCGACTACCTCTAAAATTGGAGAAGATCAGATTTTTTATTGCAATACCCGAGGGCTGTCTACCGAAGATGCCATCGGATTAATAGTTAACGGTTATGTAAAAGAAGTAATTAACCAGTTACCTATGGAGTTTGCTGTTGAAGCACAAAAATTATTACAAATAAGTTTAGAGGGTAGCGTTGGATAATAAGCCATAAGTTCAAGTCGTAAAATAATTTTTTGTACATACTTAATGCTTATTCACTAACAAAGTCAAGGTTCATAATAGTCTTAGTGCTTGTATCTTGACACTTTTTACTAAAAACAAAAAAAATGCTAGAGATTAAAAACTTACACGCCAAGATAGACGATAAAGAAATTTTAAGAGGAATAAACCTCACTGTTAAACCAGGAGAAGTACATGCTATTATGGGACCCAATGGATCCGGGAAAAGTACCTTGTCATCCGTATTGGCCGGGAGTGAGGTTTTTGAGGTTTCAGATGGAACGGCTACTTTTTATGGAAAAGACCTATTGGAGATGCCTGCCGAAGACCGCGCCCGTGAAGGTTTGTTTTATAGCTTTCAGTATCCTGTTGAAATTCCAGGAGTGAGTATGGTTAATTTTATGCGTACAGCTGTTAACGAGCATCGTAAGTACAATAATATTAAGCCTTATTCAGCCAGTGAGTTTTTGAAGTTAATGCGCGAGAAAAAGAAACTGGTAGAGATAGACTCTAACCTTACAAATCGTTCCGTTAATGAAGGTTTCTCTGGTGGCGAGAAAAAGAAGAATGAGATATTTCAGATGGCCATGCTTCAACCTAAGGTGGCTATTCTGGATGAAACGGATTCCGGTTTGGATATTGATGCCTTACGTATTGTCGCTAATGGAGTCAATAAATTGAAGTCAAAAGATAATGCCACCATCTTAATTACGCATTATCAACGTTTATTGGATTATATTGTACCTGATTATGTACATGTTTTATATAAAGGTCGAATTGTAATGTCGGCGGGTAAAGAATTAGCATTGGAGTTGGAAGAAAAGGGTTACGACTGGATTAAAAAGCAGTTTGAAGATTAAGTTTCAGGTGAGAGTTGAACCGTTTAAAAGAGTGCGTGATGAGTTTTACAGACACAGATATTAGAACAGAAGAAAGATATGCAGCCCTGTTAAAAGCTAATTTGGGACACCTGAATGCTCAGGTTTCTGAAACAGTTGCAGCGCAGAGAGAAGATGCCATCCGCATTTTCCTGGAAAAGGGTATTCCCGGCAGAAAAGTGGAAAACTATAAATATACAAACCTGAATCCTCAATTTGCAGATGAATACGATTACGATTTTAACCATGAGGTGTTTACTAAAAACGTTTCCGAAGTATTTAATTGTAATGTAGATGATCTCGAGGCAATTACAGTTTATTTAATTAATGGTTGGTATTACCGCAAAAATCAACTGCCCGATTATTTGCCCGAAGGGGTGATCATTGGTAGTTTAGCTGAATGCTCTAAATCGCACCCTGAGTTATTTGCCGAGCATTATAATAAATATGCTAAAAATGAAAAGGATAGCCTTGTTGCTTTAAATACAGCGTTGGCTCAGGATGGATTCTTTATATATGTTCCTAAGGGTGTGGTTATTGAAAAGCCTATTCAGATTGTTAATATCATGCAATCAGATACCGATTTTATGGCTTTTCCACGTAACCTAATTATAGTGGAAGAAAATGCACAGGCAAAAATATTAATATGTGAGCATACGGTTACTGATCATAAATTTTTGATCAACGGAGTTACTGAGGCTTTTGTGGATAAAAATGCTGTTTTTGATGCATATAGCATTCAGAATCAACATAATCTTACCACGAGTGTTTCATCGGTTTTTATTAAGCAAAAACAACATTCAAGCATTTTAACGCATAACCTGACTTTACATACCGGGATAACCAGAAATAATGTTTACGTTCATATGGACGATGAGCATTGTGAGTCGCGTGTGTATGGTTTGTTTATTGCAGATAAGAGTCAGCATGTTGATAATTATTCGTTTATAGATCATGCCAAACCAAATTGCTATAGTGAAGAGCTGTTTAAAGGCGTGTTGGATGATGCGGCTACAGGTGCTTTTGCCGGCTTAATCATGGTTCGCCCTGATGCACAAAAAACCAATGCCTTTCAACGTAACGATAATTTATTATTGACTGATAATGCCAAAATGAATACAAAACCTATGTTGGAAATTTACGCCGATGACGTAAAGTGTTCACATGGTGCTACTGTTGGTCAGTTGAATGAGAAGTCAATGTTTTATTTGCGCTCCAGAGGAATTAACAAGGATGAAGCCAGAATATTATTGATGTATGCATTTGCCTATGAGGTGGTTGAGAAAATCAGAGTAGAAGCTGTGAGAGAGCAGATTAAGAATTTGGTAGAGCAGGTGTTCAGAGGCGAGCTGAATAAGTGTGATTCGTGTGTATTATGCGGTCAGCAAGGCAGTAATGAGTTTAAGTGTATGTAAATACTATATTGTATTCAGAGATCAGTAGCCTGTAATCAGACATGATCAACTGTCAAGCCATAGTGAATAATTTGATCGATTAGGATATTTATTTCTTTGAATATGTTGTAAGCAG
>JBFHEL010000243.1:0-6488 GCA_041584155.1 Saccharicrinis sp.
TACAGTTATTATAAGCATACTATAGGTAATATTTTAGGTTTGTAATTTATACAAAGGTGAGAAAAATCTATTAAATCATTGCATTATCGCTCTTCTTAAATATACCTTCAGATTAAATCAGATTATATTATCCTGATCGATCAATCAGTTGATCCTGTTCATTTGACAACAAATAGAAAGAGCTTATTCAAACAACTGGTTATAGCTATTAGACCTGGGTATTGGTTATTGATGGTCAGATCTATAACCAATAAATATGAGGGTCATCAGCTAAAGCTACCAGGTTCTTTTACCGGATAAAATTTGTAAATATTTTCACTTCCTGTTCCGGTGCTTCTATACTCCCCTTACCATGCTCCAATAACTGTAGCAAAAAGGCCATATTTTTACCTAACACCCTCATAATCTGCACACCTTCTTCATCTTGATGCACATCACCGGGCACGGTACCATGAATCACATTCCAATAATTTGATGTTGCAATAAACATCTCAGCATAATTAAGGTAATTATTCATCTCGTTAAAAGTTGGCAACCCCCCAGAACGGCGAACTGCCACCACCGAAGCCCCTACTTTATGACGAAACAAATTTCCATTTGAACCAGACACATAAAAAGCTCTATCAAGAAAAGCCTTTATATTGGCACTCAAGGCAGCATAGTGGACCGGGGAACCGAACAAAATGCCATCTGCTTGTTTCATTTTCTGAACCCAAATATTTACATCATCTGTTTTAATAATACACTTTTCATCCTGGTTCTCGCGACATTTGCCACAAGCTAAACACCCCTTTATTCCTTTATTTCCCAGATGAATAATTTCTGTTTCTATCCCCTTCTTTTCCAACTGTTCACATACCATCCTTAGGGCATAATAAGTATTTCCTTCTTTTTTCGGGCTTCCGTTAAATGCTACTACTTTCATCATATTTATATTTTGGTATTAAAACATTACATCAACCATGCTGTTTTAATTATATTAGTTCAGCAAGTTAGTAAATCATTATCTTTGCTAACCCATTTTTTTAATACAACATGAAAGAAAGCAAGAATAATTGTGATATCATCAAATACGAAGGAAAGGCTTATGCATGCTCTCTTGCATTTACTCTTCAACTGATTGGCGACAAATACAAGTCTCTTATTCTATTCCATTTAAAGGATGGTGAAATGCGTTCTGGAGAACTTCAAAAAACTATTCATGGGATTTCTAACCGTATGTTTACTTTTTCTATTCGGGCGTTGGAAAAAGACGGATTAGTAAAACGCAAGGTATATCCTGAAGTTCCTCCAAAGGTTGTTTACGCATTGACAGATGGCGCAAAATCAATTATCCCCATCATTCTTGAGTTGAATAAATGGGGACAAAATTTTGCTAAGGAACATCATTTATATGCTCCCGGAGAATAATGTAGTTCGTAGGAATGTGAATAAATTTCGAATACCACTCCAAACGGGTCTTCGACATAACACATACGATATGGCTTATCTCCCGGATAGTACTCCCGGATAGGCATACGTTGCTTACCCCCATTTTCCACTATCTTTTTCACCAAATCTTCCACATCCGGATCCTGGATTGAAAAATGAAATAAACCTGTTTTAAAGGGTTCAAAAACAGGTTTAGCTTCTTTACTCTGCTTAAACTCAAAAAGCTCTATACCTATCCGGTCTCCTGTTGATAGGTGAGCAATACGAAATGTACCCCAACCCTCACCAAAAACATCAATACACATCTGTCCAATGGCAGTTTCATTTTCTTCAACCACTTCGGTAGGTGGCATTATCACATAAAACCCTAAAACACTGGTATAAAATTCTACTGCTTGATCCAAGTCAGGTACTGTAATCCCTATATGCGAAAATGCTTTGGGATAAGTTTTGTTTTCTGTTTTCATTGCTTTTTCTTTAGCCTGTGCACTGCTCACTATTAGCAAGCCTATGCTCATCAATAATAAAATTACTTTACTTTTCATTTTGTATCATTTCTGATGCAATTTTAGGCGTTCTTCTCTCAGCAAACAATATCGCACATCCTTTTTACTTGCACACACACATGTGTTAAATACTTATTTACAACATATTACATCGTAGTTAAAATAAGTTAATGTAAGAAATAAAGAAAAAGACATTTTCTTAAAAAGGAGTTAATACCATAAATAAGAAACTTGTTGGTATATTCATTCCTTTCTTTAACAAGATTAATTATAAATTATCAATTAGAGTACTTTAAAATCAAATTATAAAATGTTAATTTGCACCACTATTTATTACGACCAATGGATACAATTAAATATATAGAAAGAAGTACTCAAAAAATTAAAAATGAAGAGGTAGTTGGCAAAGGCGCACTTAACTGGCTCTATTACACACCTGGAGGTAAACTAACCCTGCACATGCTTTTAAAGCGAAAACTGGCTTCTACTATTGTGGGTCACTTTATGAACAGTCCACTTTCGGTTAATCAGGTAAATAAATTTATAAAAAAATATAAAATAGACCTATCCCATTATCAAAGCGAAAATGGGTTTAAATCTTTTAACGATTTTTTTTATCGTAAAATAAAAACTGAGAAACGCCCAATTGGAGATAAGCTGGTGTCTCCCGGAGATGGAAAAATATTGGCTTTTCAGAATATCAGCCATATTCCCACCTTTTTTATCAAAGGTTCTGAATTTAAACTACACGAATTTCTTCGCGATAAACATTTAGCCCAAAAATACGAAAATGGCTCTATGATTATTTTACGTCTGGCTCCTACTGATTACCATCGTTTTCATTTCCCTGTAAATGGGGTAGTATCGAAAACAAATTCTTTAAAAGGTCGTTATTTTTCTGTTTCTCCTATTGCCATGAACCAAAATATTAAGATATACAGTCAAAACAGAAGAGTATACTCCAATATCAAATCTGAGAGATACGGTGATGTACTAATGGCAGAGATTGGAGCCGCACTGGTGGGAAGTATTATTCAAACCCATGAACCAGATACCCAGGTAACTAAAGGTGAAGAAAAGGGTTATTTTGCCTATGGAGGCTCTACCATCGTTTTACTTTTTGAAAGGGATAAGGTAACTATTGATAGCGACTTACTGGAAAATACCAAAAACCATTTGGAAACAGAAGTAAAAATGGGTGAAAATATTGCTTACTAAATACTATACAGCCATTCTCCATACTTTTATAACTGCACAAAGAATAAATAATCTTGAATGCTAAAAAGGATAAACATCTTTATACACTATAATGCACATAAAGATGTCCCTTTCCTCTACTATTTTTTATCCCCTATATTCTTTTTAGTAATCAAATTCTTCCTATCCCAGAAAAAATAAAATAGTCTATCTGTTTTATTTTAGAAAAAGATAAAACAACATAATAAATTATAAACTAATGTCCATCAATTTAGATCCACTATGCTAATTGCCTATTTTCTTTTCTACTAAGAACAAAATAAGCCACTACAAAGAAGACAGGGATCACATTAAAAACATAAGACAGAATAGACAAGTGGCTTTGACTATTAAAGCCCATGACAACATTTAATATTAACTGGCCTAAAAAACACAAACAAAAAGCCACACCATAATTCTTCAGCCAATTCATATGTTTAAGCTCCATTTTTTCCAATTCCCCCACCTGATAAATAAACACAAAATAGGCAATCACATTAATTACTGATAATAAGGTAACCACAATGGCCAATACCCTGTTAAAAACAAGCATATGCCACACAAGCAAACATGAAAATAATGCCAAAATGGAAAGTAATATTTTAAAAATAGCATCCAGATTGCTTTGTCCTTGCTTTTTCACAATAATCAACCAAAGAACAAAAAGCATAAAAAAAGAAAATACCGAAGCTGACACACTAAACAGAATTTTAAATATTTGACTATCAAAGCCCATATATTCCATCACTAATGCTCCAAGTTGGCTTATAATAAATAGTAAACAACTAACTATTCCCAGATTAAACCACCTATTCAAGATTTCCATAAATTTTATTTTATATACACATATTAAACAATACTTATTCAACTTAAAATCAACACACTAAAACAGAACAAGCAAGCTAGGTAACTAACTTAAATTCTCTGGAAAGTAAATTATTATGCTTATTTTTTAAGACAAAATAATTCGCCAAAAAAACATACAATTTAACTTGTTAAATAATACAGGTAAGGTTAAAGAAAATTAGATTATAAAAACTATACAAATACAGCTGTTTTTACAAACATAATATAAATGTTAAGAAAATTAAAATATTTTACAGCAAATCTTAAAAAATGTTACATACATAGCACGATAAAAGAATAATTTACAGGCAAAGTATTTTCTTATTTTAAGGATCTCTTTTCTCTTATCTGGGCATCAATATTGGCGATGGTGATCATATTGATCACTTCTCTAACTGAACTACCTAATTGAAGAATATGAATAGGTCGTTTCATTCCCAAAACGATAGGTCCAATTGCTTCACCACTTTTCATCACTTGCATTAATTTATAGGCAATATTTGCGGATGCCAGATTTGGGAATACCAAAATATTTGGTTCATGATTAATCAGTTCAGAGAAGGGATAGTTTTCCTTTAGTTCTTCCTGATTAAACGCAAAATTAGCCTGCACCTCCCCATCTGAAATAATATCGGGGTATTTTTCTTTCATTAATGCAGCCGCTTTACGCACCAACTTAGGTTCCGGATCATCTGAAGATCCAAAATTGGAGTAGGCCAAAAATGCTACCTTAGGCTCCATACCCATCATATTCTGAACGGCCATAGCAGCCTGATAAGCAATATCTACCAATTCTTCAGAGCTTGGATTTGGCAACATGGTAGTATCCGTGAGAAATAGGGGACCTCGTTTGGTCAGCATTAAATACATACTGGACACCTTTTTTCCGGCGACTTCAGTACCAAAAATTTGCAGTGCCGGTTTTATGGTATGAGCATATTTACGGCTTATCCCGGATATTATTGCATCTGCTTCACCAGATTCTACCATCATGCAACCAAAATAATTACGCTTGGTCATTTCATTCTTCGCCTCATAGCGATTATATCCTCTTCGTTGACGTTTATGAAAAAACATTTCGCCATAACGTTCAACCATCTTGATAGAGGATTTGCTTTGAGGGTTGATTATTTTTGTACTTCCTAAATCCAGATTATACTTTTTAATCATACTCTTAATCCGGTCTACATCACCCAATAAAACAGGTTCAGCAATTCCTTCTTCCATTGCTATTTGAGCAGCCTTAAGTACTCTATAATCTTCAGCTTCTGCAAAAACAATTCGTTTAGGATGTTGTTTAGCCCTGTTCGTTAGTCTTCTTATGATCTGATCATCATGACCCAGTCTTTTTACCAGACTGGTTTTATATTCTTCCCAATCTGTAATTATATTTTTAGCAATTCCACTGTCAATAGCTGCTTTTGCAACCGCAGGAGCCACTTCTGTTAGTAACCTGGGGTCAAGCGGCTTAGGAATAATATACTCCTTACCAAAAGATATTGTTTCTTTATTATAGGCTTTAATTACCACATCGGGTACTGGCTGTTGAGCCAGATTAGCTATTGCTTTTACGGCAGCCAGCTTCATTTGTTCATTAATCGCTGTTGCTCTAACATCCAGGGCACCTCTAAAAATAAAAGGAAACCCTAATACATTATTTATCTGATTGGGATGATCGGAACGACCTGTTGCCATTAATACATCGTCGCGAGTAGACATGGCCAAATCATAAGCAATCTCAGGATCAGGATTAGCCAATGCAAAAACAATAGGATCCTTGGCCATGGATTTTAGCATTTCAGGAGATAACAGATTACCCTTTGACAGACCCAAAAACACATCAGCATCCACCATGGCATCGTCTATTGTATAAATATCTTTCGTGGTGGCAAATTCCTTTTTGGAGGAGGTAAGTTTTTCCCTATCCTGACGAATAACGCCTTTGGAATCACAGACCACAATATTCTCTTTACTTACACCCAGATCAATAAATATTTTAGTACAGGAAATAGCTGAAGCTCCGGCTCCGGAAACAACCACCTTCACCTCTCCTGCTTTTTTACCAACCACCTGAAGCGCATTGATAAGTCCTGCACCTGTAATGATAGCAGTTCCATGCTGATCATCGTGCATAATGGGAATATTGAGTTCTTCCTTTAAACGCCTTTCAATCTCAAAACAATCAGGAGCTTTAATATCTTCAAGATTAATCCCTCCAAAAGTAGGCTCCAGCGCTTTCACTACCGTAATAAATTCTTCGATATTTTTAGTATTCAACTCCAAATCAAAAACATCGATACCGGCAAATATTTTAAAAAGCAAACCTTTACCTTCCATCACAGGTTTAGACGCCTCCGGTCCAATATCTCCCAGGCCTAATACTGCTGTACCATTTGAAATGACGGCTACTAAGTTTCCCTTGGCCGTATATTTATAAACATCTTCAATATTATCGGCAATTTTACGACA
>JBFHEL010000244.1:0-6465 GCA_041584155.1 Saccharicrinis sp.
AGAGATGTTATTTAAACTGATTAGCTAATCAGCTCAGTATACTCATCAGCACTAAGCAACTGGTCAAATTGAGCAGTATCTTTAACTTCTATTTTAACCATCCAACCGCCTTCGTAAGGCTCTTTATTTACCAGCTCAGGATTTGCTTCCAATTCTGGGTTTACTTCAAGTACTTTACCTGCTGCAGGCATATATAAGTCAGAAACTGTTTTTACAGCTTCAATAGTACCAAATACCTCTTCCTTATCCAGCTCTTCCCCTTCGGTTTCTATTTCAACAAATACAATGTCGCCTAATTCTCCTTGGGCAAAATCTGTGATTCCAACTGTTGCTTTGTTGCCTTCAATCAAAACCCATTCGTGATCTTTGGTATACTTTAAATTTACAGGAACATTCATTTTTTTGCTTATTTATGATTTTACGTGTTTCAAATTTAAGATAAAATCCTTTTATAATACATGGTAAATGTCATTATTCATAATTGCATTATAGGGTTGCTTTTTATTGGCAATTATGTTAATGAATTTCGTCGAAGTTATAGGGCGTTTCCTGATATACGTAGTAATTAAGCCAATTGGTAAATAATAAACTGGCATGACTTCTCCATGTTACAATCGGTTCTTTCGTGGTATCATCATCGGGGAAGTAGTTTTTAGGTATGCTTATCTCATCTCCTTTTTCCAAATCGCGGTAATATTCTTCTTTTAGGGTATAAGGATCATATTCGGCATGTCCGGTTACAAAAATTAATCTTTTGTCGGGGGAGATGACGATATATACTCCTGCATCCTTCGAGTCGGCCAGAGTTTTAAGTCCGGGTACCTTATCAATATCTTTTTGTCGCACACCTGTAAAGCGGGAATGCGGTGCAAAGAATTGATCATCAAAGCCACGCATTAAGGGCTCTTTAGGATCTCTTACCTGATGGTTGAATACCCCAAACAGCTTTTTGCCCCTATGTTGTTTCGGAATACCGTAATGATAGTATAGTCCTGCTTGTGCGCCCCAGCAGATGTGTAAGGTACTTGTTACATTTTTACGACTCCATTCCATAATGTCTTTCAGTTCATCCCAGTAGGTTACCTCATCAAATTCAAGATGTTCTACCGGAGCACCTGTAATAATCATACCATCGTATTTTTTTTTCTTTACCTCATCAAAGGTTTTATAAAACGTGGTTAAATGCTCTTTGGGTGTTGTTTTAGGTGAGTGTGTTCGTGTCATCAATAAGTCCACCTCAACCTGCAATGGAGTATTTGACAGCACACGCATAATCTGTGCTTCTGTCATAATTTTTAATGGCATAAGATTAAAGACAACAATCTTCAATGGCCTGATATCCTGACGAGCAGCTCTGCTTTCGTTCATCACAAAAACATTCTCTTCTTCAAGTATTTTCCGCGCTGGTAATTGATCTGGTACTTTTATGGGCATAGCAATATTTTTAAAACAACAAAGGCCGTAAATTACGGCCTAAAAATATGAATAACAATGATATTTTACCGTTTTATTAACCCATAAAATAAAATGTTCATTACATTATGAACTTGTTCTGTCATGTCTTCAAACTTGTTGGAAGTGCTAAACATGGGTAATTCAATGCCTTTCATTGCAATAGCCAGTGCAATAGCTCCAAGATAGGTGTTTTTTATCTGAAAAGAGTTATTAGCAATGCCTGCGTCTAAAATATTTTGTATCATCTCTACTTCCTCTTTCTCGCTGTTTTCTTTTACCTTTTTTACAAATTCCAGTCCGCCAAAACGTTCATCAGTTAAAGCCTTAAAATAATTTTCTAACTCACTTATGGTTTTCATTCGGGTTAAAACGTAGTTGTTGAGTTTGTCTTTGGGCTCTAGATCTGAATCTACTACTTCATGCAATTTACTGAGTAACTCATTTTGTTCCCAATCGATTACAGCTTGAAATATTTCCTCTTTGTTTTTAAAGTAATAATAAAGAGAGCTCTTGCCTTTATGCAACTCCAAGGCAATATCTTCCATCGTTGTTTTTTTATAACCAAATTTGGCAAATAGTACCCTCGATACTTCTAAAATAGAAGCGCGTACACTTTCGTTGTAATTTAAATGTTCGTTTGTCATAAGATTAGTAGAATAGGTCGTTCATTAATTTCCTGTATCTACAAAAATAAACAATTGTAATGTTAAAAGAAAGACCATTCAAAATAATAAAATGGTCATTCCTGTATTTTTAGGGTGAATATTCGAAAAATTATGCCATTAATGTATTTATTATTAATGGGTTTGCTCAATGGCGACTTTTACCGTCTATTGTTCTGTCCATGTTTTATGTAAAATAAATAAAATTTTTCCGAGTTAGTTTACTCCTTAATCAGCTCAAAATCCAATTGTTTTCTGATGAGGTTAGCCTTTGCTACCAAAATGGTTACCGGATCTCCTAATTGGTATTTCTTGTTGAATTTTCGTCCGACTATACAATAATTGTCTTCATCAAAACGGTAAAAATCATCATCCAGGTTACGAATGGAAACCATTCCTTCACATTTGTTTTCATCAAGTTCTACATAAAATCCCCATTCGGTAACTCCGGAGATGACTCCTGTGAATTGAGTACCAACATGTTCTTTCATAAACTCAACCTGTTTAAACTTAATAGATGCTCTTTCTGCTTCTGCTGCTACAAGTTCCATTTTAGAACAGTGGACGCATTGTTCTTCTGTTTTAGCAGTGTTAGCCGAACGGCCTCCATGCAGATACGATTCCAGTAAACGATGAACCATCATATCGGGATAACGCCTGATGGGTGAGGTGAAATGCGAATAATGTTTAAAGGCTAATCCGTAGTGTCCTACATTATGACTCGAATAGGAAGCCTTCGCCATGGTGCGGATGGCTAATGTTTCAATAATATTTTGCTCCTTCTTCCCTTCAACCTGTTGTAGCAATCTATTAATTGAACTGCTTATTTTTTCCTCCCCCATGGGCATAGCTTCGTAACCAAAGCGACGAACAAAACGGGCAAAGTTTTCAAATTTCTCAGGGTCTGGATTGTCATGAACCCGGTATACAAAGGTTTTAGGTTTGGTTCCCACTCCTTTGGTAATTTCTTTTTTGCCTATATATTCAGCTACCCTTTTATTAGCTAATAACATAAACTCTTCAATCAGTTTATTGGCATCTTTGGATTCTTTAAAATATACGCTAAGCGGTTTGCCTTTTTCATCAATTTCAAACTTAACTTCTATTCTTTCAAATGAAATAGCTCCATTGGTAAAACGTTGTTTGCGTAGTTGTTTAGCTAACTCATCCAGCCTTATTACTTCCTCGGAAAAATCGCCTTCTCCTGTTTCAATAATTTGCTGCGCTTCTTCATAGGTGAATCTTCTGTCGCTGTATATGATGGTTTTACCAAACCAGGTATCTAATAAATTAGCTTCGTCATCCAGCTCAAACACTACAGAGAAACATAGCTTCTCTTCGTGCGGACGGAGTGAGCAAATGCCGTTGCTTAGCCTTTCGGGTAACATGGGTACTACCCTGTCAACCAAATAAATGGAGGTACCTCGTTCAAAACCTTCTTTATCGATAATGGTGTTTGGTTTTACATAGTGCGTAACATCAGCAATATGCACCCCTACTTCCCAGTTTCCATTCTTTAGTTTTCTCAATGAAAGAGCATCATCAAAGTCTTTGGCATCTTTTGGGTCGATGGTGAAGGTAGTTACCCCTCTGAAATCACGTCGTTTTTTAATTTCTTCAGGGCTTATTTCTTCACTGATTTCCTCTGCTGCCTGGTTTACTTTTGCAGGGTATTCATAGGGCAGGTTATATTCTGCTAATATGGCATGTATCTCGGCATTGTTTTCACCTACGTCACCTAAAACATCTATAATTTCACCAAAAGGATTTTTAGTGCTGTCGTTCCATTCCGTTATTCGACCTATGGCCAGCTGTCCTGCTTTGGCACCATTTAATTTATCCAAAGGAATAAATAAATCACGGAACATTACTTTTTTATCCGTCACCAGAAAAGCAAAGTTTTTTGATACCTCAACGGTACCCACAAAGGTATCCCGCTTGCGTTCCAGTACCTCTACTACTTCTCCTTCCAAAGAGCGTCTTCTCTTTTTAGCAAAAATAAGAATGCGCACTAAGTCTCCATTTAAAGCGGTTTTTAAATTGGGCTGACTCACAAAAATATCATCTCCTACACCATCTTTAGGTATAATATAAGCGGCTCCGGAACTGGTTGCATCAACGGTTCCTTCCATATAAGCACCACGGGAAAGTAATTTGAATTTTCCTTTAGAAATTTCGGTTAGGAATCCACTTTCTAACAGCTCATATAATATTTCAACGATTGATTGTTTTAAAGAGACTTTCTTTAATCCCAATAAATCTGCAATTTGCTTGTAATTATAAGTTTGTTTAGGATTATTGGTAAAAATCCCCTGCACTAAGGCAGCTATTTGGGTTTTCTTTAATCCTCTTGATCTTTTTTTTGTTTTCTTTTTATTACCTGACATGGGTAGTGTTTTTTAATTAATGCAAAGTAGTAAATTAAGCTGAACTATTCATATAAATTTAGTGATGAATTTGATAGAGAAAAATGAACTTGAATAGCCTGTTTCAGAGGCCGTGTGAGGGCTGTTATACTATTGATGTACAGGTAATTTGTTGTTGTTTGTAAAAATATAGTATAAATATAAAACTTTAATGTTATTTTTCTGTATACAGATACAAACACACAAGCACATATATTTTCATGTTTAATATATACAAAGTATATTTTCTGGGATTGTTCTTTTTTTTATGTTATCCTAATGTGGTTTTTTCCGGTTTCTATGATAATGATTCAATCAATAAAACAGATCGTGCCGGATTAAAGCAGGGCTTATGGATGTATTACGATCCGTCCAATACATTTGTAATTGAAAAGGGAGAGTATGTGGATGATAAAAAAAATGGCGTTTGGTATAGTTTTGACTCTTCAGGAGCAAAAAAATGCGAGGTCACCTATGTGATGGGCGAAGCAAGAGGTGAAGCTGTTTTTTACTATCCCGATGGTAAGATAAGAGAAAAGGGAAATTGGCAGATGGATCATTGGGTGGGTAATTACAAATATTATTTCCCTTGCGGACAGTTGTCTTATGATTGGAATTATAATGAATCGGGGAAAAGAAATGGAGAGCAAAATTATTACCATGAAAATGGAAATAGCATGTATACTGGTGTGTGGGTAGATGGAAAAACCGATGGAACCTTACAGGTTTTTAACGAAGATGGTGTTTTGATCAAGGAAAAATATTATGCCAAGGGACGAATTGCCGAAATAAAAGAAATTCCGCAACCTGAAGCTCAGACTCAGACCCAGGCTTCGGATGTACCCAGACTTAAGTTTGAGGGAACGGGCAATTATACCATTACAAATGATAACGGTAAAACTGAAGCTAAAGGTTTTTTTGTTAAAGGCCTCTTATTTACCGGAGAAAAGTTTAATTACGACAATAAGGGCAATTTAATTTCTATTACCTATTATCTAAATGGTAAAAAGGGTGATACAAAGGATTTGAATATTTAATTACTCTACCGGAACAACCAGGGTAGGTACATTTGTGTGTTCAATTAAAGACACATCTGTTCTGCCAAAAAATGCTTTGTGAAAGAAACCATGTTTGCGATGACCGACGATAGCCAGATTGATATGTAATTTTGAAATCTCGGCTGATAACATTTCTACAGTTCCTCCATTAAGCATAATGCTTTCGGTATCAATTCCAGTAAAATTAAATTCATCCGCAATTTTTTTTAGTTTCTTATGTTCCTCTTTGAGTTCTATTTCTCTTAAGTCTTTAATGTATTGCGGACCAGCCTCGTAACCTACAAAGTCAGGTTTAGGGGCTGAAACATGTACGATCCATACATTTGAAAGATATTGCTGAGCCAATTCTTTAGTGATCTGCAATATTTTATCTGTTCCTTCTTTGAAATCAACTGCTACCAAAATATTTTTCATGACTTGCAGAATTTAAGTTAAACATTTGTTGCCTCTATCATATTAGCTTAGTGCATCAATTAAGATCTGTTTTCACCTCCTTTGCAGTATGTGCTTAGGCTTAATTAAGTTAGTGTTTAATTCAATAACAGTCAAGTATATGTAATAAAAAAGGCCATATACTTCTAGTATACAGCCTTATCAATTTCTTTAATAAATAATTACTCTTCTTTGTCCTTATTTATTTCTTTATCCATGTCTGACTTAGCTTTCTTAAATTCTTTCATACCCTGACCTAAGCCTTTCATTAATTCAGGAATTTTTCTTCCTCCAAATAATAAGACAATAGCAAGAATAATTAAAATCCATTCGTATCCTCCTAAGAAACCACAAATATACATAGAGCTCAAAATCATATCTTATTGTTTTATTTGTTCAAATTTAGTAATTAATACCGATTTATTTAAATATCCATCTAAATAAATCGTTCCC
>JBFHEL010000245.1:0-6462 GCA_041584155.1 Saccharicrinis sp.
AGGATTAAACCAGGTAGATTGGTCTGATTCACTTAAAGAAATTCAGCGCAACTGGATAGGAAAGAGTGAAGGTGCTGAAATGATATTTAAGGTAAAGGATTCTGATATTGAGATGAATATCTTTACCACCCGTGCCGATACTGTTTTTGGTGTTACCTTCATGGTATTGGCACCTGAAAGCGATTTAACACCACAGTTAACAACTCCAGAGCAAAAAGATGCCGTTGAAGCTTACGTTCAAGCGACCAAAAAACGTACAGAACGAGAGCGGCAGGCTGAAGTGGATAAGGTAACAGGTGTATTCTCTGGTTCATATGCTATTAACCCATTAAATGGAGAAGAGATTCCTATCTGGGTAGGTGATTATGTACTGGCAGGCTATGGAACAGGAGCTGTCATGGCCGTTCCTGGTCATGATTCACGCGACTTTAAATTCGCCCGTCATTTTAATTTACCTATCATTCAGGTGGTTGTTCCCTCAGGAGAAGAGGCTAGCGATCCTGCAAGCTGGGAAGATTCAAAAGACTCCAAAGAAGGAACCATGATTAACTCCGGTTTCCTAAATGGATTAAGTGTACCTGAAGCCATTGCCAAAACCAAAGAATTTATTCGCGAGAAAAAAGTAGGAGATGTAAAAATCAACTACCGACTTCGTGATGCCATCTTCAGCCGTCAACGTTATTGGGGAGAGCCTTTTCCTGTATATTACAAAGATGATATGCCTCAAATGGTAGATGAAGCCGACCTGCCCATCAAACTACCCGAAATAGACAAGTTCTTACCTACCGAAAAAGGAGAGCCTCCGTTAGGTCGCGCTAAGAATTGGGTATATAAAGATGCGTATCCTTTGGAACTAAACACCATGCCTGGCTTTGCCGGATCTTCTGCTTACTACTTACGTTATATGGATCCTAAAAACACTCAGGCTCTGGTAGGTAAAGAAGCCAATGAATACTGGCAGGATGTAGATTTATACATAGGAGGTACCGAGCATGCAACAGGTCATCTGATCTACTCTCGTTTCTGGAATAAGTTTTTATACGATATGGGTTATGTAATTAAAGATGAACCCTATAAAAAACTAATAAATCAGGGAATGATACAGGGACGTTCGAACTTTGTATACCGAATTAACGGAACTAACAAGTTTGTATCCTTAAACCTGAAGGAAGATTACCAAACAACAGCCATTCATGTGGATGTAAATATTGTGAGCAACGACATATTGGATATAGATAAATTCCGCAACTGGAACCCAGAATATAAAAACGCAGAATTTATACTCGAAAATGGAAAATACGTTTGCGGTTGGGCGGTAGAAAAAATGTCAAAGTCAATGTTTAATGTAGTTAACCCCGATGATATTATCGAGGACTATGGTGCAGACACCCTTCGTTTATACGAGATGTTTTTAGGACCTCTTGAACAAAGTAAGCCTTGGGATACCAATGGTATTGACGGAGTTCATAAATTCTTGCGTAAAACATGGCGTTTATTCTTTAATGCTGATAACGAATTTACTATTTCAACCGAAAAGGCTTCAAAAGACGAATTAAAAACACTTCATAAAACCATCAAAAAAATTACCGACGATATTGAGAAATTCTCCTTTAATACTTCGGTAAGTGCTTTTATGATTTGTGTCAACGAGTTAAGCTCATTGAAATGCAATAAAAAGGAGATACTCGAACCTTTTACGGTTCTATTAACTCCTTTTGCGCCCCACTTATCCGAAGAGCTTTGGAGTATGTTAGGAAACACAACTTCGGTTTGCGATGCCCAATGGCCTGTTTATGACGCTTCTCATCTGGCTGAATCAACCTATAGTTATCCGGTATCTTTTAACGGGAAAATGCGTTTTAAACTCGAAATGCCGGTAGATGCAGCCAACAATGTAATTGAAGAAGCTGTGAAAAATCACGAGAGCGCTCAAAAGTGGCTTGAAGGAAAAACAGTGAGAAAAATCATAATTGTACCTAAGAAAATAATCAATGTGGTAGTGAGTTAATCTCACTACCTTTTCTTTACTTTGCCGAAAATTTAAACAATCACAAATCTGTTATTTTTATTAGATTTTCGGTAATGACTAAACAAAGAATCACCCGGGAAATAAAGTCTTATTTAATGCTGACTTTAGCCCTTTGCATAGCCACATTAGGCTGGTCTGCATTTATTATTCCTTCGGGTATTGTAAGTGGAGGAATAACAGGACTGGCAACGGCCTTTCATTATTTATGGGGATGGAATGTAGGTATCGTCTCTCTCTCTATCAATGCACTTTTGGTAATGTTGGCCATCAGGCTCCTTGGCTTTTCCTTTGGAATCAAAAGCGTATATTGCATTGTAGTTTTTGGGGTCATGTTATCATTTTTAACCACCTACTTTAAAGAACCTCTTACCCATGACACTTTTATGGCTGCTTTAATTGGCTCTTCTTTGGCCGGAACAGGTGGTGGTTTAATATTTATCAACGGAGGTAGTACCGGTGGAACCGATATTATCGCCATGATTATTAATAAATACAAAAACATAAGCCTTGGACGCTTGTTACTGCTGTGCGATATATTTATTATTTCTACAGGTTATATCATCTTTCAGGATATTGAAAAAATCATGTATGGTTTAATTACCATGGCAATCTTTAGTTATTCCGTTGATATGGTTATTACGGGTAACAAACAAACACTACAGCTGTTTATTATTAGCGAGAAATACAAAGAATTGTCTGACAATATCATTAACCGTTCGGGTAAAGGTTGCACCATATTAGATGGTATTGGTGGATATACAGGCGAATCAAAAAAAGTATTGATGGTGATCTCCAAAAAAAGAACATCGTCAATTTTATTCAGAATCATAAAGGATATTGATCCCGATGCCTTTGTATCAATAAGTACAGTTTCCGGAGTATACGGACGAGGCTTTGATCAAATAAAAACCTAAACAACACATTAGCCAAAAGCATTAATGCATTTTTGGGGCTTAGTCGCTGAACATAAACTTACATGGTAATATTCAGCGACTAAGCCCGTTATTGTACAGGGCTTAATTCTGTAACTACCAAACAAAACACCTGCAATTTATCTCTTACACCCTGTTTAAAGTTAGCGATCGCACTCCTCGAACACTGACTATTGTTATTATTAGATGCCCACTTAGGCAAACTATTAGTTAATGATATAAAAACACTCCTATATTTTATATAGCTATAAAAAAACACCAAATAAAATAGCATTCCCCCTCAAAAAACCATTGGTTTATTCAAAGGATATAATAACTTGCAAGCAGGAAGAAAACACAACAAAATACATTTATCGATCATGCAAAAACTATTTAAACAGCAAGCTGCGGGAGCTTTATTGATTCTAATCACACTCCTTTTTATTACAAGTTGTACATCCAACAAAACAAAAAAAGCAGAGAATACCCTCTCCGATTCACTAGCAATTGCTGAACCGGTTAAACCTGTAAACCTGATGTTTGGCTTACCGGTTGATTCCTTTGTTATTGAAAACAATACGGTAAAAAGAAATCAGTTTTTAGCTTCCATCTTGCTTGAATATGATATCCCTTACAAAAAAATTGATGAGCTGGCCAATAAGAGCAGAGAGATTTTTGATGTACGAAAAATAAAAGTAGGTAATCCATATTATATGTTTCTTGATTATGATAGCCTGCATACCGCACGCTATTTTGTGTATGAGATCGATAAGATAAACTATATCGTTTATAATCTGAGCGATTCTATAACCATAACCCAAGGACAAAAAGAAGTACATCAGGTTAAAAAAACATCCACAGGTATTATTACTTCATCGTTATGGAATGCGATGTCTGAAAATGGCACAAGCCCTCTTTTAGCCCTCGAACTATCTGATATTTATGCCTGGACAGTTGATTTCTTTGGTATTGAGACAGGAGATTATTTTAAGATTCTATATACCGAAAATTTTGTAGACTCTGCTTCTGTAGGCATCAGCTCTATTGAAGCCGCCTTGTTTCACCATAGAGGAGAAGATTATTATGCCTTTAACTTCCAGGAAGACAGTATAACCTATAATTACTTCGATGAGAAAGGGAAAAGCCTAAGGAAAGCCTTTTTAAAAGCACCTCTGAAATTTTCACGCATCAGCAGTCGTTTTTCCAACAGCCGTCTGCATCCCGTATTGAAAATCAGACGCCCACACCATGGCGTAGATTATGCCGCACCCAAAGGTACTCATGTTTTTTCAATTGGCGACGGACGCGTTATTGCCCGTGGCTTTCAGGCTAATGGAGGTGGAAATTACCTGAAAATTAAACACAACAGCGTATATACAACTGTATATATGCACCTGAATGGTTTTGCCAAAGGAATAAACCAAGGAGACCACATTAAGCAAGGCCAGTTGATTGGTTATGTAGGTGCAACAGGACTGGCAACAGGACCACATTTGGATTTTAGAGTCTTTAAAAACGGGAAAGCTATAGATCCTCTTAAGGTTAAGGCTCCACCTGTTGAACCTGTTAAAAAAGAAGACATGTCCAGATTCAAAGACTTTTACAAACCGTTAAAAAAACAAATCGACGAATTAATTTTACCTGCTACGAAAAAATAATTCAGATATTTATTGCTCAGTATCCGGTCTACAGTATTTAGTTTATTACCTACTACTGTAGACTGTATACTATGAATTTTACAGTTCAGCAAACCACATTCACTTTGTCGACTTACGGAACTCCTGCAAATCGTTAAAAAATGGTTTGTTCAAAAAATTCTTTTCACCCAAAGAACAAAGCTTCTCAAACATGGCTAAATTAACCGTAAAGGCCATCATATTTTTAGGCAGATATTTTCGCATAGCTAAATCGGTTGCCCCAATAAGCGCCTGAGGCTCCTTTTCTTCCGAAATTAAAGAAAGCATCTGCATGCATCCTGAGCCAAAAGGGACCTGAACAGGATTCCTCCCCATTCCATCATGAAAGTAATTAGCCCCTATGATCAAGGCACTAATCTGATCGGGCGTCACAAAAAAGGTAACCGACTTTAAATATTCTTCCATCGAATTTTTTAGTGTACTTACATAAAGGCATTTATGCTTTGTTTTATAGGGTAAGGTAACATCTAGCCAATTATTCATTATATCTCTGGAGGATTTTAAACCTTCTTCATCCACTAAGAAATCAACAAACGCTTCTCTATCCCTATTTTCTTTCCCAAACAACCAATACCCACATCCTTTACAACCGAAGTTTGTTGAGGTTAATTTTAATGTCTGTCCACGCATCCATGCGTTATAATAAGCAAACATACATGCTCTACGGTGAGTCAATGGTTCGATAACATTATCGAAAGGAGCATTATGGGGAGCATCATAGATACCAATCAGAGGTAAATCCATACCTAACCGATCCATCAGATAATTTGCATCAAGTAAAGTTGGCATTTTTGTTTTCTAATATAATCAATATATCTCACAGAATACTGTTCGACAGGTATAAATAATTAAGTAATACCATTTTAATAACAAAGTGAGCACTTCGTATAATGCCGATGGATTAATGACAGCGTTATAACGCGATAAAAAGATCAGCAAACCATTAGTCAGCATTACTTTTTAAATACTACAATCACAAACTACCAATAAAAAAAGCGGATAACATTTATATTACTACTCTCCCGTTTTCAATTTCATCCCCTTAAGGATATCGTCAATAATCTTAGGGTAATATTTATACTCCAACTCATGCACTTTATTCTCAACAATTTCAGGGGTATCGTTGGGATCGACCGCACATCTGGCCTGAAAAATCACTTTACCTTCATCATACTTCTCATCCACATAATGAATTGTAATACCTGTTTCTGTTTCCTGATTGGCTACTATGGCCTCATGAATTTTACGCCCGTACATTCCTTTACCGCCATATTTTGGCAATAGTGCAGGGTGTATATTAATTATCCTCCCTTTAAAGGCTTTTACTAAATTCTGAGGCACCAACCATAAGAATCCGGCCAACACGATTAAATCACACTCACACTCTTTGAGTTTTTCCACTATTTTATCACTCTCATAAAACTCTTCACGTGAAAATAAAGTTAGGCTAACATCTAATTTACGCGCTCGATCAATAACATATGCCTTTTTATTATTGGTGAAAAAGTAAAAATCAAGGTCAAAATATGCTTTTTTTAAATATTCTACAATATTTTCTGCATTAGAACCCGAACCCGAAGCAAACACTGCAATACTACTCATTACCTGATTATTATGGTTTTATAAAACAACTATTTTATGTATTCAAAAGTAGGAAAAAATGCCTCTCAAATAATTTTATTCAAATTATATTTGAATAATTATCCCGATTTTTTTTCCTTTGCAAAGTTATTTAAATCAATAAATTTTAATTATTAACTTAAAATTAAAAGCTATGTCTGACATTGCATCAAGAGTAAAAGCAATCATCGTAGACAAACTAGGA
>JBFHEL010000246.1:0-6461 GCA_041584155.1 Saccharicrinis sp.
GGCCTTCATGAATAAGATATATTTCATTGCCCTGTGTGCAAATTAATGGATTGAATTTGCATGGTTGTTTCATATTATGTAAATTATTTTTAAACGCTTAACACCTCTTTCTCCTTTATGGATTCGATCAGAATAACTGATTTACCTGCATGTCTGGGTAAAATATAGTTTTAATGCCGTCTGCTTAATCGGTTCGCGACTTTATCGTTTGCGACACAAATATACAAAACAATATTAATATCGCAAGCGATATTTATATTCTATAATCTATATTCAAAATAAAATCACCTTACAGAGACAGGGAGTAAGGATAAAAACAATAGCGATTTGCATAATGAAATAAGCACAATCTGCATGGTCTATGGAATGCTTAGTGATTAAAAGAAC
This sequence comes from Saccharicrinis sp., assembly GCA_041584155.1. Classification (GTDB taxonomy): domain Bacteria; phylum Bacteroidota; class Bacteroidia; order Bacteroidales; family Marinilabiliaceae; genus Saccharicrinis. The sequence goes on from JBFHEL010000246.1 coordinate 388, forward strand.
GGCATTACACCAACATGTAATAAAGCTTATTTCAATTTGGAAATGAGATAAAACAATATTCGTTGTGAACGATAAATAAACCGCCCACCCTCGCAATCAGGCAGCAATGCACAATTAATAGCGAATGGAAACAGTATCCATACTTAAAGAATAACTTCCTATAACACCCAAGCCATTTGAAACATTAGTATATACATTTGATTCTTCATACAAGGGATCATCCCGATAAGCTTCTTGTTCACAAACAGAGCGCACATAGAAATAATAGTCACTGGATAATGAGTAAAGGTAGAATATCAGATGAGTTTGAATGGAATCGGCTGACTGAGTAATATACTCATTGGGGATTAATACAGACACTTCATATTCGCTTCCATCAATTAAATAATCATCAAAAGTTCCAAGATAATCGATATTGGAGAGTAAAACAGACTCATAATCAGATGAGATAAACACCTTATCATCCTCTGTATAATCAATTGTTTCCAGGCTTATTTGCTCCGAACCATCTTCATTTTGGGTTAGCGTAAAAGCATCAACTCTTATTTGGTAGTAATTGGCTACCTCAGCAGGATCGTTAAATTTAATTTTACATCGCATCATATACTCTAACTCATCCTCATCATTATATTCAAGAACCATAGCCGTATCAACAGATATTACAGCTACTGCTTCGGGCACACAGGTATTTGCGCTTAAAAATAAACTATCTGCCACATTAATATCCACACGAATAGTATCATATTCATTAACTTCTACCTCAGCAATTTCCAGCCATACATCATTTGCATCATAATCTTTTACAATAGTCTCGCCTCCGTTTACACTTACAGATATTATTGCATCGTTAATGTCTGTATAGCTATCGGTTGAAAGAATATCAGTAGTATAACTCACATGTATTTTAAACAAGCTATCAGGCACAGGAAAGGCATAAGTCACTACTTCATTGCTCTGACTCTCTAATTGATAATCCAAACTCTTTTCACACGAATAAAGACCTAAGATACCCATACAGAGAAACACATATTTAAAACGACAAACAACTATTTTAGCAACCTTCTTCATCTTAAAATTTTAAAGTATAGCGAACATAAGGTAATGGAAAAGGAAAGATACTTAATTGTTTTAAAACCCTCACCTCTTCACCTGTATCTTCATCTTCTTCATTTACAAAATACAAAGCAAAAGCATTTTGACGACCATAGGCATTATACAGGCCAAAACTCCAGGTACGTTCACCTAATTTATTTTTCTTTTTAAGATTAACTCCAATATCAAGTCTATGAAAATCAGGCATCCGGTAACCATTTATTTCAGAGATATATTCACTATACGAATCCGTACCTAAAGTACCCAAGGTTGGCAATGCAGGGCTATAATACTTTTGAGATGGTAAAGTAACCGCACTACCTGAACCAAATAACCAGGTAGCAGATACATCGACTTTTGAGTTGATAATATAATTACCAAAAATACCAATATCATGCCTCCTATCATTATCCGCCGGAAAGCTTACTCCCCCATTAAGTTCATCAAACTGTTCAGTAGCCTTCGCCAAGGTATAGCCAATCCAACCGGTAAACTCACCTGTTTTTTTATGAATAAGAAACTCCATACCTTTAGCATTCCCGCGGCCAAATACCAGGTCATCTTCCCATGAATCGCTATATACAATGGAAGTTGAACTGCCTGTATATTCAAGAAGATTACTATAATCTTTATAATAACCCATAATTGACATATTAAAACCTTTACGAAACTCCCATTTCCCGCCCACTTCATACTGTACTGCATGCTGAGGTCTGATTTGATCAGTTACCGGAATCCACAAATCAGTAGGTAAAGATACCGATGATGTAGTGATTTGATGCATATACTGACTCATCTGAGAATAGGAAGCCTTGAGCGCCAGTCTTGAAGTCAGCAAATAACGAAGAGCCAAGCGCGGTTGCCACGAAGAATATGTTTTTCCTTTTGCACTATATAATGACACATGCATGCCTGTATTAATTTTCAGGCTTTGCGTTAAATCAAAATCATCTTCCAGGTACAGATAAAAATCATGTCCATGAATATTCTCCCCCCCTATGGTTGAATCTAATACGGTGACTGTATTTTGCGACTCTCTGATAATATCCACTCCCGGATTAAAGGTATGGTAAGTATAATCTCCTCCAAAGCGAACATGATGTTTAGCATTCAGGAAATAGTCATAATCAACCTTACACAAAGCATCCTTTATACCGCTATAATAATTTTTTTCATAATAATCCCATGAGTCATCCTCAACTTGGTTTTCCTCATACCCTACTGTATAGGAATAATTACTATAGGCAATAGATATATTTGAAAATAATTTATCGTTATAAATCCTGTTCCAACGGGCTGAAGAAACAACATTTCCCCATCCTGAAGATATTTCATCGTTTACATCTATGGTTTCAGCATTCTCTTCCGATGAATTACTGGTCTCTGTGAAATTATATTTGGTATAGAATTTATCCTTTCCTCCATAAAAACTAAAAAACAAACGGTTTTTATCGTTGATTTTATGGGTCACCTTAGCATTTACATCGTAAAAATAAAACGAAGTACGGCTACTACTTCCTGCTTGAAAAGCAGCAGCAACAAGGTCATAATAAGATCTTCGAAAGGATAAACTATAGGTGGTATTTTCACCCAATAAAGGGCCATCCAATGCCACTTTCGACGACATCATACCCAGGCCCACGGTACCATGCAGACGCTCATTATTCCCATCTTTTAAACGAATATCCACCACCGATGATAAACGGCCTCCATAACGAGCAGGAAAACCTCCTTTGGTAACAGAAACATTATTGATAGCGTCTTCATTAAACACTGAAAAGAAACCAAACAAATGGGCTATATTATACACAGGCACATCGTCCAGTAAAAAAAGGTTTTGGTCAGTTCCTCCACCCCGCACATATAATCCGCTTACTCCCTCGCTACCACCATTTATGCCAGGCAAAAGTTGCAAAGTACGTGCAACATCAATCTCCCCCAAAAAAGAAGGTACTTTTTCGATCTGACTGATAGGTAAATTAATCGTACTACTCCGGGTTGAGTTAATACCTTCAGGCGTAAAAAAACTTACAACAGGCACTTCACTTATTAAAGAGTTGTATTCAAGTTTAAAATTAATCACCGTATCTCTATCCAGAAAAAAACGTTTCTGCTCAGAACGATAACCAATATAAGAACTATTTAAAATAAGTTCTCCTTTGGGAATTGTGAGACTGTAAAATCCAAAATTATTGGTAGAAGTGCCCAACATCCTTTCGCCATCGTATACCGAAGATCCGATCAATATTTCGCCATTCTTAACACTATGTACAAAACCCCGAACAACATATTTAGGAATAACAGGCTGAGCAGAAGAAGGAATGATAAGAATTTTATTTTTCTTTTCGCTAAAGGACACGGAGCATGAAGCAAATATTTCCTTTAAAAAACCTTGTAAAGTATTTTCTCCGGTTGAAAGTTGGATATGATCCTCTAAACAAATCTTATTGCTGTAACTAAAAGTAATATGGAGTTGATCTTCTATTGAATTTAATAATTCAACAGTAGAACCTGACGTTTTTGTGAGGTAAAATGTTTTGCCGAGTATAGACTGCGCTATACCTTCCGTTAAAAACAGACACAACAAAACAAGGATAAAAGTATATTTACGAAACCATGATAGGTTCATTGAAAATTATCTAACAATTCCTGAATAAAAAATAAAGCGAATTTAATCAGAGATTGTTAAAATAGAACCATCAAATTGTATTTTTTTATCAAAATGAATGCGTAATTCTTGAATGATTTCAGACAAAGATTGATTTTCAAAGCTTGTTGTCACCTTAACATCCACATCCTTACCTGTATACTTAAGTTCTTTAATTTCAGAAAAAGTATTTTTAAGTTCAGAACATATTTCCTTTAATGAAGCCTGAGTAAAAGTAAGCTTATGAGATTTCCAATACAAGTTATTAAATGATTCCAGATCTTCTTCAACCAATTCACCTTGCTTATATATGGCTCTCTCTCCTTTAACTAATTCCACCTTTTGACTCGATGTTTCAACACTAACCTTACCCTTTACTACTGAAACATACAAATCATTTTGTAACTGTTTTACATTAAACTCAGTTCCCAATACTTTTACCTGAGCATCGCCTGCATCTACAATAAAAGGCGTATTATTATGAGTTACAGTAAAGAAAGCCTCACCGCTAATAGTCACATGACGATTAGATGCCCGAGCCATATTTTTGGGATAAACTATCTCACTATTCTTATTTAGAATTACAGTTGAATGGTCAGGTAATTTAATTTCCATTATTGTGCCATTTGTTTTGTAAGCAGTCAAACGCCCAAATCCGGCAACATTCAGGTAAAGATAAAGAGCTGAAGATATTAGAATCACAGGCATAAGAACAGCAGCCACTTTGCGCCAGATAAAAGCTGATGAAGGCTTATCAACCGCAACGATCTTAGGTTCTGATTGATCCCTGGTAGTCGTCAATTGTGCTTTTACTTTTTTCCAATCGCTGTTCACATCTACCTCATTGAACAAATGTAAATGCGCAGTTTTTTCCCAAAGAAGTTTTGTTTGTTCAAAGGCTTCATTATTTTCAAAACTTTCGTTTCTCCAATTATTGAGCGTTGACAAATCTTCTTTAGAAATATCGTTGGTTAAAAAAGCAACAATAATCTGTTGAATATTTTCTCCTATACTATTCACTTAACTCCTTCTTTTAAAAAAGTAAATGCAAAAAATTTCAATTAATGAAAATGCATCAAACTAAAAAAACTTTCTGCGCCTTGTACTTCTTCCAACTCAAGTTCTTCAGATACATGATCCGAAATTTGCTCTACCTCAGTTGAATCGTTAAACAATTCAGCTAACAACTGTAATAAAAACTCCATTGCTTTTTTTATTTTATTTTTGACTGTTACTAGCATTTATACATTAAACCAACCTTATTTTATAGGTTGATGTAATAATTAGACAAACACTTTTAAAAACACACGTACAACAATCTGCCGTATATTATCATTTAGAATCAGACTAAATAAATAATGACAGCTGCAATATCGATAATAGGATGGCAACAATAACTGAAACACCCATATAATCAGCTAATTTCATCCTTAACTTTTTTAATGCGTTGCTAATTTGTGTTTCTACCGTTCGTTTTGATATGGAAAGTTCGTCGGCAATATCCTGGTTTGATTTACCCTGAAAACGGCTCATCTCAAATATTTTTTGACACTGATTGGGAAGAGAAAGAATAATCTGATGGATCTTATGCTCCAATTCCGTTTCTTCCATTATATCGTGAAATACCTGTTCCGAATCCTTGTTATCGATAAATAACTGGGAGTGATGTGTTTTTATAATCTGTTCTCTTTTGATATGATTCAGGCATCTGTTGCGCACAGACTGGTATAGATGAGCTTTTAACGAAGTATGAATCTCAATTTGATTACGTTTCTGATAAAAATTAACGATTACCTCCTGAACAATATCTTTTGCCAGATCCATATCACCCACTAACTTTACTGCAAATACAGATAAAGGCTGATAATAAGTCATAAAGATTGTTTCATAAGCAAGCTCATCACCCTGAGACAATCTATTTAACAAATCCTTTTCGTTCATATTTTTGAGATTCCAATGCAAAACTACATAAATTCTTTGCCTGTTACACAAAAAAGATACCAACCTGAGAAATTCAGGACTGAACTTCTATTTTTTCTAATCAAAACACAAATAATATGAAAGAGAAAAAAATTATATTGACTCCAAATAAGCATAAATTGAAATAATAACAATTACCTCCTTAAAAAAAATGATACTGTAAACACTAGACTCATAAGCAAATATACAAAACACTCAATAATTTTAAAATAATCTGAATTTCAAAGCTCATTTTTTATATATTTGCATCCCTCAAACATAAGGAAATTAAAATTTCAACGGGATGTGGCGCAGCCCGGTTAGCGCACTGGTCTGGGGGACCAGGGGTCGCAGGTTCAAATCCTGTCATCCCGAC
>JBFHEL010000247.1:0-6455 GCA_041584155.1 Saccharicrinis sp.
AAAAGCCACACATCTTCCTTATCTTTTAACGAAAACTTAGCATCAATAAAAAAATCACTTAATTTCTTAAAAGACTTCATGCCTAAAGGTCTGAATTGGTCGCCCTTTTTCCATTTTCGCAAAGTAAGCGGAAACTCCAGCAAGTCAGCATCGAACTGTCCCACTAAAGGTGACTTCTCTATTTTATATCCCTCTACAGCCAAATCTGGGTAAATATTCAGAGCTACAGGATCAGATAACTTTGTATCATCAACGGAGATATAATAGATACACTCATTTATTTGGGGATGATGGGGCAGCAAAATCAGGTTTACCCTATCTTTAATCAACCGGTATTGCGCAGAAAAAAACTGTTTCCCCGATATTCCTTCATGAATCACCTGAGCCAGCTCCGTAATCTGATTACCATTAAATCCATAGGGTTGCAGCAGTTCAAATAATATCAGTTCCTGATCTTTAAACTCGTCGATATGCTGCAAAGAAATCAGCAAACGATCATCCTGATCTACAATAAGTTGTTGTTTTATCTCTTCTACCGATTGCATTAAAAAGCTATTTACCTGATCAAGCCGTTTAATATTGGCTTCCATCGTATCTGCAAATGCCGGATTTAGCTCTTTAAAAAGCGGGAGAATCACATTCCTTAACTTATTACGCTGATAAACAGACTCTAAATTTGAGGAATCTGTTCTGAAAGCAATCTTGTTTTTATGACAAAACGATTCTATATCCTGGCGTGAAAAGGGCAATAAAGGACGAATAATATTGCCTGCTACAGGTTTAATTCCCGATAGACCTTTAATTCCGGTACCACGTATCAGATTAAGAAAAAAAGTTTCGATAGTATCATCCTTATGATGACCTGTAGCAATCCAGGCCATCTGTTTTTCATTACACAGCTCTTTAAACCAGTTATATCTCAAATCTCTGGCGGCCATCTCTATCGAGATCTTTTTCTCTTGAGCATATTGCTTTGTATCAAAGGATTGATGATATAAACAAACCCCAAGCTCTTTGACAACTTTTTTAACAAACTGCTCATCCCCATCCGATTCTTCACCTCTGAGATTAAAATTACAATGAGCCGCACTAATATCTGCATTACAACGGTGCAACAGATGCAACAAAGCCATTGAATCAGCTCCACCACTTAGAGCTACCAATATACGCTGACCTTTCTGATAACCACATTGAGTATGCAAAAAGGATATAAAGTCATTTATCATCGATAGGAGTAAATGTATGGTTAAACAATTTAAAAATAGCACTGGCTTTCACCAGACACTCTTTGTATTCCTGCTCCGGAATACTCTTTTCAGTAATAGCACTTCCTACCATAAACGAAAGGTAATGATTAAATGCATTATACAATAGACTCCTGATAACCACATTAAAATCAAAATCTCCATCAGGAGAGAAATAACCAACAGCTCCGGAATAAGCTCCTCTTTTGGTTTCTTCATATTGCTCAATTAACTTCATTGCTCTTATTTTAGGAGCACCGGTCATTGAGCCCATTGGGAAAGAAGCTTTGATAACATCTACGTCGTTTTTTCCATCCTTCAGCTGAGCCACCACCGTTGTAATCATTTGAAAAACCTGTGAAAAAGAATAGATTCCACACAACTCCTCCACTTTGACCGACCCTCTTTGAGCAACACGAGAGAGATCATTACGCACCAAATCGGCTATCATCACATTTTCTGAGCGCTCTTTTTCATTGCCTTGCAGATATGCTTTGTTCCGCCTGTCTTCTTCGGCACTTAACCCTCTGGGAGCAGTACCTTTGATAGGCTGACTTATTAATTTATTCTGTATCTTTTTTAAATAACGCTCAGGCGAGGCAGAAAGAAGATAATGACTATTAAATTTAAAGAACGCTGCAAAAGGTGTAGGTGAAATACTAACCAGCTGATTAAATGAGGCATATGGATTTATTAGTATATTCTCGGCATAAAACTCCATGCAATAATTCAACTCATAAATATCGCCCTTATGAATATGATTTAATATAGATTCAATTATCTGACAATACTGTTTTTTATGAACCCGGGACTTAAAACGGACCATTTGGGCATGCTTCTCCTCTTGCTGTTCGTCTATATTTCTGATTAAGGCAAAAACCGATTCTTCATCATCAAGCTCGTCTAAGTAACCCACTTCCCAAATGTCCCCAATATTTTTAATCACATATCTGGGTTGAAAAAAGGACAGCTTGCAAAAGTTCAGGCCATCAGCATTTTGTGAGTAAAGGTGCTCGATATCATTTTTCAGGTCATAGCCTAAATAACCCATGAGCCAATCCTGATGTACATCTTTATGCTTTTCCAAAGCATAAAACCCACTCGTAACTGTTCTTACACTATCAATGCCAGCCAGGTAATCAAAGCTATGGTAATTCCTTTCTGTGTCAGTTGTATTGTAATAATCACAACTGTCAAAAACAGAACTAAAGGATACATTTTTGCAATACAGAACCAGTTTTATTTTAAAAGCCTGACTATTTTGCACTTTAATGGGACAATACTTTCGCATAGTGCAAAATTAAACTAAAAACAGACAAACAAAAAAGCACCTACAAGTTTTATGTAAGTGCTTTTATAAAAGATGATCACTTTATTTTATTCATTCTGTTTACCCAGATATTCTGAGATTCCTTCCTGTGAAGCAGTTAATCCTTCATCTCCGGCATGCCAATCAGCAGGACAGACTTCTCCATTTTCCTCAAAAAACTGAAGAGCATCAACCATTCTAAGAGTTTCCTCAACACTTCGTCCCAGCGGCATATCATTTACTACCTGATGTCGCACAACCCCTTCTTTATCTATCAAAAATAAGCCACGGTAAGCCATTGGAGAACCATCAAAAACCAATTGACCATCATCATTATAATCATAATCACCGGCCAACACATCGTAATTCTGCGAAATAGTCATGGCATTATCGGCCACCAGTGGAAATTTAACGCCTTTGATTCCACCTTCTTTTTTTTCTGTTTGTAACCATTTCCAATGAGAGAAAGCTGAGTCAACAGAAACCCCCACCACAGCGACTTTTCTTTTTTCAAATTCTTTTATCTTATCCTGAAATGCAATGATCTCTGTTGGACAAACAAAGGTAAAATCTGCCGGATAAAAAAACAGGATAACACTCTTTTTTCCTACAAATTGATCAAGAGAAAAATTCTCTACTATTTCGCCACCATTAACTACTGCTTCAGCATTAAATAAAGGGGCTTTTTTTCCTACTAGAACTGCCATAATTATAATATTTGTTTATAAGGTTCGTTTCATTCATTCACTACATATTTCAAACAACAGTAATAGAATTTTGTTTTTAGTGTATGAATAATTATCTTCTTCAATTTAACTATTATTCCATTAAATTTCAACAAATAAGAGGCAATAAAAAAAGTGCAAAAACATTGCACTTTTCAGGATACATTCAATATAAAATCAATTATTTTTTTCTTCAGCAACTAACTTGGCAATCTGAATAATTACTTCTACTGCTTTTTCCATACTTTGCAAAGGAACGAATTCAAATCTTCCATGAAAATTATGTCCTCCTGCAAATATATTTGGTGTTGGCAAGCCCATAAAGGATAATCGGGAACCATCAGTTCCTCCTCTGATAGGTTTAACCAAAGGTTTTACCCCAACCATTTTCATGGCTTTCTCTGCCCGATCAACAATATGCATTTTAGGTTCTATTTTCTCACGCATATTATAATACTGATCCTTCACCTCTAAATTAGCAATACCTTCACCATATTCATGATTGATTTTACTAATAATATGTTTGATTTCTTTTTTTCTATCTTCAAACCTATCGCGTTTAAAATCACGAATAATATATGTAAGCTCACTTTTTTCAACCTCTCCTTTAAACGACATTAAATGGTAAAAGCCCTCATAGCCCGATGTATGTTCTGGCGTTTCCACACGTGGAAGCATCGAAACAACCTGATGTGCTATACGAATAGAGTTACGCATTTTATTTTTTGCATATCCAGGATGTACATTTCTTCCCAAGACGGTAATCTTAGCAATAGCAGCATTAAAATTTTCATATTCCAGCTCCCCAATTTCACCTCCATCCATGGTATAGGCATATTCAGCGCCAAACTTCTCTATATTAAAGTAATCGGCACCAGCCCCTATCTCTTCATCAGGAGTAAATCCAATTCTGATCTTACCATGTTTAATCTCCGGATGATTAATCAGATACTCTGCCGCTGTAACTATTTCTGCCACACCGGCTTTATCATCAGCACCCAATAAGGTGGTTCCATCGGTGGTGATTAATGTTTGACCAATATATTTTTTCAGTTCCGGAAATTCCTCCGGACAAAGAATAATATTCTCCTTCTTATTTAAGACAATATCCTGGCCCTGATAAGATTCAATCAGTTGAGGATTTACATTTTTTCCCGAAAAATCAGGACTAGTATCTACATGCGCAATAAAACCAATTACCGGCACTTGATAATCAACATTAGAAGGAATTGTAGCCATCACATAGCCATTATCATCTAATGATACCTCCTCCAATCCTATTTGTTTTAATTCCTCAACCAATTTCTCAGAGAAAGCCAATTGTCCGGGAGTAGAAGGCGTAAGCCCGGTGTCTGTATCCGACTGTGTATCAACAGTTACATACTTTAAAAATCTATCTTTAATGTTTACCATCGTATTTTAAATATATCTTTATTTTTAAAAGTAGTTTTAAATTGAACAAAAACAAAAAAAGGGAAGCTACAAATATAGCCTCCCTGACAAATATCATCTTATCTACAAATTAATAAGCTTTAGCAAACAATACTCTTTGTGCAGAAGGCTTACCTGTTACCATACATTTTCCTGGTGTTTTATCTCCTTCCAAAGGAATACACCTGATGGTAGCTTTAGTCTGGTCTTTGATTAGCTGTTCTGTTTCTGAAGTACCATCCCAGTGTGCAAGAATAAAGCCTCCTTTATCATTTAGCACTTTCTTAAATTCCTCATACGAATCTACGGGAGTAGTATTTTCCTTTCTAAAGTCAAATGCTTTTTTATAAATATTATCCTGAATCTGATCCAACAAATCCAATACATAAGCATCAACTCCATCAATAGAGACCACTTCTTTTGTCAATGTATCCCTTCGGGCTACCTCCACTGTATTATTTTCAATATCTCTTGGTCCTACAGCCAGGCGCACAGGCACACCTTGCAGTTCATACTGCGCAAATTTCCAACCCGGCTTACGGTTATCTGAATCATCAAATTTAACAGAAACACCATGTTGCTTCAATTTGGCTACAATCACATCCACTTTCTCAGAAATCGTAGCCAATTCTTCTTCGCTTTTATAAATAGGTACAATAGCCACCTGAATTGGAGCCAGCTTAGGAGGCAGCACCAAGCCAAAATCATCAGAATGAGCCATAATCAAAGCACCCATCAAACGTGTAGACACTCCCCATGAAGTAGCCCAAACATAATCTTCAACACCTTCTTTACTCGCAAACTTCACATCAAAAGCTTTGGCAAAGTTTTGTCCCAGGAAGTGAGAAGTACCCGATTGTAATGCTTTACCATCCTGCATCAAAGCTTCAATAGTCAGGGTTTCCAAAGCACCAGCAAAACGCTCATTTTCACTTTTATATCCTTGCACCACAGGCACTGCCATAAATTTTTCAGCAAACTCAGCATATACCTTAATCATTGTTTCTGTTTCCTCCATAGCCTCTTCCTTGGTGGCATGAGCAGTATGTCCCTCTTGCCAAAGAAACTCAGCAGTGCGCAAAAACAGTCGAGTACGCATTTCCCAGCGCACTACATTTGCCCATTGATTACATTTAATAGGAAGATCGCGATAGGACTGTATCCAGTTTTTATAGGTATTCCAGATGATTGTTTCAGAGGTGGGACGTACAATTAGTTCCTCCTCCAATTTTGCGTCAGGGTCAACAATCACCCCCTTACCATCCGGATCATTTTTTAATCTATAATGAGTAACCACAGCACATTCTTTGGCAAATCCTTCAACATGATTAGCTTCCTTGCTAAAAAACGATTTAGGAATAAACAATGGAAAATATGCATTCACATGCCCCGTCTCCTTAAACATCTTATCCAATTGCTGTTGCATTTTTTCCCAAATGGCATATCCATAGGGCTTAATTACCATACAACCTCTTACTGCCGAGTTTTCGGCCAAATCAGCTTTAATAACCAACTCGTTATACCATTGTGAATAGTCAACGCTCCTTTTTGTTAATCCTTTTGCCATATAAATTATGTGTTTATACTTTTAGTAAAAAATCCTAAATCACTATTATGCAGAAACATGCAAGCAATAAAGGCCTTATACTTTTCATATTTCGTTTGTTAAAAAAAGAATGCGCAAATTAACAAAAAAACCAGCACTTTAGGAACAATAAATCACCTAAAATATGCTAATTGTAAACA
>JBFHEL010000248.1:0-6427 GCA_041584155.1 Saccharicrinis sp.
AAAAGCTAATCAACTTCGGACCCAGAAACTACAAACAAGGTGTTTACAAATTGTAATTACATCCCTATTGTATAAATAGTAAATCAACCTCTTTAATTTATCCTTGTTCCTTTATCCTTGAATCCTTTATCCTTTAACCTTAAAATCCTTGTTCCTTTTCCCTTTAGTTCTTCCCTTTATCCCTAAAGATAAGGGGAAGTACGCCGCTTGCGGCGGGATGGGGATCATCCTGTATTCTCCTTATTGCTTTATCCTTTCTTCCTTTATCCTTTACACGTATTACTTTCCACTTTAACCTTCTTCCTTTACACTTTATCCCCTTTATCCTTGAAATACTTTAACCTTGCCCCCTTGTTCCTTACTCCATTCTCTCCCCTCATGGGGGAGTTGGAGGGGGCATTTCTCCATGTCTCAAGTATAATCCAGCAAAACAGCGGCAGTTTTGGCGGCAAGTGATGCGTCAACACCGGGTAAATGCAGCATAAAAGCAGCAATACCGTCACTCCACGACTTCCGCCAATCTCTAGTCTTCATATAAGTATCAAAGGCTCTATCGCCTATCTCAAGCGTATGCTGACAAAAAGAATTAAATAGCAAATGAAACTTATCTGGCGGGAGCTGCGTGTGTTTATACTGGTCATAGCTTCTATCAACAAAATCCACATACTCTCCCCAGCTATAGTTATCATGTATTTCACGCTTTAGAAATTGGGCTGATGATGAACCCGGGAGCTCTGACTCTTTAGCATATGAAACCGCATTGGTTTCCCAAATATAAATCATCATCTGAATGATAAAACTAATATTTGTACCCACCAGCGTACCCAACATAATATGATTGGATGGAGAAATACTAAAAGCAATACCAGAAAGCTTACATTGCAACTGATTATACAGGGAGGCTTTGTAGGCTGTGTCGGCATTAGTCTTTTTAAAAACAGAAGGAAATAAAGTATAAATAGCCTTTTCCTGATGGCCAAATGCTTTGAGTGCGCTTAAACCTATGCTTTGCGGGAACGCCAGTTGCAAATTTTTTTTGCAAGAAAGGTGTTCAAGAGCAGCGCACAAATACTGTTGACATTGCGCAGGAGATTGCCGGTACTTGTCAAAGACAGATCTTAAAGTTAATTCGTTCATTGGCCAGTATGGTCAGGAATTATGATAATGTTTTATACGCTTAAAAAGCTCCGACGCAAATACAAAATCATTTAATTGTTTTTCCCGGGCAGTAAGAATCTCTTCTTTGTTACCTTCCCACAGCTTGCGTCCTTCGTAGATATAAATAATCTTTTCGCCAATGGCCATCACCGAATTCATATCATGGGTATTAATAATGGTGGTAATACCATACTCCTTGGTGATTTCGTATATCAGGTTATCAATAACAATAGCGGTCTTAGGATCGAGCCCGGAATTAGGCTCATCGCAAAACAAATATTTAGGGTTTAGCGAGATGGCCCTTGCAATAGCCACCCTTTTTTGCATTCCCCCACTAATTTCTGAGGGATAGAGATGATTCACATTTTCGAGCTTCACTCTGTTAAGACAGAAATTCACTCTCTCGGTCTTCTCTTCAGTTGACATATGCGAAATCATATCCAGGGGAAAGCGAACGTTTTCCTCCACCGTAAGGGAATCAAAGAGGGCAGATCCCTGAAAAAGCATCCCTATCTGCTTACGTATCTCTTTCTGTGTACTAAAGTTCATCCCCGAAAACAAATGATCATCATATAAAATCTTTCCGGAGTCGATGGTATGCAATCCCACAATGGATTTTAAAAGCACCGTTTTACCATGTCCACTTTGTCCGATAATCAGGTTGGTTTGTCCCGACTCAAATGTGGCAGACACATCAAAAAGAATCTGCTTACGGTTAAAACTTTTATTTATATTTTGAACTTCTATCATGCCAATAACAATTGCGTAAGCAAGAGGTTAAACAAAAGGATTTGTATACTACTCACCACCACTGCCTTGGTGCTTGCCACACCCACCTCCAGTGATCCACCATCTACAAAATATCCCTGATAAGAAGAGATAGAAGAGATTAAAAAGGCAAAAACAGCAGATTTAATTAACGAATAAGTAATATAAAAAGGATTAAAAGCAAAACGGATACCATAAATATAATCAGCCGACGGCACTTCACCCGACAGATGACCAGCCAGCCATCCTCCTCCAATACCAATACCCATACTAATAATGGTTAGGAAAGGCATCATAACCACAAAGGCCACTATTTTAGGTAACACCAGATAAGACGAAGAATTAATCCCCATGATTTCAATGGCATCAATCTGCTCTGTCACACGCATGCTTCCTATTTCCGAAGCGATACTGGATCCCACCTTTCCGGCAAGAATCAGGCCCACAATGGTCGACGAGAATTCCAGTAACACAGACTCTCTGGCTGCCAGCCCGATAGTATACTTAGGAATAAAAGCCAGATCGAGATTATAGGCGGTCTGGAGGGTAATTACAGCACCCATAAAAACAGAAATAATAGCCACTATCCCAATCGAATCTGTTCCCAGCTTTACTCCTTCGCGAAAAATCTGTCTTATAAATACCCTAAACTTTTCAGGTCTGGAAAAAACTCTTTTTAAAAACAGAAAGTACCTTCCCAAATGAAAAAGAAATCCCATAAATTTTATTTTCGATAAAAATAATAACTTTAAAAGGAAATAGACCATGGATACACAAAATTATTCAGCGATAAGTCCATAAAGCATTTTTATTTTTCTACTTTTTAGGTAAATTCACAAACAGAAAATTATAAGCAAAGAAAACATATAAACTTAATCACTAATGACAAACAACACGTATTGTGTAATCATGGCAGGAGGAATTGGGAGCAGATTCTGGCCGATAAGCCGGGAAGAGACGCCCAAGCAATTTTTAGATATTCTGGGCACCGGAAGAACATTGATACAACAAACATACGATCGCTTTTTACCCATCTGTTCGCCTGAAAAATTTATCGTTGTTACCAGTAAGGAATACAAAAAAATAGTACTGGAGCAACTACCCGAACTAAAAGCCCAACAGGTGTTAACCGAACCATTCAGGAGAAATACCGCCCCTTGTATTGCCTATGCCAATGCCTGGATAAAGAAACAGGATCCCAAAGCTTCTGTTGTGGTGACTCCTGCCGACCATTTAATTTTAAAACAGGAAGAGTTTGTAAGAGTCATCAACAAGGGAATTGACTTTATAAAAAACAATAATTCACTGCTGACCCTGGGTATTAAACCTCACCGTCCTGAAACAGGATATGGTTATATTCAAATTGCAGAGGATAGTCCTAATGTTATTGGAGAGATAAAGCCGGTTAAAACTTTTACAGAAAAACCAAACCTGGAGCTTGCTAAGATATTTTTCGAGAGTGGCGAATTTTTCTGGAATTCAGGCATCTTTATCTGGTCGATAAAAGCCATTGACGCTGCCTTCAACACCTATTTACCTGATGTGAAAATTTTATTTGATGGTTTAGAAGATAAAATAAACACCCCACAGCAGGAGAACGCCATCGAAAATATATACGCCGACTGCGATAATATTTCCATTGACTATGGTGTGATGGAAAAAGCCGATAATGTTTGTGTGTTAACTGCAGATTTTGGCTGGAGCGACCTGGGGACCTGGTCCTCGTTATTTGAACACTCGGGTAAAGACGAAAACAACAATGCCCTGAATACAGGAAAGGTACTCATGTATGATTCATCGGACTGTGTGGTAAATCTGCCTCAACAAAAAAAGGCCGTCATACAAGGTTTAAAAGATTACATTATTGCCGAATCGAATAACTGTTTACTGATTTGTCCTAAGACCAATGAACAACACATCAGACAGTTTTCGGCTGATATAGCCTCCCAATTCTCAGAATAAAGACTATACTATAAAACGAAAAAAGGAGTATCTGACGATACTCCTTTTTTTATATATTGTTCTTTGTTCTTCTTTAAAACTCCCACAAGTCGTGTTCAAAATTAAAAATATCACTTTTAATTCTATCTGACTCAATCATGGCTTCATTACCTACAGCATACTGATCGATTCTACGGTTGTTATACACGTTAGACTCACGAACAATGTAGCTGCCAAAATATCTTTTCATAAAGATATCATCAAAAGTTCTTCTTTGTGCATCGTTAAAAGCATTGAACACCTCATGACGAGCAAAGATATCTCTGGCTTGTGGAAAATAAATCCAGAAAGCCTGCTTTCTTACAATTTCATCGTTACCACTTCCATCTCCTTTGGCATATTCAAGTATCGGACAAATACCAATAATACGAACATCTAAACGGGAATAGTTACGGTCGAAAAACCACACTTCCTTAATTAAAAATTGTTTTACCTGCTCAGGACGAACTTCACCAGCGATAGTTTGAGTTTGATAAGTACCATCGGCTTGTAACACCTCCAGGGTATCTCCTACGGCGCCCATTTGTTGTAGTACCTGTTCAAAGCTCATCTCAACCTTAAATTCATCTTCGTATTGTGGTGAGTAAGCTGTTAAACCTTCATACTGTATACCGTCCAACAACAGTTGAATTAAACTCATCCTATTATCCATAGATTCCAATGGGTAATACAATGGAAGATTAATTTTTTCGCGCAGATCAATAACTCTCCATACTTTTTTGGCCCACATCACATCTGCTTCCCTAACGTGTGTGTAAGGAATGGGTTTGCGATTTGCCACATGCTCTGGTGGATAAATACCGTCCAAAACATTCTGTGCCTCTACTGTAGCAGCTCCTGCTACAAACACAAACATAACAACTAAGAAGAACAATTTTTTCATATGTTTATAATTTTCTTTCAATGGTCATATGGAACTCGCCAGAATTAATCATCCTTTTGTGTGCGAAACAATTCCCATGGCTCGTTTCATTTCCTTATTTTTACTCAAATTTAATTTTAATCTAATACAAATGTCATGGTTCCCAGGTTACGTGTCTTACCATCAGGACCCTTGGCTCTAATATCTTCAATCTGTACTTTTGAAGAACGCGGCGTATTTTTTATCAGCTCTTTTTGAGCATCGGTAAAACGACTGTCGCTGGAGCGTTCATCCTGAATAAAACCATTCTTAAGAACAGAAACATTAAAACCTGTTACCTTGTATTCCAATTCAAAGTCAAAATCTTTCATTTCAGCCAACACTACAGCTTGAGCGGCCAGTACTCCTCTGGAAATTTTACCTCCCTCTTTACCAGCAACTACAGGCACCGGATTAGGCACCCTTTTAATACGAAACTCCTGTTTTCCTATGAATTTACTTTTTCCTTCGATATTAGCATAAACCGACACCACAGATCTTTTACCAGCAGATCCCGCGTTTGGTTTAACAACATACTCAGTTCCTTTTCTACGTGTACTCACATTGGTCATTCTCACATCAAGACTGGCACTAGGTACACCAGGAACAGAAACAGCAACCGGGTTATCTACTCCCTCATAAAATACGTTCATTTTAATAGGCGAGATAACAGCATTAGGCTTAACCACCTGAAAATCTCCGCTTATTTCATGCGGTATATCTTCTGAACCATCGGGCGAAGGCATAAATATATAACCTTTCCAGGTATATTCACCCACCGGTTTATTAAGCTCCAATATCCCTTTACCATCAACAATGTTGGTTAATTTTCTGCCATCCACTTCAATTTTAGGCACGATATTAGGATCATAGGCTGCCATAAACAGTTCAGCAGAATAAGTTTCCCCTTCCAGTATGGTAGTCTTAAAAGGCTTCACTACCGACTTGATTTGGTCAAACTTATACGAATCCTTGTCGATGTTACTATAGATATTAGCCACCATGTCGGCCTCTGCATTACGCACATCACCCTGAATTTTACTTAGCATAGCCATCGAAGCAGCCAAAGGTACATGTTCAAATTTGGTAGACTCCCATGATTTGGTCACATCCTTCTCTCCTTTTATAGGCGTTACATCAAACACACTTTCATAAGCAGCAATATGAGCAGTATCGGCAGGGTCATTTTTATCCAAATAACTAATTAACAATTCTTTAAAACCAGTTAATTTTTCCTTTAACACCTCACTATTCTTACCGCCATCTTCAGTAATCATCACCTGTGCAGCAATATCCTGATTACTGATAGAAGTATAATTATCGGGTGTAGCTTCAGGACCATCAGCTTTTTGAACAATATTCACTTTTAAGTCCTGAATATGATTAACTAAACTATCGGCAGCATTCTTAATAATAGTAGCCGCATGCCAGGCATTACCGGCTTTACCAGGATTATTTTCATTAGCCGTTTTAAATTCAGTATATAAAACTTCGTTTTTTCTTTCAACAGTTTCACGTGAATGATTAAAACCTTTATCCAGTGCATCAAAGGCCTGTAATAACTCTCCCGACACATTTAAAGCCAACATGGCTGTCAGG
>JBFHEL010000249.1:0-6400 GCA_041584155.1 Saccharicrinis sp.
ACCTTTATACAAACTCTGGGGATTGGATGCTGCGAAATCACCCAATACCAGTTTTACCATTGGTATAGATACTCCGGAGGTGGTTGTTGAAAAAGTTAAGGAAGCATCGGTATATAATATTTTAAAGGTGAAGCTGGGGGCCGGTAATGATAAGGAAATGATTAATACCATTCGTTCAGTCACCAATGTGCCTTTATGTGTAGATATAAATCAGGGATGGAAAGATAAGCAGGAAGCATTAGATATGATTTACTGGCTAAAGGATCAAGGTGTTGTTTTTGTTGAACAGCCAATGTCCAGGGAGAAAGAAGCCTGTGAAGATATGGCCTGGCTTACTCAACACAGCCCCATACCTACCATTGCAGATGAAGCTGTACAGACGGTAAATGATGTATTGTCTGTGCAGGGCTTGTATTCAGGAATTAACATCAAATTAATGAAATGTGGAGGATTAAGAGCTGCCCAAAAAATGATCACCATTGCCAGAGCTCTGGATATGAAAGTGATGATAGGGTGTATGACCGCAACTTCGTGTCCTGTTTCAGCTGCATCTCAATTGTCGCCATTGGTTGACTGGGCCGACCTGGATGGCAATCTGCTTATAAAAAATGATGTGTATGATGGCGTTAAGGTTATTGATGGTAAAGTAACTTTAAATGATAAACCCGGAATTGGGATTGAGAAATTATAGTAAAAACCAACCGATTTAAAATGTAGTTCAATGTCAATTATTACCCAAATAGAAATCATTAAATTAAACATCCCCTATCAGGAACCCTTTATTATTTCTTTGGGGGTAATACCTGCAGCTACCAATGTGGTGGTGAAAATTTACAGTTCTGACGGATTAGTGGGGATGGGGGAGTGTGCACCTTTTGTATTTATTGTGGGAGAAACACAGGAAACTGTTTTTGAACTCGCACAACAAGTGGGTAAAATACTTATAGGAAAAAATCCTTATGCTTTACAGGAACGTTTAGCTCAGATTGATAGGGCGGTTTATGCCAATTATACCATGAAGAGTGCTTTTGACATGGCATTTTATGATATGGCCGCTAAACGAGCAGGGATACCCTTGTATCAATATTTAGGGGGTTCAAATAACAGAGATATTTATACCGACATGACCATTAGTATCGGTGAACCAGAGAAAGTAGCCGCAGATGCTTTGGCATTTAAAAAGAAAGGGTTTCCAGCCATAAAGGTGAAATTAGGAACTACCATGAATGATGATGTAGCCAGAATAAAAGCCATACGTGAGGTCGTTGGAGATGATTATCCTCTGAGGATAGATGCTAACCAGGGATGGGATACGGTTACTGCTATTAAAACACTTCAGGCTTTAAAACACTTTGATATTGAGCATTGTGAAGAACCAATCCCTGCGTGGAATTATATGGAATTACCCAAAGTCAGGGCCCAAAGTCCCATACCTATTATGGCCGATGAATCAGTATTTACTCATTATGATGCCATACGATTAATCAAGCTGGAAGCTTGTGATTATTTTAATATTAAATTCGCTAAGTCCGGAGGGATACAGACTGCTCTTAAAATTAATGCCATAGCCGAAGCTGCTGGCATAAAGTGTCAGGTAGGTTGTATGTCTGAATCAAGATATGCTCTAACAGCATTAATGCATTTTGTACTGGCTTGTCCTAACGTTGTGCATTACGATATTGATTCGTCATTGATGTTGGCTGAAGATCCGGTTGTGGGTGGCATAGACTATCGAGGCAACGGGCTTTGGGAAATAAATGATGCTCCAGGTATAGGTGCTGACTATAAGGAAGATGTATTAGAAAAAGCAGAAAAAGTAAGTATTCAATGACAGTTACAAGCCTTGAACAATATGTGCAGGGACCAATAGGTACTCATGTGCAGATAAATAATCGGGAGGTTCTTTATTTTGCAGGGGTAGGATATTATCAGCTGCAAAGTCATCCTCAAATGATAGAGGCAGGTATTAATGCACTTAAAAAATATGGATTGAGCAGCGCAACCTCGCGTTCTATTAATGGCACTACAGATCTATTGCTAAAACTGGAGCAGAATATTGCCGGTTTTTTCCAGGTGGAAAGCGCAGCTTATCTTCCCTCGGGATATTTTAGTAATATGGCCGGCATACAGGCTTTGCAGAAGATGAAGGCTTTTACCCATCTTTTTATAGATGAAAACGCACATTATTGTTTGAAGGAAGCCGCCTTACTCACGCAAGCTCCCTTATTTATTTTTAAACACCGGGATGTTAGCGATCTGAACAGACTTCTGGAATACCATTTGAAAAAAGGAGATAAGCCATTGTTTCTTACCGATGGCATGTTTCCTGTTATGGGTAGTATAGCTCCTCTTGATGAATATATTCACTTGGCAGACAGGTTTGAGGGTAAGGTTTGGATTGATGACGCTCATGGCGTGGGTATTTTGGGCGAGAATGGACGTGGTACGGCAGAAAAGTATCATCTCGATCATAACTGTTTGTATTTGGGGGCTACTCTTTCAAAAGCATTTGGAGCCTATGGTGGTTTTATAACCGGATCGGTTAATTTTATCAGAGAAGTGAAAAAAAGTAGTGTGATTGCAGGTACAACATCACCCGTGAGTGCAGCAATAGGTGCAGCAATCGAAGGAATTTATCAGGTGAAAAATAATATGGATTGGCGCATACAACTGTGGGCTAATGCCCGTTATTTGAAATCTCAATTGAATAATATAGGGATAAAGATTGAGATCAATGATATTCCCATAGCTGCTTTTAAAATTAAGAATGCCCGTTATATGCAAAATATTCAGCAGCAAATGATGACACATGGAGTTTATATTCAGTATTTAAACTATGTGGGTGCCGGAAATGAAGGAGTATTGCGCATTGTGGTTTTTTCAACCCATACTAAGTCTCAAATTGATCATTTGATTCAGGTATTACAATTGACCTTATAAGAATTGGAAATTTCATATTCTACTTTGACTGTACGCAACGAAGTAATCATCTTACTAAATTTTTCTGCCCATCTCTAATCGATATTAATCTCACAGATTAATTAGTTGGTATTTGAATATGTTTAGTATGGGTTTAATCTATATTATCACAAGCAAACCAACAATCACTACTGCTATAATTATAATATAATGACTGTATTCTGTGATACTTCGCTTTAATATAGTTCTTTTCCTGTATCAAGACCTTTTCTCTCAAAAAATGTATGTAACATATGTTGCATTCTGTGCCCATAAGTTACAGAGTAGGTGAAAAATACCAGGGTCATTAAGTGCCTTTTTGAGCAGGATATTATTGTTTTTTATATATCTAATGCGTTATTTATCAATTATTTACTGTGTATTTGTAAAATATGTAGTGATGAGATATCCTATAGTTTTAGAATGCAAATCAAAAAATATTTATAAAAATGTTACAAAGTGTGAAAATTGTAAGTTATTCATTATGAGTATGTTGTAAAGAGCTTGCAACTTTTGTTGTATAAATTGAAATTATTTTCCTATTGGTGCTCACCTTGTAAACATAAATTTGTGAATATGATGTTGAGGATTCCAATTCATATTTAATTAATAAGAAAAGTATTTTAAAAAAAATGTTTTTAAAACCAACTCTGTTTCAACAGAACACTTTCACCAGATTTAGTATTGGATCTGATATATACAAGCTTAATGATTATAACTTTTTATACTGTTTGAAAATATGAAATTTTCACTAGTAACTCAGGTAAAGCATATACTCAAAAAGAAAATAACCGGGTATATACTTATGGTGATAATTGCACTGTATGTGGTGCTGATGATATTTATTTTTTAAACCCTAAATAATAAGTAAGAATGAATTAAAAGACCTTAAAATTTCAATTAAAACCTTATTTCAGTATTAATAATTATGAAAAACAAAAATCTTTATCTTTTAGTATTAACGCTTGTGCTCATAGGCTTTTCTTGTCGTCCGGATGAGGAATATTTTGCACGTCCGGATGATCTGGAAGGAGATATCTGTGAGCAGCTTGCTTCTATGGAAGAGTTCAATTATTATTTGGCGTGCCTTGATAAAACAGATTATGCAGCTTCTTTATCGGAAGGTGGATCATGGACTGTTTTTGTGCCTGATGACACTGCTTTTGAGGAGTGGATGGATGAGAACGGATATTCGTCATTTGACAATATTCCGATATCAAAAATTAATAACATAGTAGAGTATTCTATCATTACATCTGCTTATAGTACTACTACGCTTACCTATTTCAAAAACGGATGGTACGAAGGAAATGCATGCGGTCGTTATACGCAGTATAGTGATACTATTGTTGAATATTCTTCAGATGATTACCCATATAGTGCCGAGCCGGGGCTTATTTATAAAGTAGATGAAAGTGGAGGGGATACGAAATGTACGAGGTACTTTTTAGATTCCTACTTTGAATACTCAACTCACTATCTGGAATATAGTGATTACTCTTTTATATTTGAGGGAGAAGATGACTTTAGAGGTGAGGATGATATGCGCGTTTTTGATGCAGAAGTTTCAGATATTGGAGTGATTGCCGAAAACGGTTTGATTTATGTTTTGGATAAGGTAATTGAACCAAAACAAAATATGTATCAATGGCTTTGTCACAATGAAGAAGCAAGTAACTACTCTATGTTTAAAAGTCTTTTAGATCGTTTTGGTTACTTTAATTATAAGTATATCGATGAAGAAACTAACGATTCGATTTATTACCTCGACTTTCTTGAGGGCGTAACCAGCAATTATTTGGCTTTTGATCCCAACGATGAGAGTTATCCAAATTTAATTGCATCTATTAATTATGATTGGGTTTTTACTACTGGTATCACAATGCCTACTAACGAGGCACTTTCAAACTATTTAACATCAGGTAGTACACTTGGGCAATATTACGATTCTTATGATGATATGCCTTTAGATGTGTTAGGTATTTTCTTAAATATGAACTTTTATCAATATTTTTGGAGTTTATGTCCAAGTAACTATTCCGAAGCATTTACGGTTGGTTTAGATGAAGTAAGTATCTCGGATGCCGATGTTGAAGGTAAATATTATTGTAGTAATGGATTTTTGTTGGGTGTTAATACTATTTATGAATCAACTAGTTTTTCTACAGTTATTGGGCCTTTGTTGTTAGATGATGATTATTCTATTTTTTATGATGCAGTACAGGAATTAGAGATTGATGCAGCATTGCAAGGTGAAGGTGTTGAATATTCTGTTATCGGAATTAGGAACGATCAGTTTGTAAATATCCCGGACCCTAACAGTAGTACACGTTATATTACTGTTGTGTTTCCTGAAAATGGTGACGAAGAACAAACCTATATTGAAGTAACCGGTGATCCTGATGATGATAATAACCGTATATATCCCGATCCTGATGATGCTGATCCTGATGATTCAGATGTTTCTTATGTGAGCACAACCATTGCTGATATTGTAGAAAATCACATTGTAGAAGAGAGTTTTGGAGGAAGTAATAATTACTACCAAACCATGTACGGTGATTATGTTTATATCTCCAATGGAGCAACTGAATTTGCCGGAGGAGGAGATATCTCCAATGGAACTACAGTTAATGTAACAGGAACAGTTGCGTGTGATAATGGAATTTTTTATAAGATGAGCAGTTTTGTTTCACGCCCGGAACATTATCCATATGGAACAATGCTCGAGGATGAATCCACTTATTACAGGTTCCTCGAAGTGCTTGAAGGGGCAGGTACTCAATTGGCTATTACGGATGTGGATGATGATTATTTAATTAGTTTCCTAACTTCTACAAAAAACTATACCATTTTCGTTCCTACTAATGATGCTGTTAATCAAGCAGTCGCTGATGGAGTTATTCCTGATCCAAGCGAGTCTAATTTAGCAACTTTGACTGATTTAGAGTTGGCGCAGGCTAAAGTTGATTTATTAGCTTTTGCCAAAAAGCATGTCATTCAGATTTCAGCTCCTACAGATGGCGTTACGGCAGGTACTTATAGTACCATGTATTATGAAGATATCGTAGATTATCAATATATGTATACTGAGTATGAAATAGAAAATGATTATGCTTCTCAATCCATTGCTATTTTAGATTCTGAAACTGGAGAGGTGTTGGCCGAAACTACTGATGTCGTTAATGTGCTGTCTAAAATGGTGGTTATTCACCAAATTGATGATTACTTACGATAGTTAGTGTGCTATATAATAATGTATACAGATAAACAAGTATGTAAAATTTAATCATTTATTTTCTTACAAAACAAGATGATTAAATTTTTTGGGAGTTCTCTGTCTGAGAGCAGGCATATGACCATTAAATAAATTTAAACAGATGAATGTCTATATAAAAAAATGTATTTTTTACAGTTTCGTAATCATATTTACGATGCTAAC
>JBFHEL010000250.1:0-6379 GCA_041584155.1 Saccharicrinis sp.
ACCACCATCTGCTTATTGCCATTGCTTACATAACAAATGTAAGCCAGACAAAAGAGAGTTAAATAGCCAGAGGTATCTTTAGAGGTATTGGCTACAATAAATATATACCACCCCTTATTAAGGCTTTTTTGCCGTAGAGTAGAGCGTTGAGCACCCATTTTTTATTGATAATCAGTAAAAAAACAAATGCAGGTCGTAACATCAGCTACAGATGCTCATGCAACGGAATAATTCTTTATCCGGTAAAGATTATCCGCCAAACAAAAGAACGTATCGGTATTTTATCAACTTCACCCGATACGCTTTCTACGGAAAATACAGGCCTTACCAAGAGACAGACAAAAACCTCTGGTTTTAAAATACATACTGAACAGCAAAGGCAATGATTATTACCTGGTAACACTGCACCATACTTTGGAACAAATATTTAAACTATTTTTTCTGAAGTAGGCGAAGTGATTTAAAGCATCCTTATGATTGAAAGTAATTCATCTGGTAAAATGATAGATATATCGGGCTGGCTATTAAATAAACTGTTGCAGCATTTAGCTTTGAGTTAATTATAAAACACAAGCTAATCTTTTAACAGATACCACAGTTTATCTGTTTGCTTTAGCAGCCAGATAAGTTGTTTATATAATCGAGGAATAAACCTATGTTAAAATATTTAAATTTAATCACACAAATATGGCAGTTGCTTTAAAATTAATGGTCACAGGAATGTGCACAGTATTTTTCATCTTAATAATGGTGGTGATATTGGGTAATTTAATTATCCGGATTACCAATAGATTAGCTGTTTCCCCAAATGCGCAGGCTCCGGGTGAAAATGCAAACGAAAACGAAATTAGCCCCTCTAAACTTGCAGCCATTGTTTCGGCAGTGAACATAGCTAGCAAAGGGAAAGGGACCATCACTTCCATAGAGAAATTAAATTAGTTTGTAATCAATGCGCATACTATTTACCGATGCAAATCAGCACTCTTGCCTAAGTAAGCGGAATGCTGAATACGATAATATTTAAAATATAAAACAGTAATTAATGAAAGAAATTAAATTTAGTTTGCTGTATAGAGATATGTGGCAATCATCAGGAAAATATCTTCCTAAGGTTGAACAATTAGAAAAAGTTGCACCAGCCATCATCGAAATGGGTTGTTTCGACAGAGTAGAAACTAATGGTGGTGGATTTGAACAGATCAACTTGCTTTTTGGCGAAAATCCAAATGTAGCCAATCGTCGCTGGACACAGCCTTTTAATGATGCAGGTATTCAAACGCACATGTTAGAGCGTGCTTTAAATGGAATTCGTATGAGTCCGGTACCGGCCGATGTACGAAAACTCATGTTTAAAGTAAAGAAATTACAAGGGACCGACATTGCACGTTCTTTTTGCGGATTGAATGATCCACGCAACCTGGAAAACTCCATTAAATTTGCCAAGGAAGGCGGAATGATTTCGCAGGCTGCTTTAAGCTTAACTATTTCAAAGGTTCATACGGTAGCCTATTATACGCAACTTGCCGACGAGCTCATTGAAATGGGTGCCGACGAGATTTGTATAAAAGATATGGCCGGCATTGGCCGCCCTGCCTTTATCGGAAAGATTATTAAAAATATCAAGAGTGCTCATCCGGATACGATCGTTCAATATCACGGTCACTCAGGCCCGGGTCTTTCTATGGCAAGCATACTGGAAGCTGCCCGCGCCGGTGTTGATTATGTAGACGTAGGCATGGAGCCTCTTTCATGGGGAACTGGTCACGCCGACGTTCTGGCTGTTCAAGGCATGTTGAAAGATGCCGGCTATAAGGTGAAAGATATTAATATGGATGCCTATATGAAAGTGCGTTCGTTAACACAGGAGTTTATCGATGATTTTCTGGGTTATTATATCAATGAGAAAAACCGCCACATGAACTCCTTACTTATTGGTTCCGGACTCCCTGGGGGTATGATGGGAAGCTTGATGGCCGACCTGGGATTGAACTTAAAAAGCCTGAACAAGTGGTTAACAAAACGTAATAAACCTACGCTTACGCAAGATGAATTATTAATTAAGCTATTTAATGAAGTGGAATACATATGGCCAAAATTAGGTTATCCCCCATTGGTTACACCTTTTAGCCAATATGTAAAAAATCTGGCCTTAATGAATGTGGTGCAAATGATAAAAGGCCGTGAGCGATGGACCATGATTGCCGATAACATTTGGGATATGATTATAGGTAAGTCAGGGAAATTGCCGGGTAAACTCGATCCTGAGATCATACGCCTTGCTGAAACTAATGGTAAACAATTCTATACGGGTGTTCCTCAGGATTTATATCCGGACAATCTGGATATCTTTAAGCAAGAAATGAAAGAAAACAACTGGGACTTTGGACAGGACGATGAAGAGTTGCTGGAGTTAGCTATGCATCCTGAACAGTACCGGGCCTATAAATCGGGCAAGGCAAAACAGGATTTTGAAGAAGATTTAGCGCGTAAAAAAGAGGCCACAGACCATTCAGAAGGCAAGACAGTCACTGAAAACAGTGCTTCATTTGAACCTAAATCGATGCTTGTAGAAGTGAATGGTGAGCAATTTAATGTAAAAGTGTCCTATGGTGAAACTGCCGACACAACACCACAAAAAGCAACACAGGCAACTATCCCTGAACCTGTTTCAACGCCTGTAAATGGAGATGGCGTAGAAGTGATCGCTCCACTGGAAGGTAAGTTTATGCTTACCAAAGACAATTCAGAAACGCCATTAAAGGTGGGCGATATGGTTAAAGAGGGTGATTTGGTATGCTATATAGAATCTATGAAAACCTACAATGCCATTGTTGCCGATAAAACAGGTAAGATAGTTGACATTGCGAAGACCAATGGCGACACAGTAGAAGAAGATGACGTTCTGGTAAAAATTGCTTAAAGAAAGTTTATGGAAATTCTATCAGAACTATTTAATATGACGGCCTTTGGCGAAATAACCTGGCAAACATTACTCATGTGGTCTATTTCGCTAATACTACTCTACTTAGGCATAAAAAAAGGATATGAACCCTTGTTGCTTATCCCCATTGGATTTGGGGTTTTACTGGCCAATTTTCCGGGTGCCCAGATGGGTATTGTGGATGCAAAGCTAATTGAAATAGACCACGAGCGCTACATGAATCTGTTTGAGATTGCCCATGAATACGGGATTATGAATTACCTGTATTATTCGTTAATCAAAACAGGATTGCTTCCTCCTATTATTTTTATGGGTGTAGGAGTGCTAACCGATTTTGGTCCTATGCTGCGCAACCTGAAGTTAGCCTTGTTTGGTGCTGCAGCGCAAATCGGTATTTTCTCGATTTTACTAGGCGCTATTGCTGTTGGTTTTACGCCTAAGGAAGCTGCTTCGTTAGGTATAATTGGTGGTGCCGATGGTCCTACGGCCATTTATACAACCATTAAACTAGCACCGCACTTACTTGGTCCTATAGCCATTGCAGCCTATTCGTACATGGCATTGGTACCTGTTATTATACCCTTGGTTTCTAAATTGTTGATATCAAAAAAGGAATTTACAATCAACATGAAACAAATGGAAAAGGAATTTCCATCGAAACACAAGATTAAGGATATGAAAACGGCTAAGATCATTTTTCCAATAGCTTTAGGGATTTTAGCGGCTGTTTTGGTACCCTCATCAGTTCCTTTACTGGGTATGTTGTTATTCGGTAATCTGGTTAAAGAGATCGGTTCAAGCACGAGTCGTTTATCCAATGCAGCGCAAGGACCTATTATGGATACTGCAACCATCTTTCTGGGTTTAACAGTAGGTGCTACCATGACATCTGAGGTTCTTTTGACAGCTAAAACCATAGGTATTGTGGTAGGTGGATTTGTAGCTTTTGCTATTTCGATAGCAGGAGGAATTGGCGCTGTGAAAATATATAATCTCTTCAGCAAAAAGAAAATCAATCCACTTATTGGTGCTACAGGCTTAAGTGCCGTACCTATGGCATCGCGTGTGGCTAACGAGCTGGCTTTAAAATACGATAAGAAGAACCATATACTGCAATATTGTATGGCCAGTAACATCTCCGGCGTTATAGGATCGGCTGTTGCTGCGGGAGTGCTTATTTCGTTTTTAAGCTAATCTTAAAAAAAAGTAACTACGAAATATCTATCAGCATGAGTGAGACTTAAAATACAAACCACAGCAAGTTATATTTAAAATCGAACTCTGGATATTAACAAAAAGGCAGAACTTCACTACATTGAAGTTCTGCCTTTTTTAATCTACTTATCTTCATATTAAGGAAGACATCTTGTTTTTTATACTTACAAACCGATTGACACTTTAAAAGGTTAATAGATAGAATCTCCATAACTTCCAATGAATTATACCACAAGTATTATTTACTAAACAGCAGGGCACCTAATAAATAAGTACGCTCAATTACACATCACAAACTACCAATTGCAGTAAATAATACTTCTCCCAATATACAACCTCTGATACCAAAAACAATCTTCTGAAGGCTAATATTCACTTCGCTCCTTTTTCTATCCTCCTATAAAAATCAAGGTATTTATAATCTTTGCATTTTACGATACTGAAACAACAGCTCTTTTTCTTCAAAATAATCATCCGTATCGTAATCCAGGATCTGCAGTAAATCAATAGCGGCATCAAATACGGGTGTTTTATCAACAAAATGCTCATGGATATAGTTGATGTACTTTACTAAGCGAAAAGCGTTAAAAATCTCGTAAAAACGCTTTTTAAACACCTTTAGAGAAGAGCAATTGCCCATTAGATTAGATAGCTCAACCCAGAAAAAGCTATTCAGCAGGAAGCTTCTGACTCTGCCCGGCAGTTTAAGTATTTCCTGTTGGTAAGTTTCTTCTGAAATTTTATAATAATCTTCAATATGATCGAACAATACTTTTAGGTCGAGAAAACCCTGCAGATGGTAAGTCATATATTCCTGCTGATTGTGTACAATATTTTTCACTGAGGGACCTGTGCCAAACGGAACGCGATCAGAAATACGGGGTGAAGGATGCACTACAGTACTGTTCAGTTCGCCATATCCCCCTATCTGAATAAGCTTCTGAATAAAGTAAAACTCCTCACCTCCTTGCCTGCGGTTCATTCCTCCTACTTTAACATAAGCGTTTGCTGTGGTAGCAAAACAGGAACCTACAGTATGAAAAGCATAGGGAAAACCAATCATTCGCAAACTTTCCACATAATACCTAAGATGTAGTTCGTATTGAGTTATGGCATCATAAATAGCTTCGTCATACGAATCGCCCTGGGTAGGATGCTCAAAATAAATAGAACAGGCATTGTGTTCAGGGGTATTAAAATAGTCGTATAAAGCTTGAAAATAATTTTGATCAACTGTAGTATCTGCATCCAGGGAAACGATGATTCCTTTGTCATTTTCAGTAGCTAAGAAATGTTGCACCGCTAAATCCATCCCGATTTTCCGAGCCAGCCCGGCACCAAAATGCTTTTTAGGTAAATCAAGAGCCTCCACCACATAAAAGCGTAACCATTCACTACTTCCTTGCACATAACTTGAAAGCATAGCAATGGTATTCTTTTGCTGAAGAATAACCTCCTCACCAGCATGAACTGCTGCATTAACCACCAGTAAAACTGCTACGTTTTGTTGAGGTGCATGGCATTGCAGCAAAGAATCCAGCGTTGACTCCAGTTTATCTTCCAGGTACACCGGAATAACCACAATCATAGGTGTTTTTATGATACTTCCTACATTAAATGAAGTAAAGGGTTTATGTTTTTCCAGATAAGAGGTAAAAACCTTATTCATATTTTATAATTATTTTCTCGTTGCCATATAAGCCTGTTCCACAAATATCGGGAGAACTTGCCGGGTTAATTATTCTCCTTCCATTTACGCGGGCCAGACTGTGAGAGAACCATATTCTTATGACTCTGTTTTTGCTTTAATATTTTTAATGAGGATGAAGCAACTTTACTGTTTCTATTTTCTTAGATACCAAAACAGATAGTCACTAAACGTACTTAATAAATAGGAACCTTTTTTTGACTTGTTATGTTCAAATCTCCCTCATATGCATAAAAAAAGGCAGAAACCAAAAGGAATCTGCCAGTATCATATAAGTGATTCAGCTTATTATTTAGCTGATATTCCTTTGCTTGCTTCGTAACGGCTATTTAAAGCATCTGCCACAGTTTGAGTAATATTTACTCCAGGGGCACTATATAACACATTATCGCTTAGAGTATTACTTAAAATCAACTTATAACGTCCATCCTTATTAAATTCTTCAAGATAAGAAGTTAATGTATCTCTTAACTGGCGATTAAGGCTTTCCTGCTCAACCATTAATTCATTTGACA